>NZ_CP032616.1:2745000-3090000 GCF_003626975.1 Pseudomonas sp. DY-1 | reverse complement strand
ACGAGAAACATGGCGTAGACCACCTGGGCGAACATTGCCGGCACCTGGCCACCAACACCCAGGGCAAGTCCCTGCTTCTTGGCCTGGGCAAAGTCACCACGGAACATCAGGCGCCAGACATCCTGGAGCTTCGCTGCGTAGGCTTCGGCTTCCTCGGGCTTGCCGGTGAAGCCGGTATTTCCAGTCACGGTCAGTTCGAGGGCCTTGGGGTACTGGCTGGCCATGGTCACGACCCAGTCGGCATCCGGATAGGGGTAGTTGGGACCGAATCCGCGAGTCAGGCGCGGCCAGGCTTCGCGCAGCTTGTCGCCGGAGTAGTCATAGGCGGCCTTGTCGTAGGGGAAGGGTTTCCAGTTTTCATCCGCCACAGCGGTGAGGCTGCAGGCGGCCAGCAGTGCAAGCAGGTAGCGGCGCATGGCGATGGACCTTTTCTTGTTGTTTTCCTCCCGCGCGATGACAGGCGCGGGGTCTGGGCAACCCGTTCGGGCATGGGCCGATCATAGGGCGATGAGGCATGGGGCCAACCCATCCTTGGGATGGCAGTGCCAGGAGGTGGCGGAATCGCTGGCTAGCGCCAGCGGGACTGCTGCAGCGGCAGGTGCATGAGCTGAGCGTGAGCGAACTCCGCTTCACTCACCTTTCTGCTGGTACTGGTGCCGGTATTGGTTCGGAGAGAGCTGGGTGTGCTGGCGGAACAGGCGGGCGAAGAAGCTGGCGTCGTCGTAGCCCACCTCGTAACTGATGGTCTTGATGCTCTTGCGCGTACCCGAAAGAAGCCCCTTTGCTGTTTCGATGCGTAACCTTTGAAGGTAATGCAGGGGCTTGTCGCCAGTGGCTGCCTGGAAGCGCCGCATGAAGTTGCGAATGCTCATACCGTGGTCGCGGGCCACGTCCTCGAAGCGGAATTTGTCGGCGAAGTGGTCTTCCAGCCATTGCTGGATCTGCAGGATGGTCATGTCGTGGTGCAGCTTCTGTCCGCCGAAGCCGATGCGGCCCGGGGTATAGCTGCGTTGGACTTCATAGAGAATGTCACGGGCCACCGCCTGAGCGATGCCGGCGCCACAGAAGCGTTCGATCAGGTAGATATAGAGATCGCAGGCCGAGGTGACGCCGCCAGCGCAGTAGAGGTTGTCGGCGTCGGAAAGATGCTTGTCCTGGTTCAGCAATACCCTGGGGAAGCGTTCGGCGAACTCACCAAAGAAGCGCCAGTAAGTAGTGGCTTCCTTTCCATCCAGAAGCCCCGCTTGGGCCATCCAGAACACACCAGTGGCCTCGCCACAGATGGCGCTGCCGGCGGCGTGACGCGCGCGCAGCCATTCGCAGACTTGCGGATAACGAGATAGCAGGGCATCGAAGTCGCCCCAGAAGGCAGGGATGATGATGATCTCTGCGTCGTCCAGCGGCCCGTCGACTGGGACTTTCACGTCGCTGAAGCTGTCGACTGGCAGGCCATCAGGGCTGACCAGGCGGGTCCGGAAAGCAGGTGTGAGGCCTTTACCCTGGAGCTTGCCGAAGCGCAAGCTGGCCATGTGGAAGAAGTCCTTGGCCTGCATGAGGGTGGAGGCGAAGACGCCATCGATGGCCAGGATGCTGACCTGTCGAAGGTTGGGGGACTGCGTAATACTCATGGTGTTGTTCTTATTAGGGGAAAGCGGTCATTCTGCGGCTGGATCGTCTTATTTTTTGTCCTAAGTGTCCAGTGTGGCGGGGGAGGGGACTGGCCTAGAGTCGGTTGCCTCTGACCCCATACGACACGCAGTGTCATTCCAAGGTGATGCCATGATCCCAAGAACCCTGTTCAGCTCCGATCACGAACTATTCCGCGACAGTGTGCGCAAGTTCCTCGAGCAGGAGGCAGTGCCTTACCACCACCAGTGGGAAAAGGACGGCCACATCGATCGCGCCCTATGGAACAAGGCGGGTGAGGCCGGAATGCTTTGCTCGCATATCCCGGAAGAGTACGGCGGGATGGGCGCCGACTTTCTCTACAGTGCGGTGGTGATCGAAGAGATCGGCCGCCTGGGTCTGACTGGTATCGGCTTCTCCCTGCATTCCGACATCGTTGCACCGTACATCCTTCATTACGGTTCCGAGGCGCAGAAGCTGAAGTATCTACCCAGACTGGTCAGTGGTGAGCTGGTGACGGCCATTGCCATGACTGAGCCCGGTGCCGGTTCTGACCTCCAGGGCGTGAAAACCACTGCGGTACTGGACGGCGACGATTACGTCATCAACGGCTCCAAGACATTCATTACCAACGGCTTCCTCGCTGATCTGGTGATCGTGGTCGCCAAGACCGACCCGAAGGCGGGGGCGAAAGGCACCAGCCTATTCCTGGTCGAGGCGGGAACCCCCGGCTTTGCCAAGGGCAAGCGGCTGGAAAAGGTCGGCATGAAGGCTCAGGACACATCCGAGCTGTTCTTCCAGGATGTTCGGGTTCCAAAGGAAAACCTGCTAGGACAGGCCGGCATGGGATTCGCCTATCTGATGCAGGAGCTTCCTCAGGAGCGCCTGACCGTCGGCATCGGTGCCCTGGCGTCGGCCGAAGCGGCGCTTAACTGGACCCTGGACTACACACGTGAGCGCAAGGCGTTCGGTAAATCTGTCGCCGAGTTCCAGAACACCCGTTTCAAGCTGGCGGAGATGGCAACGGAGATCCAGATCGGCCGCGTTTTCGTTGATCGCTGCCTGGAGCTGCACCTGCAAGGCAAGCTGGATGTGCCGACGGCGGCGATGCTCAAGTACTGGGGTACTGACCTCCAGTGCAAGGTGCTGGACGAATGCGTGCAGCTGCACGGTGGATACGGTTTCATGTGGGAATACGCGGTAGCTCGGGCCTGGGCGGATGCGCGGGTGCAGCGGATTTATGCCGGTACCAACGAGATCATGAAGGAGATCATCGCCCGTTCCCTGGTTTGACCTACCTCTGCAAAAGCAAGAAGCCCGGCGATTGCCGGGCTTTCTTGTTCTCAGGGAGCCGGGTTCGGTTGGTCCTTGTGGATGGCGGCAATGCCTTCCAGAACGCCTTCGGAAAGTCTCAGCTCGGTACTGCGCAGGTTTGTCTCCAATTGCTCAAGGGAAGTGGCGCCAATGATGTTGCTGGTCACGAAAGGTTGGGCAGTGACAAAGGCAAGCGCCATCTGCGCTGGATCCAGACCGTGTTCCCTAGCGAGTTGCACGTAACGCGAGCAGGCTGCCTGAGACTGCGGGTTGGTGTAGCGGGTGAAGCGACTGAACAGGGTTATCCGGGCGTTCGCAGGGCGAGCACCGTTCTCGTACTTGCCGGAAAGCATGCCGAATGCCATGGGGGAATAGGCGAGGAGGCCGCATTGCTCGCGCATCGCCACTTCCGCCAGGCCCACTTCGAAGCTGCGGTTGAGCAGGTTGTAGGGGTTCTGGATGGAAGCGACGCGTGGCAGGCCGAGCTGATCGGCGAGCTGGAGGAACTTCATGGTGCCCCAGGGCGTTTCGTTGGACAGGCCGATGTGGCGGATCTTGCCCGCCTTGACCTGTTCGCCGAGCACCTCGAGGGTTTCCTGAAGGGGGGTGAACGCTTCGTCCTTGTGTTGGTAGCCGAGCTGGCCGAAGAAGTTGGTGCTGCGCTCAGGCCAGTGCAGTTGGTAGAGGTCGATCCAATCGGTCTGCAGGCGTTTGAGGCTGGCATCCAGGGCGGCGGTGATGTGCTCTCGGTTGTGCTTGAGGTTGCCGCCGCGAATATGACTGATGCCATTTCCCGGGCCAGCCACTTTGCTCGCCAGGACCCAGTCTGCGCGGTCACGATGCTTGGCGAACCAGTTGCCGATGATGGTTTCGGTGGCGCTATAGGTTTCCGCGCGAGGCGGTACCGGGTACATCTCCGCCGTGTCCATGAAATTAATGCCGTAGCCTTTGGCGCGCTCGATCTGGGCGAAGGCTTCTGACTCGGTGTTCTGCTCGCCCCAGGTCATGGTGCCCAGGCAAAGGCTGCTGACTTTGAGATCAGTGCGGCCAAGTTGGCGGTATTCCATCGCTGCCTCCTGCGTTTTTGTAAAGGATGCATGAAATCAGGTTGAATTTTTTCCTGCAATCGGCATAATTCCGCGGCTTTCTTTGCGGGGATGCCTAGCCTGCGAAGAAGGAAGGCGGGGATGCCTAGCCTGCCGAACAACCCTTGCCGTAGCGGACGCGCTGACCCGAGCCCCCGATAGCGTCTGTTTCCGGCTGTCTCTGACCTTGTCAGGGCGAGCACTATTCAGTAAGATCCGCCGTCTAATTTTCAGGGCGGCCCCTGAGGCTATAGCGAATGAAGACTTTTACTGCAAAACCGGAAACTGTTAAGCGCGACTGGTACGTCGTCGACGCTGCAGGTCAGACCCTGGGTCGTCTGGCCACCGAAATTGCCAGCCGTCTGCGTGGCAAGCACAAGCCCGAATACACCCCTCACGTTGATACCGGCGACTACATCGTCGTGATCAATGCCGAGCAGGTTCGTGTTACCGGTGCAAAGACCACCGACAAGATGTACTACTCGCACTCCGGCTTCCCGGGTGGCATCAAGGAAATCAACTTCGAGAAGCTGATTGCCAAGGCCCCCGAGCGCGTGATCGAGACCGCGGTCAAAGGCATGCTGCCGAAAAACCCGCTGGGCCGCGACATGTATCGCAAGCTGAAGGTGTACAAGGGTGCTGTTCACCCGCACACCGCTCAGCAGCCCCAAGAACTGAAGATTTAACGGGATAAGTTCATTATGTCGGCGACTCAAAATTACGGCACCGGCCGTCGTAAGACTGCTACCGCACGCGTCTTCCTGCGTCCGGGTACTGGCAAGATCTCCATCAACAACCGCAGCCTGGATACTTTCTTCGGCCGCGAAACCGCTCGCATGGTCGTGCGTCAGCCGCTGGAGCTGACCGAGACTGTTGAGAAATTCGATATCTATGTCACCGTCGTTGGCGGTGGTGTAAGCGGTCAGGCCGGTGCTATCCGCCACGGCATTACTCGCGCCCTGATCGAATACGACGAGACCCTGCGCAGCCCGCTGCGTAAGGCCGGCTACGTGACTCGCGATGCTCGCGAAGTTGAGCGTAAGAAAGTCGGTCTGCGCAAAGCGCGTAAGCGTCCGCAGTACTCCAAGCGTTAATTCGACGCTTGCGAAAAGCGCCCAGTTTCTTCGGAACTGGGCGTTTTTTTATGCGTGAAGAATTTGTCCGTGCGACAGCTTGTCGCACATGCGGATCCCCCGCCAATCAAGGCTTTCGGGCTATTTGTATCCGGCTATTACCTTGTCAGGAAAGGGGGTTTTCTTTACCATTTGGCGAATTTTTTGCGCGGCTCGATTTTTTACTTAGTAGAGGCCTGAACAACGGGCCACAAAAGCTGATGGGAGACGACTGAATGAGCAATGACGGCGTGAATGCAGGCCGGCGTCGCTTCCTCGTAGCGGCCACGTCCGTGGTTGGTGCGGCGGGAGCGGTGGGGGCTGCGGTCCCGTTCGTGGGGTCATGGCTGCCCAGTGCCAAGGCCAAGGCCGCGGGTGCACCGGTCAAGGTGAATATAAGCAAGGTCGAGGCAGGCCAGCAGATCATTGCCGAATGGCGCGGTCAGCCGGTGTTCATCGTGCGTCGTACTGAAGAGATCCTGGCGAACCTGCCAAAGATCCACGACCGCATAGCAGACCCAGAATCCAAAGCGTCGGTTCAGCCGACCTATGTGGATCCGGTAAACCGTTCGATCAAGCCGGAAATCCTGGTACTGGTCGGCATCTGCACCCACCTTGGCTGCTCGCCGTCCTTCCGTCCGGAAGTTGCCCCGGCTGACCTGGGTGCTGAGTGGGTAGGCGGCTACTTCTGTCCCTGCCACGGCTCCCGTTACGATCTCGCCGGTCGTGTCTACAAGGCGCAGCCCGCGCCTCTGAACCTGCCGGTGCCGCCGTACTCGTACGAGTCGGATGACGTCATCGTCGTCGGTGTGGACCAGGAGAAGGCCTGATGAGCAAATTCATGGAATGGGTCGATGCGCGCTTCCCCGCGACCAAGATGTGGGAAGACCATCTGAGCAAGTACTACGCCCCGAAGAACTTCAACTTCTTCTATTTCTTCGGTTCGCTGGCACTGCTGGTACTGGTAAACCAGATCCTCACCGGTATCTGGCTGACCATGAGCTTCACTCCGTCCGCCGAAGAAGCCTTTGCGTCCGTTGAGTACATCATGCGCGACGTGGAGTACGGCTGGATCATCCGATACCTGCACTCCACGGGTGCATCGGCGTTCTTCATCGTTGTCTACCTGCACATGTTCCGCGGTCTGCTCTACGGCTCCTACCAGAAGCCGCGAGAGCTGGTGTGGATCTTCGGCATGCTGATCTACCTCGCCCTGATGGCCGAGGCCTTCATGGGCTACCTGCTGCCCTGGGGCCAGATGTCCTATTGGGGTGCTCAGGTGATCATCTCGCTGTTCGGTGCCATCCCTGTCGTGGGCGACGACCTGACCCAGTGGATTCGTGGTGACTACCTGATTTCGGGCATCACCCTGAATCGCTTCTTCGCCCTGCACGTGATCGCTCTGCCGATCGTCTTGCTCGGCCTGGTCGTGCTGCACATCCTGGCGCTGCACGAAGTGGGTTCGAACAACCCGGACGGCGTGGATATCAAGAAGAAGAAGGACGAGAACGGCATTCCGCTGGACGGCATTGCGTTCCACCCCTACTACTCGGTGAAAGATATCGTCGGCGTGGTGGTGTTCCTCTTCGTGTTCTGCTTCGTGGTGTTCTTCTTCCCGGAGATGGGGGGGTACTTCCTCGAGAAGCCGAACTTCGAACAGGCCAACCCGTTCAAGACTCCTGAGCACATTGCACCGGTTTGGTACTTCACTCCGTTCTACGCGATTCTGCGTGCGGTACCGGACAAGCTTCTCGGTGTTATCGCCATGGGTGCTGCGATCGCCGTGCTGTTCGTTCTGCCGTGGCTGGATCGCAGCCCGGTGAAGTCCATGCGTTACAAAGGCTGGCTGAGCAAGATCTGGCTGCTGGTGTTCTGCATCTCCTTCATCATCCTCGGCGTGCTGGGCGTTCTGGCGCCGACTCCGGGCCGTACTCTGCTGTCGCAGGTGTGCACCATCCTGTACTTCGCGTACTTCATCCTGATGCCGTTCTACACAAGGATGGAAAAAACCAAACCGGTACCGGAAAGGGTGACAGGCTGATGAAAAAGCTATTTGCTGCATTTGTTTTCGCTGCGCTGCCGGCTCTGTCTTTCGCCGCCGGTGGCCATGACGTGCATCTGGACAAGGTCGACATCGACCTGACCGACAAGGCTGCAATGCAGGACGGCGCGCGTACTTTCGCGAACTACTGCATGGGCTGTCACAGCGCCAAGTTCCAGCGCTATGAGCGCGTGGGCAAGGATCTGGGCATTCCGGAAGACCTCATGCTGCAGAACCTGGTCCTCACTGGCGCCAAGATTGGCGACCACATGAAGATTGGTATGCAGCCGCAAGACGCCAAGACCTGGTTCGGTGCTGCTCCGCCTGACCTGACCTTGGTTGCACGCGTACGCGGCACTGACTGGCTGTACAGCTACCTGCGTTCCTTCTATGAGGATCCTGCGCGTCCGTGGGGCGTGAACAACAAGGTCTTCCCGAACGTCGGCATGCCGAACGTCCTGGTCGGCCTGCAGGGCCGTCAGGTCATTGGTTGCAAGCAGGTTCAAGTGGTTGAGGGCGGCAATAAGCAGTTCGATCCGCTGACCGGCGCTCCGCTGACCCACGAAGCCTGTGATCAGCTGACCGTAATGCCGAAGACCGGCAAACTGACCGAGGCTGAGTTCGACGAGAAGGTCCAGAATCTGGTTACCTTCCTCGCCTACTCCGCCAACCCGGTCAAGCTGGAAAGCCAGCGCATCGGTACCTACGTGCTGCTGTACCTGGCGTTCTTCTTCGTGTTCGCCTACCTGCTCAAGCGCGAGTACTGGAAGGACGTGCACTGATACACTGCTGCACCGTTGCAAGAAGCGCGCGCCCTTATTGGGCGCGCGCTTTTTCTGCCCCTGAAATTTTCCAATGTGAGGAGGACGCAATGGCCGTCACCAACAGGCTGGCCTGTTACTCCGACCCCGCCGACCACTACTCCCATCGCGTGCGTATCGTGCTCGCTGAGAAGGGCGTCGCCGCCGAGATCATCAATGTCGAGCCAGGCCGCTGCCCGCCCAAGCTGGCTGAGGTCAATCCGTACGGCAGCGTTCCGACCTTGGTCGATCGTGACCTGGCACTTTATGAGTCCACTGTCGTGATGGAGTACCTGGAGGAGCGTTATCCCCATCCTCCTCTGCTGCCGGTCTATCCCGTAGCGCGTGCCAACACCCGTCTGCTCATTCATCGAGTGCAGCGCGATTGGTGTTCGCTGGTAGATCGCATCCTTGATCCGCGTAACAAAGACGCCGACAAGGCTGTTGCGCGCAAGGAACTGCGTGAGAGTCTGACTGGTGTTTCGCCACTGTTTGCGGACAAGCCGTATTTTCTAAGCGAAGATTTCAGCCTGGTGGATTGCTGCCTGCTGCCGATTCTCTGGCGCCTTCCCCTGATGGGCATCGAGTTGCCGCGGCCGGCCAAGCCTCTTCTGGACTACATGGAGCGCGCGTTTGCCCGTGACTCCTTCCAGGCCAGCCTGTCCGCCGCCGAGCGCGAAATGCGCTGAGGAGACCAAGATGAATTCCAGTCGCCCCTACCTCGTCCGTGCCCTCTACGAATGGATCGTCGACAACGATTGCACGCCCCATTTGCTGGTCAATGCCGAGCACCCAGGCGTAATCGTGCCGTCGGGCTACGCCAATGATGGACAGATCGTGCTCAACGTCTCGCCGAGCGCAGTGCGCCATCTGCACATGGATAACGATGCAGTGAGCTTTGAAGGGCGCTTCGGTGGTGTTGCCCACAGCCTCTATGTTCCTTCCGCTGCGGTCATGGCCATCTATGCGCGGGAAAATGGCCAGGGCATGGTCTTCGACCTGGAGCCGCCATTGCCAGGAGATGATCCTGAACCGGAGGGTGACGGTCCGTCCGGCGGCGAGCCTCCGGGTGTGGGAGGTGAGCCCTCGCGCCCCAGCGGTCGGCCCAGTCTGAAAGTGGTCAAGTAACAAAAAAAGGCGATCTTCGGATCGCCTTTTTCATGTTTGCCGCAAGGTCAGTTGGTGTATTCGAAGAGTCGGACGATCTTCTGCACGCCGGAAACACTCTGCACGATGCTGGTGGCCAGCTGGGCTTCCTGGCGAGTAACCAGGCCCAGCAGATAGACGATGCCGTTCTCGGTTATGACCTTGATCTGCGAGCTGGGGACCTTGCTGTCGGCCAGCAGTTGGGTGGTGATCTTGGTGGTGATGGTGCTGTCGTTCATGCGCGCCAGGGTCGAGGAGGGCGGCAGCACCTGCAATTCGTTGTGTACGCGGCGCACGCCTTGTGCGGACTGAGCTGCCTGGCCGGCCAGGTCCTTGAGGTCGGCGCGCGGCGTCTGGCCAGCAAGCAGTACGACGCCGTTGTAGCTGGAGACGACGATGTGCGAGTTGGTTTTCAGGTCAGGACTGGCCGCTTCGACCTTGGCGCGCACCTTCGACGGCATGGACTGGTCATCGATGGTCTTGCCGATGGTGCGGCCGCCGCAGCCGGAGAGCGCGAGGCAGAGGGCAAGGCCGGCGAGTATCAGTGGCGAACGGATCATTCTTCACTCCCAAACAGTTGACGGTCGATCAGGTCGCAGAGGCAGTGGATGGACAGCAGGTGCACTTCCTGGATACGGGCGGTGATCTTGGAAGGCACACGAATTTCCACATCCTCCGGCAGCAGCAAGGAGGCCATTCCGCCGCCGTCGCGGCCGGTCAGGGCAACGACCACCATTTCGCGGTCGTGAGCGGCCTGGATAGCCTGGATCACATTGGCGGAGTTGCCGCTGGTCGAGATGGCTAGCAGCACGTCACCAGGTTGGCCCAGGGCGCGGATCTGCTTGGAAAAGACTTCGTTGTAGCTGTAGTCGTTGGCGATGGAGGTAATGGTCGAGCTGTCCGTCGTCAAGGCAATTGCGGGCAGGCTCGGGCGCTCTCGTTCGAAGCGATTGAGCAGTTCCGAGGAGAAGTGCTGGGCGTCGCCGGCCGAGCCGCCGTTGCCGCAGGACAGTATCTTGCCCTCATTGAGCAGCGCGTGGACCATCACCATGCTGCCGTGCTCGATGTGCGGGGCCAGCAGTTCCATGGCCTGCAGCTTGGTGTCGATGCTGGCCTGGAAGAGTTGGCGAATACGGGGTTGCATGTCCATCGGGTTAGACCTTCAGTGGGGCGACCGATCAGGTGTCGAAGGCATTCTTCAGCCAGGTCAGTCGCGGGGGCGAATCACCGTCCATTGCGTCGACGGCAATCACATCAAATCGACAAGGGTATTTTGCCCAGCGGGATTCCTGTTGGAGGAACTGCTGGGCGGCGTATGCCAGTTTTTCGCGCTTGCGGGCATCGACGCTCTCGAGGGCGCCGCCCCAGCCGGCATGACGCCGGTAGCGGACTTCGGCGAATACTACTGTATCGCCGTCGAGCATGACCAGATCGAGCTCACCGCGTCGGCATAGCCAGTTCTGGGACAGCAAGCGCAGTCCGTTGGCTTCAAGGTGGTTGCGGGCAAGGGTCTCCGCCGCTTGCCCGCGAGCACGCCGGTCAGTCAAGAGTCGCTGTCTTTCAGGGGCTGCACTTGCCCGTCGCGGAACTCGGCCCAGGGAAGCTGGCGCTCGACGCGACGGGCGGGGTTGAGGCTGAGGCGGCCGGAAAGGCCATCCACCTGGGTTTCCGGCAGGGCCTTCAGCTGTGCCAGGCGCGGAGCCAGGCGATAGGCATCGGCACCCATTGCATAGAGGCGGCCCAGGCTGCCACCGGCCTGGGGCCATTGGCTGCCTACCTGCTGGCGGAGCGGGTCGTCGCCGTTCAGTAGCCAGGGTGTTTCGCAGAAACGAATGCCGTTGAGATCCTGGTACTGGGCCGGGTCATTGCTCGCCGAATAGAGGTGGGAGGTGGCGTAGACGGGCACGTCGCCTGCGTACTGGAAGGCCAGCGTCGGCTTGATCTGCTGGGCTTGCTGCGGCGTTGCGGCGAGGAATATGAAGTCGACGTCCTGGCGGCGCGCCGGTTGGGCAGCTACCGGAACACCCAGGGTGCCCTGCAAGCGCTTGGCACGCGCTTCACTCTGGCGGAGTTGGAACAGGTCGGCGATCTGTTGGGCCAGGGCTACTGGCTGGTCAACGTGTTCTGCAGCGATCAGGCGGCCACCTTCGGCTTGCCAGCTCTGCTGGAACGCGCGCAGTACGCGATCGCCCCACTCGCTGCGGGGGACCAGCGCAACGGCACTGCGCATGCCATCGGCCCAGGCGCGGCGGGCTACTTCGCGGGCTTCGTCTTCGGCTGCAAGGCCGAATTGGAATAGCTGGGCAGGGGCTTCCTGGCCGGAGTCGCTGTAGTTCAGGGCGAGAGTGGTGATCGGGAGTTGCTCGCGCGTGCTGAGCTGTTTGACGAGCGGCTTCTCAAGCGGACCCACGACAAGCTGCACGCCATCAGCTTGAGCCTGGCGGTAGAAGTCGTCGATGGAAGTCAACTTGGAGCTGTCGTAGATTTCGATGGTCGGTTGCGGCTGTCCGGCTTGCTTGGCCTGGTAGTGGGCTGCCAGGAATCCATCCCGCAGGGCGCGAGAGACTGAAGCCAGCTGGCCTTCCTGAGGTAGCAGCAAGGCGATCTTGGTCAGTGGCTGACCGGCAATTTCTTTCAGCTTGGTCAGGGCTTGGGGCAATTGTTTGGCGGCCGGATGGTCTGGATTCTGTGCGCGCCAGTTGTCGATGGCGGCTTGTTGCTGTTCCAGCGTCGAGGAGGTCTTGGTCAGGCGCGCCAGTTCAAGCCAGCCGGCCAGATCCTTGTCGCCCCCACCTTGCAGTTGATCGAGTGGGAGGCTGGAGACCAGCGCCCAGATGGCTTCGTGGTTGCTGCTGGCGGCTTCGCCGCTCAGTAGTGGGGCGATGAATACGCGCTCGCGAGCGGCTGCGAGGGGTTGGTCGTCGGCTTCCAGGGCGCGGGCGCGAATCAGTTGGGTGCGCACCTGCTGGTCAACGGGAAGTTCGGCGAGGTGCTCGAGGCTCGGGTGGCTTAGGGCCTTCAGGGCGCTCTTGGGCTGGTTGCGGGCCATTGCCAGTTCGGCGGCCAGGGTGCTGGCGAAGATCTGCTGCGCTGGCTTCATGCTGTCCAGCGGGATCTGTTCCAGGATACGAGCCGAGCGGCCGATGTCCTGCTGCTTGTAGGCGAGGTCGGCAGCAGATAGGCGGAGCAGCACGGCCTCTTCTGGCTTGGCTTCGCTGGCTTGCTGCAGCAGTTGCTCGATGCTGGCCTGGGGCGTGCGGGGCAGTTCGCCAAGGCTGGACGAGGGCGAACTGGCGCAGGCAGCCAGCAGGCCAGCGAGGCAGAGGGCGGAGAGCGGACGCAGGCAAGCGATCATTTATCGGTCCCGATACTCGTTAAAGAAAGGTGCGATTGTACCCAAGCCCCGGTTGAGGCGCGATGTCGGGCCGGTGAATCGGGATACAATGCGCGCTTTCAGTCTTTTCCGAGGTGCCTTGTGACTCTTTCTCCCGCTAGCGGCAGTGCGGTCGGCACGCTTTATGTGGTCGCAACGCCCATCGGCAACCTCGACGACATCACTGCTCGGGCCCTGCGGGTGCTTAAGGAGGTGAGCCTGGTCGCTGCCGAGGATACGCGTCACTCGGTTCGTCTATTGCAGCACTTCGGCATAGAAACGCCGCTGGCGGCCTGCCATGAGCACAACGAGCGCGACCAGGGCGGGCGCTTCCTGGCGCGTCTGCAGGCCGGGGATGATGTGGCGCTGATTTCCGACGCGGGTACTCCGCTGATTTCCGACCCGGGGTTCCATTTGGTGCGTCAAGCCCGTGCGGCAGGCATTCCTGTTGTGCCCGTGCCGGGCGCCTGTGCGCTCATCGCGGCGCTGTCGTCCGCTGGCCTGCCTTCGGATCGATTCATCTTCGAGGGTTTTCTGCCTGCCAAGACGACTGCTCGTCGTGGGCGGCTGGAGGCCTTAAAGGAGGAGCCGCGAACGCTCATCTTCTATGAAGCGCCTCATCGTCTCCTGGAGTCCCTGGAGGACATGCGTGGCGTATTCGGTGGCGACCGTCCTGCAGTGCTGGCAAGGGAGCTGACCAAGACCTTCGAGACCTTGAAGGGGGCGCCATTGGAAGAATTGTGTGGCTGGGTGGCGGCGGACTCGAACCAGCAGCGGGGTGAGTGCGTGGTCTTGGTCGGCGGCTGGCAGGCGCCGGAGGGCGAGGGCGCATTGAGCGCGGAAGCATTGCGAGTGCTGGATCTGCTTCTGGCCGAATTGCCGGTCAAGCGGGCTGCCGCCTTGGCTGCGGAGATCACGGGTGTGCGCAAGAACCTGTTGTATCAAGCCGCGTTGGAGCGCCAGGCCGATTCCTGAGCTTGTTCTTGAGGGCGCCTGCCGTTAACCTTGTCGGCGGAGAGTCGATCGGACAGTCGCTGTCTCATTTCGTTCTACGATTTTGAGAGGGAGGAAAGTCCGGGCTCCATAGGGCGGAGTGCCAGGTAACGCCTGGGAGGCGCAAGCCTACGGAAAGTGCCGCAGAAAATAACCGCCTAAGCGCGCAAGCGCCGGTAAGGGTGAAAAGGTGCGGTAAGAGCGCACCGCACGACTGGTAACAGTTCGTGGCTAGGCAAACCCCACTCGGAGCAAGACCAAATAGGAATCCATGGCGTGGCCCGCGTCGGATTCGGGTAGGTTGCTAAAGGCTGTCAGTGATGGCAGCCGTAGATGAATGACTGTCCTCGACAGAACCCGGCTTACAGATCGACTCTCTGCTTTTCCTTCTCTTCGCGTTAGCTCTTCCGCGTTCTTTGTCCCTCCTTCGAAATGCCGAAAAGATCTTACTCTTAACAAATTACTTTAAGTTCGAAGTTCAGTGTCTTGTAAGTGCTGGATTTTGCTCCCCCCTTGCTCCGCTGAAACCGTCCCAATACCTTCCGAAACCTCGCTAAATTGCCGTCCTGTAAGGAGTTTTCCGCTTTTGCGTGCCTTGACGGTGGGGCTGGCGCATTTCTATAGTGTGCGGAAGTGGAGCGAAGTGGGTAGAAGTGGGATTTACTGGCAAGGAAAGCCAATCAAAAGGGGAAGCGCAGCCTTGTTTCGCGGAGCTAACGCCATCAGTCTCGACGCCAAAGGGCGACTCGCGATGCCAAGTCGGTATCGGGACGAGCTCGTTTCGCGTTGTGGTGGGCAGCTCATCGTCACTATCGACGCCGTCGATCCCTGTTTGACTGTCTACCCCCTGCCTGAATGGGAGCTCATCGAGGCCAAGCTGAGAGAGCTACCTTCTCTGCGCGAAGAAACTCGCCGCCTGCAACGCCTGCTGATCGGTAATGCCGTTGACCTGGAGCTGGATAGCGCTGGGCGCTTTCTGGTTCCTCCGCGCCTGCGCGAGCATGCCGGATTGGATAAGCGAGCCATGCTGGTCGGCCAACTGAACAAGTTTCAACTGTGGGATGAGGATGCCTGGACTGCGATTTCCGAGGCTGACCTCATGGCAATCAAACAACCCGGCGGTTTGCCGGATGAACTACGTGACCTGATCCTGTGAGCGCAACCAGCAGCTTCCGCCATATCACCGTACTGCTTGAAGAAGCAGTGGAAGGCCTCGCCCTGCGCGCAGATGGCTGCTACCTGGATGGCACATTCGGGCGTGGCGGGCACAGTCGGCTCATTCTGGAGCGGCTTGGGCCCGGAGGTCGCTTGCTGGGGTTCGATAAAGACCCGCAAGCGATTGCGACTGGGCAAGCTCTGGCGGCCGATGACGGCCGCTTTGTCATTGTGCAAAGGAGCTTTGCCGAGCTTGGCGACGAAGTGCGCGCGCGTGCACTCGGCGGGCAGGTGGACGGCGTTCTGCTCGACCTTGGTGTGTCGTCCCCGCAGCTTGATGACCCGGAACGTGGTTTCAGCTTCCTGAACGACGGCCCGCTGGATATGCGCATGAACCCTGATCGTGGCCAAAGCGCTGCGCAGTGGATTGCCAGTGCCAGCGAGGACGAAATCGCCCGTGTATTCAAGGACTATGGCGAAGAGCGCTTCGCCAAGCGCATGGCTCGTGCCGTCGTGCAGCGCCGTGCTGAGAAACCTTTCGAGCGGACTGCCGACTTGGCGGCAGTGCTGACGGTTGCCAATCCCGCGTGGGAGAAGGGCAAGAACCCTGCGACCCGCGCATTCCAGGGTATTCGCATTCACGTCAACAATGAGTTGGGCGACCTGGAGCAGGGACTGGATGCCGCGCTCGAGGCGCTCGCTGTCGGTGGTCGGCTGGTGGTGATCAGCTTCCATTCTCTGGAAGACCGTATCGTCAAGCAGTTCATGCGCAGGCACGCCAAGGGCGAGGCCGACAAGCTTCCCCGCGACTTGCCTGTCCGTTTGGCTACCTTCGAGCCGCGCCTGAAACTGCTCGGCAAGCCGCAGTACGCTTCCGACGAAGAGCTCAAGGCTAATCCGCGCTCGCGCAGCGCTGTCATGCGTGTGGCGGAGAAGCTGCGATGAGCCGCCTCTACGCCAAACCCCTTCCCGGCGGCAGCCTGTTGATGCTGTTGCTGTTCGTCGGTGTGTTGCTGTCCGCCATCGCGGTGTCCTACAGCGCCCATTGGAATCGCAAGCTGCTCAACGAGCTCTACGCGGAGCTCAGTGTGCGCGATAAGGCTCAGGCCGAGTGGGGGCGGCTGGTCCTCGAGCAGAGCACCTGGACTGCGCATAACCGCATCGAGTCCCTGGCCAGCGAACAACTGAGAATGCGCATCCCCGATCCAGCGGAAGTTCGGATGGTGGCGCAATGATGAAGCTTGAAGGCGCACTATACCCCTGGCGTTTCCGGGTAGTACTGAGCCTGCTCGCCATCATGGTCGGTGCCATTTCCTGGCGCATCGTCGACCTGCACGTGATCGACCGTGACTTCCTCAAGGCTCATGGTGACGCGCGCAGCGTTCGCCACATTCCGATTCCCGCCCATCGCGGTCTGATCACTGACCGTAACGGTGAGCCGTTGGCCGTGAGTACGCCGGTCACTACGCTCTGGACCAATCCCAAAGACCTCATGGCGCTGCGCGATGAATGGCCGCGCATCGCCCAGGCCCTCGGGCAGGATCCGAAATCCTTCGCCCAGCGAATCGAGCAGAACGCCAACCGCGAATTCATGTACCTCGTGCGTGGTCTGACTCCGGAACAGGGACAGGCCATCATGGCCAACAAGGTTCCTGGTGTTTATGGCATCGAGGAGTTCCGCCGCTTCTACCCGGCAGGTGAAGTGACCGCACATGTAGTGGGCTTCACCGACGTCGACGACCGAGGTCGTGAAGGCGTCGAGCTGTCGTTTGAAGAGTGGTTGGCCGGCGTACCGGGCAAGCGTCAGGTTCTCAAGGATCGTCGTGGTCGCCTGATCAAGGACGTCCAGGTCGCTCGCAATGCCAAGCCGGGCAAGACCCTGGCCCTGTCCATCGACCTTCGCCTGCAATACCTCGCCCACCGGGAGCTGCGCAACGCTCTGGTGGAGAACGGCGCCAAGGCCGGCAGCCTTGTGATCGTCGATGTGAAAACCGGTGAAGTGCTGGCTATGGCGAACCAGCCCACCTACAACCCGAACAATCGTCGTAACCTGCAACCGGCCGCGATGCGCAACCGCGCGATGATCGACGTGTTCGAGCCGGGTTCGACCGTGAAGCCGATTTCCATGTCCGCCGCCCTGCAGTCCGGCCGCTGGAAGCCTGAGGACAAAGTCGAGGTCTACCCGGGCTCGCTGCAGATCGGCCGCTACACCATCAAGGACGTTTCCAAGACCGAAGGGCCGATCCTCGACCTGACCGGAATTCTGATCAACTCCAGTAACGTCGGCATGAGCAAGATCGCCTTCGATATTGGCGGTGAGGCCATTTACGACACCATGCGCAAGCTGGGTATGGGCCAGGATACCGGTCTCGGATTCCCAGGTGAGCGCGTAGGTAACCTGCCCAACCACCGCGAGTGGCGCAAAGCAGAGACGGCCACGCTGTCTTACGGCTACGGGCTGTCGATCACTGCCATTCAACTGGTCCATGCCTATGCGACTCTGGCCAACAACGGTCAGGCGGTGCCGCTGTCCATGACGCGCGTCGACAGTATTCCCGATGGAGCGCAGGTCATCCCGGCCGAAGTGGCCAAAACCATGCAGGGCATGCTGCAGCAAGTGGTCGAGGCGCCGCGCGGTGTATTCCGCGCCCAGGTGCCGGGCTACCACGTGTCCGGCAAGAGTGGTACGGCACGTAAAGCCAGCGTAGGAACCAAGGGCTACACCCAGAACGCCTATCGCTCGCTCTTTGCGGGCTTCGGTCCCTCTACCAATCCGCGGATTGCGATGGTGGTGGTGATCGATGAGCCCAGCAAGGCGGGCTACTTCGGCGGCCTGGTTTCGGCCCCGGTTTTCGGCAAGGTCATGGCTGGTGCGCTGCGACTGATGAACATCGCGCCCGACAACCTGCCCACCGAGGAACAACAGACCGCGAACGCGGCCGCAGGCAAAGGAGGGCGGATCTGATGCCCATGCCACTGAACCAATTACTGTCCCAGGCGCAAAGCGCCACGTTGATTCGTGAACTGACCCTGGATAGCCGCAAGGTGCGTCCGGGTGATCTGTTCCTGGCCATTCCCGGTGCCCAGCACGACGGTCGCGCGCATATCGCCGATGCCGTGGCTCGCGGAGCCGTCGCCGTCGCCTATGAGGCTGTCGGTGCCGAAGTTCCCGAAGTCGCTGGCGCCGAACTCATTGCCATCAAAGGCCTGGCCAACCAGCTGTCGGCCATTGCCGGTCGCTTCTATGGCGAGCCCAGCCGCGCCCTGCGCCTGGTTGGCGTCACCGGAACCAACGGCAAGACCAGTGTCAGCCAGCTGTTGGCCCAGGCGCTCGACCAGTTGGGCGAGCGCTGCGGCATAGTCGGCACCCTGGGAACCGGTTTCTATGGCGAGCTGGAAAGCGGCCGCCATACAACGCCTGATCCGCTCGCCGTGCAAGCCACGCTGGCCAATCTGAAGCAGGCCGGTGCGCGTGCCGTAGCTATGGAAGTTTCGTCCCATGGCCTTGAGCAAGGGCGAGTTGCCGCGCTGGATTTCGACGTGGCAGCGTTCACCAACCTCTCCCGTGACCACCTGGACTACCACGGTTCCATGGAGGCCTACGCGGCTGCCAAGGCCAAGCTGTTCAGCTGGCCCAACCTGCGTGCCCGGGTGATCAACCTGGATGACGAGTTCGGGCGTCAACTAGCGGCGGAACACCATGAATCGCGGCTGTTCAGCTATAGCCTGGAAGACTCCAGTGCATTCATTTATTGCCGCGAAGCTCACTTCGACGATCACGGCGTCCGCGCCCAGCTGGTTACCCACCAGGGTGAAGGCCTGCTGCGCAGTCCGTTACTGGGTCGTTTCAACCTGAGCAACCTTTTGGCAGTGGTTGGTGCACTGCTTGCCATGGATTACCCGCTGGTGGATGTGCTGCGCGTCCTGCCGTCATTGCAGGGCCCCGTCGGTCGCATGCAGCGCCTTGGCGGAGGCGAGAAGCCTCTGGTGGTCGTGGACTACGCGCACACGCCGGATGCCCTGGAGAAGGTCTTGCAAGCCTTGCGTCCCCATGTCCGCGGCAATCTGCTTTGCCTGTTCGGCTGTGGAGGCGATCGTGATCGCGGCAAGCGCCCGATCATGGCGGCCGTCGCCGAGCAGTTGGCTGATCGGGTACTGGTAACTGACGACAACCCGCGCACTGAAGACCCCTCTCAGATCTTCGATGACATTCGTCCCGGATTCGTTGCCGTGGACAAGGTCGAGTTCGTCGCTGGTCGTGGCTTGGCAATTGCCCGGTTGATAGGCGCCGCTGGCATGGACGACGTCGTGCTGCTGGCGGGCAAAGGCCATGAGGATTACCAGGAAATCGCCGGCGTGCGTCATTCCTTCTCCGATCTCGATGAGGCCGCCAAGGCACTGGATGCCTGGGAGATGCCCCATGATTAAACCCTTCCTGTTGTCTGAGCTGCTCGAGCCATTGCAGGCAGAGTTGGTGGGCACCGACGTTGCTTTCGGCGGTGTTTCCAGTGATAGCCGCAAGATCGAAGCCGGGCAGCTGTTCATTGCGCTGGTCGGCCCGCGTTTCGACGGCCATGACTATCTCGCCGACGTAGCTGCCAGGGGCGCCGTCGCAGCCCTCGTACAGCGCAAGGTGGCGGATGCTCCGATCCCGCAACTCCTGGTTGCCGACACTCGCGAAGGCCTCGGACGTCTGGGCGCCTACAATCGCGACGGTTTTACCGGTCGCGTAGCCGCGGTAACGGGCTCCAGCGGCAAGACCACGGTCAAGGAGATGCTCGCCAGCATCCTGCGTACCCAGGGTTCCGTGCTGGCCACCCGTGGCAACCTGAACAACGATCTTGGCGTGCCCCTGACCCTTCTGGAGCTTGGCTCCGAGCACGACAGTGCCGTGATCGAGCTGGGCGCTTCGCGCGTCGGTGAAATTCTCTACACCGTCGGGCTGACCCGGCCACAGGTTGCAATCGTCAATAACGCCGGTACTGCCCATGTGGGCGAGTTCGGTGGTCCGGAAAGGATCGTCGAGGCCAAGGGCGAGATTCTGGAAGGGCTGCCTGCTGATGGTGTGGCAATCCTCAATCGTGATGACCGTGCCTTTGCGATCTGGCACAAGCGTGCAGCCGGTCGCAAAGTGCTGAGCTTCGCCCTTGCTGATGCCAGTGCGGACCTGCGAGCCGAGAACCTGGCCCGTGATGCCCGTGGATGCATGGCCTTCCGCCTTCGTGGCGTGGCCGGCGAAGCGAACATACAGCTCAACCTGTTGGGGGCGCACAACGTCGCCAATGCACTGGCCGCAGCCGCTGCAGCTCACGCCCTTGGCGTGCCGCTGGTCGGGATCAAGGCCGGCCTGGAAAACCTGCAGCCTGTCAAAGGCCGCGCCGTAGCGCAGCTCGCCACCAGCGGCATGCGCGTAATCGACGACAGCTACAACGCCAACCCCGCGTCGATGCTGGCCGCCGTTGATATACTCGCCGGCTTTTCCGGTCGCACCGTCCTGGTGCTCGGAGATATGGGCGAGCTTGGCGACTGGGCCGAACAAGGCCATCGCGAGGTTGGCGAATATGCTCGCGGCAAGGTCAGTGCCCTGTACGCCGTGGGCCCGCTGATGGCGCATGCCGTCACTGCCTTCGGTTCCCAGGGGCGCCACTTTGCCGACCAGGCCAGCCTGATTCAGGCGCTGGTCAGCGAGCAGGATGCAAACACCACAATTCTGATCAAAGGCTCTCGCAGCGCGGCGATGGACAAAGTCGTCGCGGCATTCTGCGGGACGGGGGAGGCTCACTAATCATGCTGCTGCTGCTCGCTGAGTACCTGCAACAGTTCTACAAAGGGTTTGGTGTATTCCAATACCTGACCCTGCGCGGGATTCTCGGCGTCCTGACAGCGCTGTCGCTGTCACTCTGGCTCGGTCCCTGGATGATCCGCACCCTGCAGATCCGCCAGATCGGTCAGGCCGTGCGTAACGACGGCCCGCAATCGCACCTGTCGAAATCCGGCACGCCAACCATGGGGGGTGCGCTGATTCTGACTGCCATCGCTATCAGCACTCTGCTCTGGGCTGACCTGTCCAACCGCTATGTCTGGGTAGTGCTTGCCGTGACCCTGGCCTTCGGCGCCATCGGTTGGGTGGATGACTATCGCAAAGTGATCGAGAAGAACTCCCGCGGCCTGCCTAGCCGCTGGAAGTATTTCTGGCAGTCGGTGTTCGGCATCGCCGCGGCGATCTTCCTTTATATCACCGCGAGCACTCCGGCCGAGACCACTCTGATCCTGCCGCTGGTGAAGAACATCGAGATCCCTCTGGGGATCGGATTCGTGGTGCTGACCTACTTCGTGATCGTGGGCTCCAGCAATGCGGTGAACCTGACCGACGGCCTTGATGGCCTGGCCATCATGCCCACCGTCATGGTCGGCGGCGCGCTGGGGATCTTCTGCTACCTGTCGGGCAACATCAAATTTGCCGAATACCTGCTGATTCCTTACGTGCCGGGCTCGGGCGAGCTGATCGTGTTCTGTGCTGCCCTGGTCGGCGCTGGTCTCGGCTTCCTCTGGTTCAACACCTACCCGGCCCAGGTCTTCATGGGTGACGTGGGCGCCCTGGCTTTGGGGGCGGCGCTGGGAACCATTGCTGTGATCGTGCGCCAGGAAGTGGTGCTGTTCATCATGGGGGGCGTGTTCGTCATGGAGACGCTGTCGGTAATGATCCAGGTCGCCTCGTTCAAGCTGACCGGTCGTCGTGTATTCCGCATGGCCCCTATCCATCACCACTTCGAGCTGAAAGGCTGGCCCGAACCGCGGGTCATCGTACGGTTCTGGATCATCACCGTGATCCTGGTCCTGGTTGGCCTTGCCACCCTGAAACTGAGGTAACCGAGAGTGACGTTGATCGCTTCCGACCAGTTCCGCATCGTTGTCGGCCTCGGCAAGAGCGGCATGTCCCTGGTGCGCTTCCTGGCGCGCCAGGGCGTTCCGTTTGCCGTGGCTGATACGCGCGCGAATCCGCCGGAACTGGCGACGCTGCGGAGCCAGTTCCCGCAGGTGGAAGTGCGCTGTGGCGAACTCGACCCGGACTTCCTCAGTCGTGCGAGCGAGCTCTACGTGAGCCCCGGCCTCGCCGTGGCAACGCCAGCGCTGCAGGAGGCTGCAAGCCGTGGCACCAAACTGTCCGGTGATATCGAGCTGTTCACTCGCAATGCCAAGGCGCCGATCGTCGCCATTACCGGTTCGAACGCCAAGAGCACCGTCACGACGCTGGTGGGCGACATGGCCAGGGCGGCGGGCAAGCGCGTTGCCGTCGGCGGAAACCTGGGCACGCCGGCGCTGGACCTGCTGAATGATGACGTTGAGCTCTACGTGCTCGAGCTGTCCAGCTTCCAACTGGAAACCACGGATCGCCTGAACGCCGAGGTGGCGACGGTGCTGAATGTCAGCGAAGACCATATGGATCGCTATGCCGACATGCAGTCCTACCACCTGGCCAAGCACCGCATCTTCCGTGGCGCGCGCCAGATTGTGGTCAATCGCGGAGATGCCTTGTCTCGGCCACTGGTAGCCGACCAGTTGCCCTGCTGGTCTTTTGGGCTGAACAAGCCTGACTTCAAATCCTTCGGCCTTATCGAAGAAGACGGCGAGAAGTACCTGGCCTATCAATTCGACAAGTTGATGTCGGTGCGCGAACTGAAGGTACGTGGTGCCCACAACCAGTCCAACGCACTGGCTGCGCTTGCCCTGGGGCACGCAGTGGGATTGCCGTTCGAGCCCATGCTGGACACCCTGAGGACCTTCCCCGGTCTGGCTCACCGTTGCCAGTGGGTACGCGAGCTGCGTGGCGTGTCCTACTATGACGACTCGAAGGCCACCAACGTCGGTGCGGCCCTCGCGGCAATCGAAGGCCTTGGGGCTGACATTGGTGGCAAGCTGGTGCTGATCGCCGGTGGCGATGGCAAGGGCGCTGACTTCTCAGGCCTCAAGGCACCGGTGGCGCGCTTCTGTCGCGCCGTTGTGCTGCTGGGGCGTGACGCCGAGCTGATCGCCGATGCTTTGGGTGATTCCGTGCCGCTGGTACGGGTCAAGACCCTGGATGAGGCTGTACAGCGCTGCTCTGAGCTGGCCGAAGCTGGAGATGCGGTATTGCTGTCGCCGGCCTGTGCCAGCCTCGACATGTTCAAAAACTTCGAAGAACGCGGGCGCCTCTTCGCCCAGGCCGCGGAGGGACTTGCCTGATGCTGGCCCGTCTGCTCGCCGCCCCGTCACCGCTGCGCAGCCGCCGCGGAATCGACATCGACTTTCCGCTGTTGGCCGGTTGCCTGTCGCTGCTTGGCCTGGGCCTGGTGATGATCACTTCGGCCTCGTCGGAAGTTGCCGCGGCGCAATCCGGCAACCCGCTTTACCACATGATTCGCCATCTGATTTATCTGTCGATTGGTCTTGGCGCTGGTCTGATAACCCTGCAGATTCCCATGGCCTTCTGGCAGCGTCACGGCGCCCGGCTGATGCTGGCAGCCATCATCCTGCTGGTGTTGGTGCTGCTGCCGGGCATCGGTCGCGAGATCAACGGCGCCAAGCGCTGGATCGGTTTCGGCCTGTTCAACCTTCAGCCTTCCGAGTTGGCCAAGCTGTTTACCGTGATGTTCATCGCTGGCTACATGGTGCGCCGCCAGGATGAAGTGCGTGAGAAGCTGACCGGCTTCATCAAACCGATGCTGGTGCTGGGCCCGATTGCCGTGCTGTTGCTGGCCGAGCCGGACTTCGGCGCCACCGTGGTGCTGGTTGGCTCTTGTATCGCCATGCTCTTCCTTGGCGGTATCAACCTGGTGCGCTTCATCCCCCTTGCCGGCGCGGTGCTCGCCGCCGGCGTACTGGTCATGACCAGTCAGAGCTACCGGATGCAGCGCCTGACCAACTTTGTCGATCCCTGGGCCGACCAGTACGGTGCCGGCTATCAGTTGAGCCAGGCGTTGATCGCCTTCGGCCGAGGCGAATGGTTCGGCGTAGGCCTGGGTAACAGCATCCAGAAGCAGTTCTACCTGCCTGAGGCCCATACCGATTTCGTATTCGCCGTGCTTGCTGAAGAGCTGGGGATGATAGGTGCCCTGGCAACTGTCGGCCTGTTCGTCTTCGTCAGCGTCCGGGCCCTCTACATCGGTCTATGGGCCGAGAAATCGCGTCAGTATTTCTCCGCCTACGTGGCCTACGGCCTGGCCTTCCTCTGGATCGGCCAGGTACTGATCAACATCGGCGTGAACGTCGGTCTGCTGCCGACCAAGGGCCTGACCTTGCCATTCCTCAGCTATGGCGGCAGCTCCCTGGTGATCTGCTGCGTCAGCCTGGCCTTGTTGCTGCGTATCGAGTGGGAACGCCGTACCCATCTGGGTAATGAGGAAGTGGAATTCGTCGAAAGTGATTTCTTCGATGAAGAGGTGCGCCCATGAGCGGCATCGTGCTGATCATGGCCGGCGGCACCGGCGGCCACGTATTCCCAGCCCTGGCCTGCGCCCGCGAGTTCCAGGCGCGCGGCTTCAAGGTGCATTGGCTCGGTACGCCGAAGGGGATCGAGAACGAGTTAGTACCCCAGGCTGGCCTGCCCCTGCATCTCATTCAGGTGAGTGGTTTGCGTGGCAAGGGGCTGAAGTCCCTGCTCAAAGCGCCGTTCGAGTTGCTGAAGTCGCTGTTCCAGGCACGCCGCATCGTGCGTGAGCTGAAACCTGTATGCGTTCTGGGTATGGGGGGGTATGTCACTGGGCCCGGCGGGCTGGCAGCACGCTTGTCCGGCGTGCCGTTGATCATCCACGAGCAGAATGCCGTGGCGGGAACCGCCAACCGCAGTCTGGCGCCTCTCGCCAGCCGCGTATGCGAGGCCTTCCCCGATACCTTTGGGCAAAGCGACAAACGGCGCACCACCGGCAACCCGGTGCGCGAGGAGCTGTTCCTGGAAACGCCGCGTGATGCCCTGACTGGCCGCAAGCCGCGCCTGTTGGTGCTGGGCGGCAGTCTGGGCGCCGAGCCGCTGAACAAATTGCTGCCGGAAGCGCTGGCCAATATCCCTGCGGACCTGCGTCCGGAGGTATTCCACCAGGCTGGGCGCAAGCATGACGAGATCACCGCGGAGCGTTATCGCGAAGCCGCGGTCGAAGCGGAGGTCGCCCCCTTCATCAAGGACATGGCACGTGCCTATGCCTGGGCCGATCTGGTCATCTGCCGCGCAGGTGCCCTGACCGTGAGCGAATTGGCCGCCGCCGGGTTGCCGTCGTTCCTGGTGCCACTGCCCCATGCGATCGACGACCACCAGTCGCGCAACGCCGAATATCTGGCGAAGGAGGGCGCAGCTGTCCTTCTTCCGCAACATTCCACTGACGCGGCCAAGCTGGCCGCTCAGCTGACCGAGGTCCTGATGCAGCCCGAGAAACTAAAGGCCATGGGCGCTACCGCCCGCCGTCTGGCCAAGCCTGCCGCCACCCATACCGTGGTCGATATCTGCCTGGAGGTGGCCCATGGTTGAGAGCCAGAAAGCCATGCCCCAGCCGGAAATGCGCCGCATCCGCCGGATCCATTTCGTCGGCATCGGCGGTGTCGGCATGTGCGGGATCGCAGAAGTGCTACTGAACCTGGGATACCGGGTTTCGGGTTCCGACCTCAAGGCTTCGGCGGTTACCGAGCGCCTGGAGAAGTTCGGTGCCCAGATCTTCATCGGCCACCGCGCCGAGAACGCTGAACATGCGGATGTGCTGGTGGTGTCCAGCGCTGTGAACAAATCCAACCCCGAGGTTGCGGTTGCCCTGGAACGCCGCATCCCAGTGGTGCCGCGCGCCGAGATGTTGGCCGAGCTGATGCGCTACCGCCACGGCATCGCCGTCGCCGGTACCCACGGCAAGACCACCACTACCAGCCTGATTGCATCGGTGTTCGCTGCCGGAGGCCTTGATCCGACCTTCGTCATCGGTGGCCGGCTGAACGCTGCCGGCACCAATGCCCAGCTTGGCACCAGCCGCTACCTCGTCGCCGAGGCGGATGAGAGCGACGCGAGCTTCCTGCACCTGCAGCCGATGGTGGCCGTGGTCACCAATATCGACGCAGACCACATGAGTACCTACGAGGGGGACTTCAATCGACTGAAGAAGACCTTCGTCGAGTTCCTCCACAACCTGCCGTTCTATGGGCTGGCCGTGCTTTGCGTGGACGACCCGGTAGTGCGCGAGATCCTGCCCCAGGTAGCACGTCCAACCGTGACCTACGGCTTTGCCGAAGACGCGGACGTGCGGGCCATCAATGTTCGCCAGGAAGGCATGCGCACCTGGTTCACTGTCCTGCGCAAGGACCGCGAGCCGCTGGACGTCTCCGTGAATATGCCGGGCAACCACAACGTCCTGAACTCCCTGGCGACCATTGCCATTGCCACCGACGAAGGCATCAGCGACGACGCCATCGTCCAGGGCCTTTCCGGCTTCCAGGGTGTGGGCCGGCGCTTCCAGGTCTACGGCGAGCTGGAAATCGAAGGCGGCAGTGTGATGCTGGTGGATGACTACGGCCACCATCCGCGCGAAGTGGCTGCGGTGGTCAAGGCTGTCCGCGGCGGCTGGCCGGAGCGTCGCCTGGTGATGGTCTATCAGCCTCACCGCTATAGCCGTACCCGCGATCTCTACGACGATTTCGTGCAGGTGCTCGGCGAGGCCAACGTACTGCTGCTGATGGAGGTCTACCCGGCCGGCGAAGAGCCTATCCCCGGTGCTGACAGCCGTCAGCTCTGCCACAGCATCCGTCAGCGCGGCCAACTGGACCCGATCTACATCGAGCGCGGCGTCGATCTGGCGCCCCTGGTCAAGCCGCTGCTGCGTCCCGGCGACATCCTGCTCTGCCAGGGCGCCGGCGATATCGGCGCGTTGGCGCCGCAACTGATTCAGAACCCGCTGTTTGGTGGCCAAGCTGACGACGCCACCAAGAGGAAGACGAAATGAGCGCGCAATTGAAATCCAACCTCGAACCGGCTGCGTTCGGCCGGGTCGCTGTGCTCTACGGCGGCAAGAGTGCAGAGCGCGAGGTGTCGCTCAAGTCTGGCGCCATGGTGCTGCAGGCCTTGCAGGCCGCGGGCGTGGACGCCTTTGGCATCGATGTGGGTGATGACTTGCTGCAGCGCTTGCAGGCGGAAAAGATCGACCGTGCCTTCATCATCCTGCACGGCCGGGGCGGTGAAGACGGCAGCATGCAGGGCCTGCTGGAGTGCCTGGACATTCCGTATACCGGCAGCGGCATCCTTGCTTCCGCCCTGGCGATGGACAAGCTCCGCACTAAGCAGTTGTGGATCAGCCTGGGCCTGCCGACGCCGCGTCATGCCGTGCTCGCCAGCGAGCAGGACTGCCGCCAGGCCGCTGCAGACTTGGGTTTCCCACTGATCGTCAAGCCGGCCCACGAAGGCTCCAGCATCGGCATGGCGAAGGTCGAGAACGTCGAGGCGCTCATCGAAGCTTGGCGTGCGGCCGGGACCTATGACCCGCAAGTCCTGGTGGAACAGTGGATCCACGGTCCGGAATTCACTGTCGCCTGGCTACGCGGCGAGGTGCTGCCGCCCATCCGTCTTGGCACCCCGCACACCTTCTATGACTACGACGCCAAGTACCTGGCCAGTGACACCCGTTACCAGATCCCTTGTGGCCTGGACGCGGAAAAGGAAGAGGAACTGAAGCAGCTCACCGCGCGCGCCTGCGAGACCCTCGGAATCCAGGGTTGGGCCCGCGCAGACGTGATGCAGGACGCCGAAGGGCGCTTCTGGCTTCTCGAAGTCAATACCGCACCGGGCATGACCGATCACAGCCTGGTGCCAATGGCCGCACGCGCCGCGGGTATGGATTTCCAGCAACTGGTGCTGGCGATCCTGTCCGACAGCGTCGAGGCAAGGGGCTGATCCCATGCGTAATGCCACTATCCGCCGTCAGGAACCCGTAATCGGCCGCGCCGCTCCGTCGCGAAAGCCGATGCCGCGTGGCGCCAGTCGGATGGTGGCCAAGGAGCCGCTGACTCAGCGGCTGCCCAAGCCCAGCTTCGGTTTCCTGCGCAAGCTGATGTGGCCGGTGATGCTGGCGGTGCTCGGATTCGGTGCCTACGAAGCGGCCCAGCGCCTGCTTCCTTACGCCGACCGCCCCATCGCCAAGGTCAATGTGCAGGGCGATTTGAGCTACATCAGCCAACAAGCTGTGCAGCAACGCATCGCACCGTACATCGCGGCGAGTTTCTTCAGCATCGACCTGGCGGGAATGCGCCGTGAGCTGGAGCAGATGCCGTGGATCGCCCACGCGGAGGTACGCCGGGTTTGGCCGGACCAGGTAATGGTTCGACTGGAAGAGCAACTGCCCATTGCCCGTTGGGGCGACGAGGCACTCCTGAACAACCAGGGGCAGGCTTTCACCCCGCGCGAGCTGGCCCATTACGAACAGTTGCCACAGCTCTGGGGCCCGCAGCGGGCGCAGGAGCAAGTGATGCAGCAGTACCAGATGCTCAGCCAGATGCTGCGCCCGCTCGGCTTTTCGATAGTTCGGCTGGAGCTGCGTGAGCGCGGCAGCTGGTTCCTGTCCACCGGCCAGGGCGTCGAATTGCTACTAGGGCGGGATCACCTGGTAGAGAAAATGCGGCGATTCATCTCGATCTACGAGAAAACGCTGAAAGAACAGATTGCGAACATCGAGCGCGTCGACCTGCGATATCCCAACGGCCTGGCTGTGGCCTGGCGGACGCAGGTCGAGGCCCCCGCGGCGACCACGGTCGCCGTGCAGTGAATTAGAGAGAAGGTTAGACACATGGCAAGCGTACAGAGCGGCAAGATGATCGTCGGCCTGGACATTGGCACCTCCAAGGTGGTGGCGCTGGTGGGCGAGGTCGCAGCTGACGGCCAACTGGAAATCGTCGGTATCGGCACCCATCCGTCGCGCGGCCTGAAGAAGGGCGTGGTGGTGAACATCGAGTCCACCGTGCAATCCATCCAGCGTGCGGTGGAAGAGGCTCAGTTGATGGCGGGTTGCCGAATTCACTCGGCATTCGTCGGCATTGCCGGCAATCACATCCGCAGCCTGAACTCCCACGGCATCGTCGCCATTCGCGACCGAGAAGTGAGCGGCGCCGATATCGAGCGCGTGCTGGACGCCGCACAGGCGGTGGCGATCCCTGCCGACCAGCGTGTACTGCACACTCTGGCCCAGGATTACGTGATCGATAACCAGGAAGGTGTACGTGAGCCTCTGGGCATGTCCGGTGTGCGCCTGGAGGCCAAGGTGCACGTGGTGACTTGTGCGGTGAATGCGGCGCAGAACATCGAGAAGTGCGTGCGCCGCTGCGGTCTCGAAGTCGACGACATCATCCTGGAGCAGCTGGCTTCGGCCTACTCGGTTATCACCGATGACGAGAAAGAGCTGGGCGTGTGCCTGGTGGATATTGGCGGCGGCACCACCGACATCGCCATCTTCACCGAGGGCGCTATTCGGCACACCGCGGTGATCCCGATCGCCGGTGACCAGGTGACCAACGACATCGCCATGGCCCTGCGTACGCCGACCCAGTACGCCGAAGAGATCAAGATTCGCTACGCCTGCGCCCTGGCCAAGCTGGCCGGTGCTGGAGAAACCATCAAGGTGCCCAGCGTTGGCGACCGTCCTCCGCGCGAACTGTCGCGCCAAGCCCTGGCCGAAGTGGTCGAGCCCCGTTACGACGAGCTGTTCACCCTGATTCAGGCGGAACTGCGACGCAGCGGTTACGAGGACCTGATCCCGGCGGGCATCGTTCTCACTGGCGGCACGGCCAAGATGGAAGGTGCGGTGGAACTGGCCGAAGAGATTTTCCACATGCCGGTGCGCCTGGGCGTGCCGCATAGCGTGAAGGGGCTCGCCGATGTCGTGCGCAACCCCATCTATTCCACGGGCGTGGGCCTGCTGATGTACGGATTGCGCAAGCAATCCGACGGCATGCCTGCCTCCACTGGCAGCTACGGCTATGCCGAAGAGGCCAAGGCTCCTGTACTGGAACGGCTCAAGCGCTGGGTTCAGGGCAATTTTTAAACGCGGTACGCAGTAGGCGAAAAACTAAAAAAGGAAGGAGAGGGGATATGTTCGAACTCGTAGATAACGTTCCGCAAACAGCGGTCATCAAGGTTATCGGCGTCGGTGGTGGCGGTGGTAACGCCGTGAACCACATGTCGAAGAGCAACATCGAAGGCGTCGAGTTCATCTGCGCCAACACTGATGCCCAGGCACTGAAGAACATCGGTGCGCGCACCGTGCTGCAACTCGGCCCAGGCGTGACCAAGGGCCTGGGTGCCGGCGCCAACCCGGAAGTCGGCCGTCAGGCTGCCATCGAAGACCGTGAGCGCATTGCCGAAGTGCTGCAAGGCGCCGACATGGTCTTCATTACCACTGGCATGGGCGGCGGTACCGGTACCGGTGCAGCGCCGATCATTGCCGAAGTGGCCAAGGAAATGGGCATCCTCACCGTTGCGGTGGTGACCCGTCCGTTCCCGTTCGAAGGTCGCAAGCGCATGCAGATCGCCGACGAGGGCATTCGCTCCCTGGCGGAAAGCGTCGACTCGCTGATCACCATCCCCAACGAGAAGCTGCTGACCATCCTCGGCAAGGACGCCAGCCTGCTGGCTGCTTTCGCCAAGGCTGACGATGTACTCGCCGGCGCGGTGCGCGGCATCTCCGACATCATCAAACGTCCTGGCATGATCAACGTCGACTTCGCCGACGTTAAGACCGTGATGGGCGAAATGGGGATGGCGATGATGGGTACCGGCTGCGCCAGCGGTCCGAATCGTGCTCGCGAGGCCACCGAAGCCGCTATTCGCAACCCGCTGCTCGACGATGTAAACCTGCAGGGCGCCCGCGGCATCCTGGTGAACATCACCGCGGGTCCGGACCTGTCCCTGGGCGAGTACTCCGATGTGGGTAACATCATCGAGCAGTTTGCTTCCGAGCACGCCACCGTCAAGGTAGGCACCGTGATCGATCCGGACATGCGCGACGAGCTGCACGTAACCGTAGTGGCCACTGGCCTGGGTGCGCGCATCGAGAAGCCGGTCAAGGTTGTCGACAACACCGTTCAGGCAGCCACTGTGGCCACCACCACTGTAGCCGCTCGTCCGGAGCAGTCGTCCGTCAACTACCGCGACCTGGATCGCCCGACCGTGATGCGCAACCAGGCTCACGCCGGCGCTGCCACCGCGGCCAAGCTCAACACTCAGGATGACCTGGATTACCTGGACATCCCGGCATTCCTGCGTCGCCAGGCTGATTGATGATTTGTATCAGGAGCATTAGGGTGATTGGTGTTCAGCAAAGGGCGGTTCTGCTATTATCGCCGCCCATTGTTGAAAACAGTTCGCAACTTGCGCACAAGCGGCCAATGCCATGATCAGACAACGCACTCTCAAGAACATTATCCGTGCCACTGGCGTGGGGCTGCATTCCGGGGAAAAGGTCTACCTGACCCTCAAGCCCGCTCCGGTGGACACTGGCATAGTGTTCCGCCGTACCGACCTCGATCCCGTGGTGGATATCCCTGCACGCGCCGAGAATGTCGGTGAGACCACCATGTCGACCACACTGATCAACGGTGAGGTCAAGGTGGACACCGTGGAGCACCTGCTTTCGGCCATGGCTGGCCTGGGCATCGACAACGCCTACGTCGAACTCTCCGCGTCGGAAGTGCCGATCATGGACGGCAGCGCTGGTCCCTTCGTCTTCCTGATTCAATCCGCCGGCCTGCAGGAGCAGGACGCGCCGAAGAAGTTCATCCGTATCCTGCGTGAAGTGACCGTGGAGGAGGGCGACAAGCGCGCCACCTTCGTTCCCTTCGATGGTTTCAAGGTGAGCTTCGAGATCGATTTCGATCATCCGGTGTTCCGCAACCGCACCCAAAGTGCGAGCGTGGATTTCTCTAGCACCTCGTTCGTCAAGGAGGTCAGCCGTGCCCGGACCTTCGGCTTCATGCGCGACATCGAGTTCCTGCGTTCGCAGAACCTGGCACTCGGCGGCAGCGTCGAGAACGCCATCGTGGTAGATGAGAACCAGGTGCTCAACGAAGACGGCCTGCGTTACGAGGACGAGTTCGTCAAGCACAAGATTCTCGATGCGATTGGTGACCTCTACCTGCTCGGAAACAGCCTGATCGGCGAGTTCCGTGGCTTCAAGTCGGGCCACGCGCTGAACAACCGCTTACTGCGCCAGCTCATTGAGCAGAAGGACGCCTGGGAAGTGGTGACCTTCGAGGATGCCAGGACTGCACCTATCTCCTATATGCGACCGGTAGCAGCCGTTTAAGCAATACCCTCTTTCCTGACTTCAAAGGCCACCTTCGAGTGGCCTTTTTTTATCCTTTCTATTCGGGAATGCTCACTCTTTTGGTTTTCCGTGGCGCGCCAGGCGCTCCAGTGCTTCCCGCAGGCGTGGGTCCGTGACGGTCTCCGCCGTGGCTTGCAGGCTTTCTGCGGCTGTGGAAGACAGGCGGCCCTCGGTCACCGGCGTACTGCTGGGTGCGAAGCTTGGTTGTACCTTGAATACGATCCGTTCCAGACCTGCGAAAGCCTCGAATCCCTTTAGTTGCCGCAGCAGGCGAGTTTGCTGATAGCGCAGCCTGGTGGCCCAGTGCCCGTCAGTGACGATCAGCAGCAGGCGTCCCTCGCGCCAGGCGGCCACGTGGCAGTGGTCGCGGGCGGCCGGTTGCAACTGGCTGGCGAGCAGCTGTTGTAGTTGCTCGATGCGCTGGGCTTCGTTGAATAGTGCTCGCAGAGGTTTTTGCTCCCGCAGCAGTGCGGCAGGGGAGCGGGCGGGCAGAGGACGAAACGCCATGGCGGGCTGCTTGAATGAAGGGAGGTTCGCCCATATTAACAGAGGGTGCCTTGTCCTCGGTGGTCATGCGTGGTTCGGCTGTCCAGGCGGTCAACTCATCTGTGCATTCGTGGCGAGGCCCCCGCCGGGGACTATGGAAGCCCTCCTACGGAGACCGGGAAGTGCTCCCGCTTTCCTCGGCAACGATTCCGGGTAGAATGCCCCCTTCGCAAGCAGCCATGGCGGCTGCGCGGGCGACTACAGGCCGCCCTCCATCCTAATGTGTGGAAGATCCTCTCTATATGTTTGCGCCATTGTTGAAGAAACTCTTTGGAAGCAAGAACGAACGCGAAGTGAAGCGCATGGCCAAGGCTGTGCTGGCTATCAACGCGTTCGAAGAGCAGATGGTGGCCCTGTCCGACGACCAGCTGCGTGCCAAGACCGAAGAGTTCAAGGCGCGTCTGGCCAAGGGCGAGACCCTCGACCAGTTGCTGCCGGAAGCCTTCGCCGTGGCGCGTGAGGCCGGCAAGCGCGTCATGGGCATGCGCCACTTTGACGTTCAGCTGATCGGTGGCATGACCCTGCACGAAGGCAAGATCGCCGAGATGCGTACCGGTGAGGGCAAGACCCTGGTAGGGACCCTGGCCGTGTATCTGAACGCGCTGTCCGGCAAAGGCGTGCACGTGGTTACAGTGAACGATTACCTGGCCCGCCGCGACGCCAACTGGATGCGTCCGTTGTATGAGTTCCTCGGCCTGTCCGTCGGCGTTGTCACGCCCTTCCAGCCGCCGGAAGAAAAGCGAGCCGCTTACGCCGCTGACATCACCTACGGCACCAACAACGAATTCGGTTTCGACTACCTGCGCGACAACATGGCGTTCAGCCTGGACGACAAGTTCCAGCGCGAGCTGAACTTCTCCGTGATCGACGAAGTGGACTCCATCCTCATCGACGAAGCGAGGACCCCGCTGATCATCTCCGGCCAGGCCGAAGACAGCTCCAAGCTCTATATCCAGATCAACAAGCTGATCCCGCGCCTCAAGCAGCACATCGAAGAGGTGGAGGGGCAGGTCACTCAGGAAGGCCACTACTCGGTCGATGAGAAGACCCGTCAGGTCGAGCTCAACGAGATGGGCCACCAGTTCATCGAGGAAATGCTCACCCAGGCCGGCCTGCTCGCCGAGGGTGAGAGCCTCTACTCGGCGCACAACCTCAGCCTGCTGACTCACGTCTACGCCGGACTGCGTGCACACACGCTGTTCCACCGCAACATCGAGTACATCGTGCAGAACGACCAGGTGCTGCTGATCGACGAGCACACCGGCCGTACCATGCCTGGCCGTCGCCTGTCCGAGGGCCTGCACCAGGCCATTGAAGCCAAGGAAAACCTGCCGATCCAGGCAGAGAGCCAGACCCTGGCCTCCACGACCTTCCAGAACTACTTCCGCCTCTACAAGAAGCTGTCCGGCATGACCGGTACTGCCGATACCGAGGCCTTCGAGTTCCGCCAGATCTACGGTCTGGACGTGATCGTCATCCCGACCCACCGTCCTGTCGCCCGTAAGGACTTCAACGACCTCGTCTACCTGACCCAGGAAGAGAAGTTCGGCGCCATCATCACCGACATCAAGGACTGCCAGGCAAGCGGTCGTCCTGTGCTGGTGGGTACCGCTTCGATCGAGAGTTCCGAGTACGTATCCCAGTTGCTGATCAAGGCTGGCATCGAGCACAAGGTGCTCAACGCCAAGTACCACGAGAAGGAAGCCGAGATCATCGCCCAGGCGGGCCGTCCCGGCGCCGTGACCATCGCCACCAACATGGCCGGTCGCGGTACCGACATCCTCCTCGGTGGCAACTGGGAGGCCGAAGTCGCCACCTTGGAAAACCCGACTGACGAGCAGGTCTCGCAGATCAAGGCTGAATGGCAGAAGCGTCATCAGCAGGTAATCGAGGCAGGCGGCTTGCACGTGGTTGCGTCCGAGCGCCACGAATCCCGCCGTATCGACAACCAGCTGCGCGGCCGTGCCGGTCGCCAGGGTGACCCGGGCTCCAGCCGCTTCTACCTGTCGCTGGAAGACAACCTGATGCGCATCTTCGCCTCCGACCGGGTGAAGAACTTCATGAAGGCCCTGGGCATGCAGTCCGGCGAGGCCATCGAACACCGCATGGTGACCAACGCGATCGAGAAGGCCCAGCGCAAGGTCGAAGGCCGTAACTTCGATATCCGCAAACAACTCCTCGAATACGACGATGTGGCCAACGAGCAGCGCAAGGTGATCTACCACATGCGCAACAGCCTGTTGGCTGCCGAGGACATCGGCGACACCATCAAGGAATTCCGCGAAGAAGTGCTGAACAGCACCATCGACGCCCATATCCCGCCGCAGTCGATGCCGGAGCAATGGGACATTTCCGGCCTGGAAGCCGCGCTGTACAGCGATTTCGGCCTCAAGCTGCCGGTACAACAGTGGCTCGACGAAGACGACAAACTGTACGAAGAGACCCTTCGCGAGAAGATCCTCGAGCAGTTGCTGGCGGCCTACAACGAGAAGGAAGATCTCGCCGGCGCCGAAGCCCTGCGCGTTTTCGAGAAGCAGATGCTGCTGCGCGTGCTGGACGACCTGTGGAAAGACCACCTGTCCACCATGGACCACCTGCGCCACGGTATTCACCTGCGCGGCTATGCGCAGAAGAACCCGAAGCAGGAGTACAAGCGCGAGTCCTTCACCCTGTTCCAGGACCTGCTCGATTCCATCAAGCGCGACACTATCCGTGTCCTCTCGCACGTCCAGGTCCGCCGCGAGGATCCGGCCGAGGAAGAGGCGCGCCTGCGCCGCGAAGCCGAAGAAATGGCCCGTCGCATGCAGTTCCAGCACGCCGCTGCTCCGAGCATCGAAGAGCCGGAGTTGGCCGACGAGCAGGGTGATGTGGCCGTTGCTACCGCAGCCGCTCCGGTTCGCACTGAGCCCAAGGTTGGCCGCAACGAACCCTGCCCTTGTGGTTCCGGCAAGAAATACAAGCACTGCCACGGTCAAATTGACTAAGGCCTTGCTGTAGTTACAACGCCGCGACCGGCCCTGCCGCTCGCGGCGTTTTTCCTGATATCCCTGGCCGCCTGCGCCGCCCGCAGCCGGTCTCCCGCTGACAAAGGAGCGCTTCCCATGGCTGTTGGTCTTGGCCCTCTGCCTACGCTGCACCCGGTACCCGGTTTCGAACTCGGCATCGCCTCTGCCGGCATCAAGCGCCCCGGGCGCAAGGATGTGGTGGTGATGCGCTGCGCTGAAGGCTCGACCATCGCCGGTGTTACCACCACCAACGCGTTCTGTGCCGCCCCAGTGCTGGTAACCCGTGAGCGCCTGGAAGGCGAAGTGCGCTACCTGTTGACCAACACCGGCAACGCCAACGCCGGAACCGGCCCGGATGGTCTGGTCCGTGCCCGTCGTGCCTGCGCCAAGCTGGCCGAGCTGGCTGGAGTCGGTGAAGACGCCGTGCTGCCGTTCTCCACGGGTGTGATTGGCGAGCCGCTGCCGGTCGAGAAGATCGAAGGTGCTCTGGAGGCTGCCCTTGCCGACCTCAAGGTGAGTAACTGGGCCCAGGCCGCCGAAGGCATCATGACCACCGACACCGTGCCCAAGGGGGCCAGCCGCCAGTTCGAGCACGACGGCGTGACCGTTACCATCACCGGCATCAGCAAGGGCGCCGGTATGATTCGCCCGAACATGGCCACCATGCTCGGCTACATCGCCACCGACGCCAAGGTTGCCCGCGACGTACTGCATGCCCTGGTGCGCGATGCGGCGAACAAGTCGTTCAACCGCATCACCATTGACGGCGACACTTCAACCAACGACTGCTGCATGCTTATCGCCACCGGCCAGGCAGCCCTGCCGGAAATCACTGCGGCTAGCGGAGAGCTGTTCGCCAAGCTCAAGCAGGCTGTGTTCGACGTCTTCATGGAAATTGCCCAGGCCATCGTGCGCGACGGCGAAGGCGCGACCAAGTTCGTCACCGTGCAGGTCAATGGTGGTGGTAACCACCAGGAGTGCCTCGATGTAGCCTATGCCGTGGCTCACTCACCGCTGATCAAGACTGCACTGTTCGCATCCGACCCGAACTGGGGCCGTATCCTCGCGGCCGTTGGCTACGCTGGCGTGCCGAACCTGGACGTGAGCAAGATCGACGTGTTCCTGGGTGAAGTCTGCATCGCCAGCCAGGGTGGCCGTGCTTCCACCTACACCGAAGCGCAGGGCGCGGCGGTGATGGCCCGTGAGGAAATCACCATCCGTATCGAGCTCGGACGTGGCGATTGCAGCGAGACCATCTGGACCACCGACTTGTCCCACGAGTACGTGAAGATCAATGCCGAGTACCGCACCTGATAACCTGTCCACGATCAGATGCGGGTCGGAGTAACTGCGTTGGGAGTGGCTTAGGGCTTGCTCGTTTACGGCTCGTGAACTCCGCGCCCTCAGCCATGACTCGCTACGCTCGTCTTGCAGGCGAGCCTTCGGCTGTTACTCCGCTTGTTCTTCTCTAGCTTGCAAGATCGTGAACGGGTTCTGCAGTACGGCGGCATTCCCGATTTTCATCCCCCGATGAAAATCGGGAATTTGCCATGGGCACATACGCTCTTCATGATCCAGCGACATATCGAGGAACTGGAAAGAAGGAGCTGGACATGTCCCTGACATTGGTAATCGGCAACAAGAACTACTCGTCTTGGTCGTTGCGCGCATGGCTTGCCATGGAGCTGACTGGCTCGCCTTACGACGAAGTACGTGTACCGCTGTACCAGGCGGACAGTCACAAGCGCCTGCTCGCCTATTCGCCCACCGCCAAAGTGCCGGTGCTGCAGTCTGAAGACGGCACCATCTGGGATTCCCTGGCCATAGCGGAATATCTCGCCGAACGTTTCCCTGAGGCGCACTTGTGGCCCTTCGGTCAGTCCGCCCGCGCCTTCGCTCGTGCCGTCTGTGCCGAGATGCACAGCGGCTTCGTTCCCCTGCGCAGCCATATGCCCATGGACATGAAGCGCAATCAGGCGCTGCCCGAGGTGCCGGAAGAGGTGGCCGAGGACATTCGTCGCATCTGTGCAATCTGGGTCGAATGCCGCTCGCGATTCGGCCAGGACGGTCCCTATCTGTTCGGCCATGCCAGTATCGCCGATGCCTTCTACGCACCTGTGGCCAGCCGCTTGCGCAGTTACGCCGTTGAGCTGCCGGCGGATGCCGAGGCCTATGTCGAAACAATCTACCGGTGGCCTGCCTTCCAACGCTGGTACCAGGCCGCCTTGCAGGAAACGGAGATCATCGAATGAAACGAGTGCATGTTGCCGCCGCAGTCATCCGCGGCGCCGACGGCCGGGTACTGATTGCCAGGCGCCCTGACGACAAGCACCAGGGCGGCCTCTGGGAGTTTCCCGGCGGCAAGGTGGAGGAGGGGGAGGCCGTGCAGGCCGCGCTCTCCCGCGAGTTGGAAGAGGAACTGGGCATCCGTGTAAGCGCTGCCAGGCCACTCATCCAGATTCACCATGACTACCCGGACAAGCATGTACTGCTGGATGTCTGGGAAGTCAGCGCGTTCACCGGCGAACCCCATGGCGCCGAAGGTCAGCCACTGACCTGGGCATCGCCGCGAGAACTCGGCGACTACGAATTCCCGGCCGCGAACAAGCCGATAGTTGCCGCCGCGCGGTTGCCCGACCGCTACCTGATAACCCCGGATGACATCGAACCACAGGCCCTGCTGGCTGGCCTCAAGACGGCCCTGGCCAGTGGCGTACGCCTGGTGCAGCTGCGTGCGCCGCGCATGTTCGATGCCCAGTACCGCGACCTGGCCGTGGATGTACTGGGACTCTGCGCGGGCAAGGCGCAGCTGATGCTCAAGGGACCGCTGGAGTGGCTGGGCGATTTTCCCGCTGCCGGTTGGCACCTGACAGCCGAACAACTGCGCAAGTACGCCCCCAACGGCCGCCCGTTCCCACGTGAGCGCTGGCTGGCGGCGTCCTGCCACAGCATCGAGGAATTGCAACTTGCCGCGGCCATGGAGGTGGATTTCGTCACCCTCTCGCCAGTGCAAGCCACCCAGACCCATCCCGAAGCGCAGCCCCTGGGTTGGGACCGCGCCGAGGAGCTGCTTCGTGGTTTCAACCAGCCGGCCTATCTGCTGGGCGGCGTTGGCCCCAATGAGCAGGAGCGTGCCTGGAAGATCGGTGCCCAGGGTGTGGCCGGAATTCGGGCGTTCTGGCCAGAGGCGTGAGCTGTTCGCGAAGTGCAACCGACCTCAGTTTTTCTTCGCTGCCTGCCACAGCACCTCATCCACCCCTTGTCGTCGCGCAATCAAGCGCGCGGCGACGAACAGCAGGTCAGATAGGCGGTTCAGGTAGGCCAGCAGCTCTTCGCGCAGCGGTTCCTCGCCATTCAGCGCCTGGGTCCGGCGTTCGGCACTGCGGGCGTGGCTGCGGCAGATGTGGGCCTGGGCGATCAGGCGGGAGCCGCCGGGAAGAATGAAGTTCTTCAAAGGCCCGAGTTCGTCGTTCCAGAGGTCGATGACGGCCTCCAGTCGCTCGATCTCTGGCTTTTCCACCACCTGATACTCCGGCATCGCCAGTTCACCGCCAAGGTCGAACAATCGGTGCTGGCAGGGCGCAAGCACGTCGATCACCTCGCTCAAACCGGGCCATTGCGGCAGCCCTTCGGCCAGTTCCGCGAGCAACAGACCGAGATGGCTGTTCAGGCTGTCGAGCTCACCGATGGCTTCGATTCGCGGGTGATTCTTCGGCACGCGTCGGCCGCTGGAGAGGCCGGTTTCGCCCTTGTCGCCGGTGCGGGTATAGATTTTGGAAAGGCGATTGCCCATTTCAGGTTCCTGCTTCCGTGGTAGCGGAAGTCAGCGGCAGGCGCAGGGTAAAGCAGGTGCCCTGGCCAGGCTTGGACTGCACTTCCATCTGCCCCTTGTGGTTGTTGGTGATGATGAAGTACGAGACCGACAGCCCGAGCCCCGTGCCCTGGCCCACCTCCTTGGTGGTGAAGAAGGGCTCGAAGATGCGCTTGCGCACGTTCTCGGGGATACCCATGCCGGTATCCTCCACCTGGATTTCCGCCCAAGGCGGGCACAGCCTGGTGCGAAGCGTGATGCGGCCTTCCTCATCGTCTTCGCGCAGGTGAATGGCCTGGGCGGCGTTTTTCAGCAGGTTGAGCAACACCTGCTCCAGCTCGTTCGCGGTGCCCGGAACGGGTCCCAGCTCCGGGTCAAACTCGCGGACGATCTTGAGACCCTTGAAGTCGAAACCTTCCGTCAGGTCGAAGTCGTTGCTGGCGATTTCCAGTGCCTGGTCGATCAGTACCGGCAACTGGCAGGGCGCCAACTGGCGATTGCTGCGCCGACTGAAGGCGAGCATGTGGGAAACGATCTTTGCAGCACGGGCACCAGCCTGATGAATGTCGTCTAGCAGCTTGGGCACCTCGCGTGCCTCCAGGTATTGGTTGACTGATGTCAGGCTGAGGCCGTTGATGGCCGCTTGCTGCTGGTTGCGGTCGAGTTCAGGGGAGATGCGCCTGCGGATGTTCTGCACGTTGTGCAGGATGGCACCCAGCGGGTTGTTGATCTCGTGGGCCATGCCGGCGGCCAGGCCGCCTACCGAGAGCATCTTCTCCGATTGCACCATCAGTTCTTCCATCGATAGACGCTGGGTGATGTCGTCGATGCGTATTACCACACCGCGCCCGGTACCCCCCATCAGCGGGTAGAAGGTCAGTGCATAGTTGTGGACGTTCTCGCCCACCAGCCAGCTCACCCGTTCCACCTTCTCCACCTTGTGCTTTTCGGCCGTCAGGCGGATCTGCGGGAGGAAGGGCTTGAGCGAGGGAAAGGCGAGGAATACCGGCTGGTTGAGCGCATCGTCCATGGGTGTGCCGGAGAGTGCGCTGGCCTCCTGGTTCCATTGTGTAACGTAGAGCTGTTCGTCCAGCGCGATGAGCGCCGAGGGCATGGAGTCGATGATGCTGTTCAGGTAGTTCTGGAAACCGGTGAGCTTCTTCTCGATCTTGCTGCGCACCTGCACTTCGAGCTCCAGCTTGCGGTTGGAGTGACGGGTTTCCTCCGCAAGTTCATGGGCCTGGTCGAACGCCGCCTGGGCGTCGTCGCGGGCACGCTTGAGTTGCTGCTCGCGGGCCTCGATGCGGCTGAGCATGGTGTTGAACGCGTCCGCCAGGCTGCCGATTTCGTCGCGATTTCCACGGGGAGCACGCAGGGCATAGTTCTCTTCGCGGGTCACCTGGCGCGAGAGCTCCTCCAGGCGTCGGATGGGGCGGGTGACCATGCGACGGATTTGCCGCGCCACCAGCAGCCAGAGCAGGACGCTGCAGGCGAGGATGGCCAGGCTTGCTGTCAGGGTGCCGGTGTAGAACACGCCCGGCAGCTCACTGGAGGCTACCAGCAGCAAGTGGCCGGCGGGCTTTCCGGGAATCGGTAGTTCGGCAAGGTGGGATGTGCGGAATTCGCGCAGGCGCCATCCGGGAATGTCGCTGGCCTTTAGCGGAAGGTCCAGCTGTTCGCCCCGCTGCAACTGAGCCAGCAGTCGGCCGTCACTGTCGTACAGGGCGGCGGCACGCAGCGGCGTATAGCCGTCCAGGCGCTGCAGCATGGTCTTGGCGTTTTCTTCCGAGGACAGTGCTTCCGGGCCGACGGCCGAAGTGGCGAAAAGTCGCCCGAGGGTTTCCAGGCCTTGGGGCGCAACGCTTTCCTGGGAGATCCAGTAGGCGGCGCTGATGAAGGCCAGGTTGGCAATGAGCAGGACAGTGGCGAGCAGGACCAGCAGTGCGGCTAGCAATTTGCGGCCGACCGACAGGTTCTCGAGGCGCTGACGCAGGCTGGTCAAGGAAATATCCGCGGCTGGGCTGAGGGACTGGTTGGGCTTCGTACGAAAAGCGCCTACGCATCGGTGAAGCTGACCGTCGCTCGACGGCTTTTCGAACAGAGCCTAGCGCGGGGTCAGGTGACGGGCAATCCGAGCTTTTCGAGATGGGACTTGAGGCGGGCGTGCAGGCTGTTCAGGTGCGGCAGGCTGATTCGATGGCGTGCGGCGGAGGCACAGGCGTGGCCGAGCAGGTAACTGATCTCGGTGCGGCGGCTGTTTGCCACATCCTGGTACATCGATGAGTAGTTCGCCGCGGTTGCCTGGATCACGCGTTGCACTTCCTCGTGCAGGCCTTCGGCGGCGTCGGGTTGGCCGCAGCGGCGCAGCAGATCGGCCAGCTCGATGCAGAGCACATTGACTTCCGCAGGGTGCTCGGCCAGACCGCCGTTGCGGCAGTTGTAAAGCACGGTGAGGGGATTGATCGCGCAGTTCAGCGCCAGCTTGCGCCAGAGACGCGACAGGATGTCGGGCGTCCAACCGTGGGGAATGCCGGCTTGTTCCAACTCATCCAGCCAGGCCGGGGCGGCGGGCTGCAGCGGGTCGCCCAGCCAGGTGAAGCCATGGCCGGCATAGACCACGCGGAAATCCGCTTCGCGAAAGGCCCCTTCGGTACTGGAGGCGAGTATGCAGCGGGCGTGGGGTAGACGCAGGGCCACGGCGTCCTGGCTGCCCAGTCCGTTCTGTAGAAGGATGAGTTCGGCGCCGGGGGCGAGATGCGGAAGCAGGGGCTGGACCGCTGCCTCGGCGTCGTAAGCCTTGCAGGCGACCAGCAGGCGGCTGATGGGCCCGGCGTTACTGGGCAGCCCGGCGGGAATGGCGTACTGCTGCGCCCGGCCCTGTTCGACCAGGGTCAGGCCGCCGGCTGCTTCATAGGTCTTCAGCCGTGCACGATCGCGCAGGATCAGCCGTACCGACTTCCCGGCGCGCGCGAGGCGGGCGGCCCAGAGACTGCCCAGGCTACCCGCGCCGAGAATATGCCAGGTCATGGTTGCGGCAGGCGCAGAGCGGTGACGCGACCGCTGGCATAGGCTTCGGGGAGCATCGCATTGGCCTTTTCCAGAAGCTCCTCGACATCCAGAGGCAGGGCTTTGGTATCCAGGCCGACGAGGGCGATGCCGGCCTTGAGGGTGATGAAGCCCTCGCTGGTCTTGAAGGCCTTCAGGTTCAGCCCTTCATGCAGGCGGCGGAAGCTGCTCGGAGAGCATTCGTGAAGGTCGTCGAGCAGAGTGATCAGGCCGAAATGGCTGTCGTCCACGCGCGTCAGGACGTCCAGCGGGCGCACTAACTGCTGCAGGCGCCGGGCGACGCCGTGCAGCAGTTCGTTGTAGAAGGCTTCGCCGTACTGCTGGCGCAATTGCGGAGCATCCAGCAGGCCAATCAACAGGTAGCACATAGCGCCGCCCCGGGACTCCACCTGGCGCAGGCTGTCGGCAAGCTTCTGGCGCAGGTAGCGCGGGTTGCCGAGGCCAGTGAGCGAGTCCACCAGGTTGCGCTGTTCCAGGCTGGCGATGTTCTGGGTCAGCAGACGGTTCTCCTGCAGCAGGCGTTGCAGGGTGTTGCACAGGCGATCAGCCGCATAGACCCGGGGGACCAATTGTTCGCTCATGGCCGCCTTGCTGATGAAATCGTCCACGCCGCGGTCGAAGGCTTCACCGAGGACGTTTTCACCCTCCTTGCCCGTGAGCAGGATGATGTAGCTGTAGTGATCGGTCATCTCATCCAGCTGACGCACCCGGGCGGTCAATTCGAGACCGTCGATCTCGGGCATCAGCCAGTCGGCAAGAATGACGTTGGCGGGCTTGTGCTCCAGCAACTGCAGGGCTTCGCTGGCGCTGCTGGCGAATCGCAGATCCTGGTAGCCGGCCTGGCTGAGGGTACGGCCGATCATGGCGCTGGAGAACTTGGCATCGTCCACCACCAGGATACTGAGATGAGGGTTGGGCATGTGGCAGGCTCGCAAGGGGAGTGGAACAGCGGTGTATGGCGGTATGATATCAAGCCTCGTTCGGGTTGCCTTGTCGCCCTACCGTTCTGCCGGTTTCGGACTGCTGGGGGATGGTCTCCAGAAGGCGGCTTGTCGCTCGGTTATAATGGGTGCGCATTTTTAACCGTCAAGCCAGGCGCTTTCATATCCGTGATGCAGATCGCGCCGTCTATCTGGAGGAATCCCATGCCCTCGTTCGACGTGGTGTCCGAACTGGACAAACACGAAGTCACTAACGCCGTCGATAACGCCATGAAGGAGCTCGATCGCCGCTACGACCTGCGCGGCAAGGGCAGTTTCGAGTTCAAGGAACTGACGGTCACCCTGACGGCCGATGCTGATTTCCAGCTGGAACAGATGCTGGAAATCCTCAGGATGGCTCTGGTCAAGCGCAAGATCGATGTCCAGTGCCTGGAGATCAAGGATTCCTACGCTTCCGGCAAGATCGTCAAGCAGGAAGCCGTTCTACGCGAAGGTATCGACAAGGAGCTGGCGAAAAAGATCGTCGCTCATATCAAGGAAAGCAAACTCAAGGTCCAGGCCGCGATTCAGGGTGAGCAGGTACGTGTCACCGGCAAGAAGCGCGACGACCTGCAGGAAGCCATTGCCGCCCTGCGTGCCAAGGAGTTCGGCATGCCGCTGCAATTCAACAACTTCCGCGACTGAGCGGAACCTTCGCGACCGATTCGCGTCGCAAAACAGGAGTTCTTTGAACCTTTGCCGCCATGGCTTGTCCATGGCGGCCTGGTTTTTTGCATCGCTGAAATAGCGCGGGAGAGTGCACATGGAGATGAACGTCGACCAACTGGTGAAGGTATCCGAAGCCTGGCTGCCCGTAGTTCTGGAATACAGCGGCAAGCTGACCCTGGCTCTGCTCACCCTGCTGATCGGCTGGTGGCTGATCAATGTGCTGACCGGCCGGGTCGGTGCGCTGATGCAGCACCGCCGCGTCGATCGTACCCTGCAGGGATTTATCGGCAGCCTGGCCAACATAGTCCTGAAAGTGCTGCTGCTGGTCAGTGTGGCGTCCATGATCGGCATATCGACCACCTCCTTCGTGGCTGCCATCGGTGCAGCGGGCCTGGCCATCGGCCTGGCGCTGCAGGGCAGCCTGGCCAACTTCGCGGGTGGCGTGCTGATCCTGCTGTTCCGTCCGTTCAAGGTCGGTGACTTCATCGAGGCGCAGGGCGTTTCCGGCACGGTCGATCACATCCAGATCTTCCACACCGTGTTGCGCACCGGCGACAACAAGACCGTGATCATGCCCAATGGCAGCCTGTCCAACGGCATCATCACCAACTACTCCAAGCAGGCCAATCGTCAGGTTCTGTATGACGTGAAAGTGGACTACACCACCGACCTTTCCAAGGCTCGTGATGTGCTGCTGAAGCTGGCGCAGGACCCGCGCGTACACAAGGATCCGGAGCCGGTGGTAGTGGTTTCGTCCCTGGGCGATACCTCGATCAACCTTTCGCTGCGCCTGTGGGTTTCCAACGCCGATTACTGGGGTGTGATCTTCAAGCTCAACGAAACCGTGCGCGATGGCCTCAATGCGGTGGGCGTCGAGCTGGCGCAGCCGCCGCGTATGGTGCAGGTGGTGCCGAGCTGAGGTTAGGCGTGAACGAAAAAGGCCGGCATTCGCCGGCCTTTTTCATGGTTGCTCGGTAGAGCCCGGTGTCGCCGGTGCATCGGAGGAGCCATTCTCCTTCGGCTGCTTGCGGTCGCGGCCCCACTGGATGGCGATCAGCACCAGGGTGGGAATGCCCAACAGCGCCGTGATCAGGAAGAAGTTGTGGTACCCCACGCTCTCCACCATCACGCCCGAGTAACCGCCGATTAGTCGCGGCAGCAACAGCATGATGGAGCTGAGCAGGGCGTACTGGGTCGCGGAGAACTTCAGGTTGGTCAGGCTCGAGAGATAGGCGACGAACGCCGAAGTGGCCAGCCCGGCGCTGAAGTTGTCGCAGGAAATGGTCAGGATGAGCATGTTCAGGTGGGCACCCATGTCGCTCAGGGCCACGAACATCAGGTTGGTGGCCGCCGAGCTGATGCCGCCTATGAACAGGATCGGCAGGATGCCGAAGCGCACGATGAGCACACCGCCGGCACCCGCGCCGAGCAGGGTCATCACCAGGCCGAACAGTTTGCTGACGCTGGCGATCTGCTCCTTGGTGAAGCCCTGGTCGATGTAGAACACGTTGGCCATCACGCCCATTACGGTGTCCGACATGCGGTAGGTGGCGATCAGCCCCAACAGCAGCAACGCCTGCCAGCGGTAACGCTGGACGAACTCGCTGATCGGGGTCAGCACCGGCGCCATCAGGAGGCGGCCGGCGGCGGAGAAGCAGGCCAGGGTGATCAGCAGGAACATCGTCCCGCGTGGCCAGGCGCCGGAAGAGAACGCCTTGGCTGCAGCGGCGATGGTCACCAGGATCACGATCAGGACGATGATCGACACCGCCTGGTGGACGAAGTCGAAGTTGGGCATCACCTTGCCGCGCGCGGCCACCAGCAGCTGGCGGCGCTGCTGGCTGAGCAGTTCGCGCACCGGCAGGATCTGGCGCATTCCCCAGGGCGACAGGCAGGTGACCAGGAAGATGGCGTACAGCGCGGCGCGTGGCCAGGCCCGGTCGAGCAGCCCGGTGATCATTGCCGGTAGGGAGATCAGCATGACCAGCAGGATCAGCACGGAAGAGAGCTGGTGCTTGAGCTTGAAGCGCGAAGTGGTGCTCGTTGCCGGGAGGTCCACCGGCGGCTCGCGCATCCACAGGCTGGTGATCAGTCCCGGTAGCATCAGCAGCGCGAACAGCAGGTAGGTGCCAGCCCAGGCGCCGTAATCATAGACCTGGGCGGTGGAGCCGAACCACTCGGCAAAGTAGAGCGCGCCTGCGGTGGCGAGCAGTGCGGATACGCGGTAGCCCGTCATGTAACTGGCGGCCAGCGCGGCCTGGCGGCTGTCCTCGGCAATTTCCAGGCGGTAGGCGTCGATGGCGATGTCCTGCGTAGCCGAGGCGAACGCCACCAGCACCGCCAGCGCGATAAGCCAGGTGAGGTTGGTCTTGGGGTCGCACAGGGCCATGCCCACCAGCCCCAGACCCACCAGTGCCTGTGACAGCACCAGCCAGGAGCGACGTCGGCCGAGTCGGCCCAGTAGCGGAAGGCGCCATTGGTCGAGCAGCGGCGACCAGATCCATTTGAAGGCGTACGCCAGGCCGATCAGGCTGGCGAAGCCGATGGTCTCGCGGGATACCCCAGCCTCGCGAAGCCAGACAGAAAGTGTGGAAAACACCAGCATGTAGGGGAGGCCAGCGGCGAACCCGAGCAGCAACAGCGAAAGAGTGGCCGGCGTGGCATAGGCGGCGATGGCTGCGCGCCAGGATTGATGGGGCATTAGCGGAGTGGTCCGAAAAACGTGGTGCTGGGCATGAGGCTGCTCGCGGCGTCCATGATGGGGGCAGAAAAAGGGCAGGGCGCACTCTAACTCTTGGGTGGCATGGGATGCCAGCCGTGCCGACGCATGTCCACCCGATCGTTCTGGATACTGACCCCTTCGGCGCGCAAACGTGCCCGCTGCTCATTGCCAGAGGGCGTGCCCAGCGCCAGGCTGAAGCGTCCGCCGGCCCCCAGCACCCGATGCCAAGGCAGCTGGGTACCTGTCGGCAACTGGCTCAGGGTTCGACCGACCCAGCGTGCGGCGCGGCCCAGGCCGGCCAGTTCGGCCAGTTCGCCATAGGTCACTACCTTGCCTTCCGGAACCTGGTTCAGGGTCAGGTAGAGCGCCTCACGGCGGACGTCCGTGCTTGCTGCCGGCAAGTCGGACCATGCATGCTCAGGCGCTTGTTCTTTCTTCTTCTTACCGACCATGCTGCTCCGTAGCCTGATTGCTTCGTTCGTATTGCTGACCTGCTTGCCGCTCTGGGCCGACACCGTGTGGTTGAACAACGGTGATCGCCTGACCGGGGAGATCATCCTGCTCGATGGTGGCAAGCTTGCATTGAAGACCAAATACGCCGGCCAGGTGCTGATCGACTGGAAGGATATCGACACCCTCCGCTCCGAGAAACCGTTGCAGATCAAGCGCGACGGACTCGACAGCCAGCATAGCCGCAGCCTTGGCGCGGCGGGCAAAGGCATGGTGCGCCTGGTCAATGGCGAGAGCGAGACGGTGCCGCTGGCGAGCATTCGCCAGATGGTGCCGCCGCGGCCTTTCATCCGGGACCGGGTCTGGGAAGGCAATCTCGATGCCAAGCTGGACATGGAGCGCAATGACGACAAGACGGACGAATGGAAGCTCAAGGGTGATACCCGTGTCGAACACGGCCGCTGGCGGCATGTACTGAGCGGCCAGTTCGAGAAGGAGACCAAGAACGGCGAGCGCACCGAAGATAACTGGGAGCTGGAATACGACCTCGACCGCTTCCTCACGCAGCACTGGTTCGTGCGTGGCAGCTACGACCAGGAGAACGACGAGTTCCAGTTCTTCGAGAGGCAGCGATCCTATGGCCTTGGGCCCGGTTATCGCTTCTGGGACAACGAACTGGGCCGCTTCGACCTCATCGCACAGTTGTCTCGTTTCCAGCTGGAGAGCGACGCCGGCGACCTGGACTTCAACGCCTACTCCTTCGAATGGGACTTCAAGCGGTTGATCTGGGGGACTCGCTTCGAGCTCTATTCCAAGGCCCAGCTACAGGTGCCGCAGATAGATGAAATCGACTACGTCCTCGACAGCGAATTCGGCCTGCGTTATCGCCTGAATGACTGGGCACGCCTGTCGCTTCTCTACGAACTGGATCAGGTGAGCGGCTTGGGCCAGACCGACTCCGACAGGCACTATCTCATTGGTGTCGGCATCGGCTGGTAGGGCCAGGGGAGGATCACGCCTATCGATTTTCTGGAACTCAGCGGACGCTGGCCGGTCAGTCCTTGCTCTGCTGTCGGTCATAAGGATAATGCCCGGCTTTTTTCGAAGACCCGAGCAAAGAATCCGCTTTATGTTGTCCAGAAATCTGCTGTGCATGGCGCTCGCCGCCGCTTCCTCCACCGCCTTCGCCGACACCGTCTGGATGAAGAACGGCGACAAACTCACAGGCACTATCCGCGTGTTCGATGGTGGCAAGTTGGTTCTCGAGACCGACTACGGCGGCACCATCCCGTTGGACTGGAAGAAAGTCGCCACCCTGGAAAGCGATCGCGAGTTGCTGGTCAAGCAGGACGATCTCAACGGCGAGCGCGCCAAGTCGCTGCATCGCGCCGACGAAGGCAAGGTCATCCTCGCCAATGGCGAGGCGCCGAAGGAAGTCGAACTGGCCAGCATCGAGCAGATCATGAAGCCCAAGCCCCTGGTGGAAGACCTGACCTGGAGCGGCAACGTCGACCTAGCCCTGGACTACAAGCGCGCCGAGAAGGATACCGACGACTACGATGTCGACTTCAAGACCAAGGCGCGCCACGGCCGCTGGAGGCACAATGCCTCAGGCGAATACAACCGCGAATTCACCGACGATGTGAAGACCACGGACAACTGGGAAGCCGAGTACGCCCTCGATCGCTTCATTACCCAGAAATTCTTCTGGCAGGGTCGCGGTGAATACAAACGCGACAAGGTCGAAGACCTCGAACGCCAGCGCACCCTGGGTACCGGTCCCGGTTACCAGTTCTGGGACGACGAGCTCGGGGCCTTCTCCCTGGCCGGGCTGGTCAACCGCAGCGACTATCAGTTCTCCAATGGCGAAAAAGAAAGCTTCTACTCCATCAGTACCAAGTGGGACTACAACCGCTACCTGGTGGGCAAGACTGTGGAGCTCTTCACGAGCGGTGAGGTCGGCCGCCCGCTGGACAACACCGCCGACTACTCCCTGGATGCCGAAGTAGGCCTGCGCTACAAGCTCACCGACTGGGCCTCGCTCAACATGAAGGCGGAGAAGGACCAGGTCAGCGGTGCTGAAGGCGAAATCGATGAAACCCGCTACACCGTGGGCTTCGGCGTAGGCTGGTAGCAAGCCGGCCCTGCCTGTGGGAGCGACTTCATTCGCGATTGAAGTCGCTCCCATACGCGGTGCCTGTCCTTACACCCAGGCGCCAATCTCGTACATCCGGCTCGCCCTCCCCTTGCTGATGTAAACTTAAAAGTCCAAGATGGACAAATTGTTTATGTCAGTCCCGGGAGCGTCCCTCATGTCCAGCACCCCGCCCATCGTTCTCCAGCAAGCCGAAGCCCGCCGCCTGCTTCAGCAGGTAGACGTCCACCAGGCCATGCGCAGCATGTTCCTCGACCTTGCCGCGGGTGAAGCGGTACAGCCGGCCCAGCAGTTGGTGGAATTCCCCAATGCCGCAGGCGACTTCATCAATTACCTGGGCGTATTGGCCAAGGACGGGGTTTATGGCGTCAAGACCTCGCCCTATATCAAGAAACCCGAAGGTGCCCTGGTTACGGCCTGGACCCTGCTGATGTCCATGGACAGCGGCCAACCGCTTCTACTCTGCGATGCCGCTGAGCTGACCACCGCACGCACCGCCGCTACCACCGCCGTTGCAGTCGAGACGCTCGCTCCGGCCCAGGCCCGACGACTTGCCGTGATCGGCAGCGGTCCGGTGGCCCGCGCCCACCTGCACTACGTGAAAGGCCTGCGTGACTGGCAGTGCATTGCCGTCTATTCGCCGTCCCTGTCTGACGACGCCGACGCCCGGACGCAACTGGCCGCTCAGGACACGCGCGTGGAGTTCAGTGCCACCTTGGAGGACGCTGTCGCCGACGCCGACGTGGTGATGCTCTGCACGTCGTCTGCGGGCCCGGTGCTGGACCCGCGCAGCCTGACCAAACCCGCCCTGGTCACCTCCATCAGCACCAACGCCCCGCGTGCCCACGAAGTGCCGCCACAGGCGCTGGGGGAAATGGATGTGTATTGCGACTATCGCGCCACCACGCCGGGCTCCGCAGGCGAAATGCTGCTCGCCGCCGAGCTACATGGCTGGAGCCGCGACGCCATTCGGGGCGACCTGCCGGAGCTGGTGAGCAGCAAGGCACCCCGACCGGATTACAGCCGATCTGTGTTCTTCCGCTCCATCGGCCTGGGCCTGGAAGACATGGCCCTGGCCAACGCCATTTATCATCTGCAACGCCAAGGCCAGTGAGGTAGACGCCATGCAACAGGCTGACTTCATCATCATCGGCGCCGGTATCGCCGGTGCTTCCACTGGCTTCTGGCTGTCTCGCCACGGCCGCGTGCTGGTGCTGGAACGCGAGGAGCATGCTGGCTACCACTCCACCGGCCGTTCCGCTGCGCTCTATACCGTCGCCTACGGCACGCCTCAGGTACGCGCGCTGACCGCCGCGAGTCGAGCGTTCTTCGACGCGCCGCCGGAAGGATTCAGCGAGCATCCTCTGCTCACTCCGCGCGGCGAGATGGTGGTGGACTTCACCGGCGATGCCGAGGAACTGCAGCGTCAGTTCGACAGCGCCCTGGAAAACGTCCCCGACATGCAAATGCTCACGCCTGACCAGGCCTGCGCCCTGGTGCCGGTACTGCGCCGGGACAAGGTGCAGGGCGCCATGCTCGATCCCCGCGCCGCCGATATCGACACCGATGCGTTGCATCAGGGCTACCTGCGCGGAATTCGCCGCAACGGCGGCGAAGTGCGCCACAGCTGCGAAGTGACCGGTATCAGTCGCGACGGCGATCAGTGGCGGGTGGAAACCTCTCAGGGCAGCTTCCAGGCCCCGACACTTATCAATGCGGCCGGTGCCTGGTGCGACCAGCTCGCGCAGCTTGCCGGCGTCCAGCCCCTGGGACTGCAACCCAAGCGCCGCGCCGCGTTCATCTTCTCTCCGCCCGAAGGCGTGGACGCTCACAAGTGGCCGGCGCTGGTGAGCCTGGACGAATCCTTCTATTTCAAGCCGGATGCCGGAATGCTGCTGGGTTCGCCGGCCAATGCCGACGCGGTCGATCCGCACGACGTGCAGCCGGAAGAGCTGGACATCGCCCTCGGCATCTACCAGATCGAGGAACACACCAATATGAGTATTCGCCGCCCTGCGCGGGTCTGGGCCGGGCTGCGCTCCTTCTTCCCCGATGGCGACCTGGTGTCCGGTTACGATCAGCGCACGCCGGACTTCTACTGGGTAGCAGGGCAGGGCGGCTACGGTATCCAGACCTCCGCCGCGATGGGCGAGGCCAGTGCGTGCCTGATCCTGCGCCGCCCACTGCCTGAGCACCTGACGCAATTCGGCCTGACCGAGGCCATGCTCTCCCCTGCGCGGCTGGGGTGACGACGTTGGCGCTTTGCGCCACACTCGCTGCGCCGGGCTTTGCGCCCGGCGCCGATCTTTCCGCTCCAGGAGCTGCTTCATGACCCCTCGCCCAGACCTCGCCCTGGATAACTATCGCGCCATCGCGGACGCCATTGCCACGCTGTTCTTTCCCCATGCCGAGGTGGTGCTGCACGACCTGCGTACACAGAAGATCGACTACATCGCCAACAACATTTCCAAGCGTTGCGTCGGCGACGATGCGGCGTTGGAAGACATGCTTGGCGAGGAAGTGGACGAGCGGAACATCGGTCCCTACGAGAAACTCAACTGGGACGGCCAGAAAATCCGGTCCGTGAGCACCGTACTGCGCGATGCCCAGGGCGCTCCGCTTGCCGTGCTCTGCATCAACCTGAACATCTCCATGTTCGAAGCGGCCAAGGCAGCGCTCGACCTGTTCCTCTCTTCCAGCAAACTCATTCCCCAGCCTGATGCGCTGTTCCGCGACGACTGGCAGGAACGTATCAATACCTTCCTGCACAACTGGCTGCGCCAGCGCCAGCTCGGCCTCAACCTGCTGACCCGCGATCACAAGCGCGAACTGGTGCTTGCCCTGCATGCCGAGGGTGCCTTCAAGGGCAAGAGCGCCGCGAACTACGTGGCCAACGTGCTCAACATGGGCCGCGCCACCGTGTACAAGCACCTCAAGGAACTGAAGGAAGAGTCGGTCTGAGCGGTTTGTTTTTTTGTGGGAGCGAATTCATTCGCGATTCGGGCCCACGGACCGCTGCGCGGTCCTTCGCGTATGAATCCGCTCCCACAGCAAGCAGGCCTTGCTCTGTATGAGGTGCTGTGCGCGCCTAGGGTGTGCGCAGCCTGCGCCTGAACGCCCCCGGTGTTTCCCCACACAATTGCTTGAACAACTTTGCGAACGTCGCCCTGTCGGCATAACCCACCTGCGCCGCTATCTGTTCCAGGGAGCGCGCCGGGTTGCGCAGGGCGGTCTGCGCCGCGCTGATGCGCAGGCGTTGCAAGTAGGCATTCGGAGTCAGGCCGGTAGCGGCCTTGAAGCGCCGCAGCAGAGTGCGGCTCGAACAATGGCCGCGGGCCGCCAGGGCCTCCAGATCCAGCGGCTCGGCCAGGTTCCGTTGCAGCCAGAGCAACAGAGGCCCGATCTGTGGATCATCGCCGCCAGTGGCTGGCAGCAATGGCGCGAAGCGCGATTGGTGGCCCCGCTGCATGTCGAACACCATGGCGCCGGCTACCCGTTGCGCGAGCCAGTCACCACCGTGCCAGCCGATCAGATACAGGCAGAGGTCCAGTCCCGCCTGGGCGCCGCCCGAACAGAACAGGTTGCCGTCCTCGGTCAGCATGGCGTCCGCTTCCAGCCGAACCTGTGGATAACGCTTGCGAAAGGCCGGTGCCAGTGCCCAATGGGTGGTGGCGCGGCGTCCGTCGAGTCGACCGGAGGCGGCCAGCAGGAAGGCGCTGCTGCAAAGGCTGGCGAGTTGCTGGGTATGCGGGCGGGCAGCCAGCCAGGGCAGTAGAGCCTGATTGGCGGCCAGAGTCTTCTCCACCCCGGGTCCGGTCGCAGTCAGCAATACAAGGTCGGCCTCTTCCGCCAACGCCAGGTCGCCGTCTACCCGTACCTCCGCCATGCCGATATCCACAGACTGGCCATCACGGCTGAAGCGCTGGACCTGGAACAGCGGCTCGCCGGCCAGCTGGTTGGCCAGGCGGAAGGCGTCATCGGCCGTTGCCAGGCTGGAGCAGACAGTCTGCGGGCAGACGAACAGGGCGACGCGGATCATGGCGCGAACTCGGTAGCTGGGTTGGCGATTATTGACACAAAGTTGGCAATGCCGCCAATCGCGGTCCGCGCCATTCGGGTCAATACTGCTAGCCATACAGTCCTTGTCGGAAGTCGCCCATGGCTCACCCCAACGCCGAACTCATCACCCGTTTCTACCAAGCCTTCCAGCAGCTCGACGCCGAGGCCATGGCCGCCTGCTACAGCCCGGACGTGCACTTCAGTGATCCGGTCTTCACCGATCTCAATGGCCAGGAAGCCGCTGACATGTGGCGCATGCTTGCAAGCCGCGCCCAGAAGTTCAGCCTGAACTTCGATGGCGTCGAGGCCGATGACCTTTCCGGTCGCGCCAATTGGGTCGCCACCTACCTGTTCAGCCAGACCGGGCGCATGGTGGAGAACCGCATCCAGGCACGCTTCCTCTTTTCCGACGGCAAGATCATCGAGCACCACGACAGCTTCGACCTCTGGCGCTGGGCTCGCCAGGCCCTGGGGGCCAAGGGGACGCTGCTGGGCTGGCTGCCGCCGGTGCAGAACGCAATTCGCCAGCAGGCGGCGCGAGGACTCGCGGCGTACCGCGCCGGGGCACTGAAGGACTTGTCTTGATCCGTTGAGGCGATGCCTAATGCGGCGGCCTTCCGTCAGGACCCCGCAATGCCCGAGCAAACCGAATCCACCCCCGCCAGCAAGCCTTGGTACGTCTACCTGGTGCGCGCCGAGAACGGTGCCCTCTATTGCGGCATCAGCGACGACCCGCAGCGGCGTTTTGCCCAGCACCAGAGTGGCAAGGGGGCGAGGTTCTTCCACTCCAGCCCGGCCCGCGCCCTGGTATTCGTCGAGGCATGTGCCGACAAGAGCGAAGCGCTGCGCCGAGAGCGCGCCATCAAACAATTGCGCAAGGCTGCCAAGGAGCGCCTGGTAACCCTTAATCCAGCGGGCTGATGCCGCGCTATCAGGCGCAGGGCATGGGCCACCCCGCTTGCCCCGGGTAAGCTGCGTTATTCACAAGACCTGACGCGGAGACCGTCATGCACGAGCTGATCCTGCACCACTACCCGACTTCGCCCTTCGCCGAGAAGGCCCGTCTGATGCTGGGCTTCAAGCAGTTGTCCTGGCGTTCGGTGAAGATCCCGCCGGTGATGCCCAAGCCCGATCTCATCGCCCTGACCGGCGGTTATCGCAAGACCCCGGTGCTGCAAGTGGGGGCCGACATCTACTGCGACACTGCTCTCATCGCTCGCCGTCTGGAGGCAGAGAAAGCCACCCCGGCGTTCTTCCCGGAAGGTCAGGAACTCAACGTCGCCAGCTTCGCCCAGTGGGTGGATACGGTGGTGTTCCAGCATGCCGTAGCCCTGGTGTTCCAGCCGGAGTCGGTGGCGGTTCGCTTCGGCAAACTGCCCCCGGAAATGTTGAAGGCGCTCTTGGCCGACCGTGCCGGGCTGTTCAGTGGCGGCAGCCTCACCCGCCTGCCGCTGGAGCAGGCCAAGCACAATTGGCCGGCCATCATGGGACGTGCCGAGCAGCAACTGGCGCGCAGTGAAGGCGATTTCCTGTTCGGCGAGCCCTCCATCGCCGATTTCTCCCTGGCGCATTGCCTGTGGTTCCTCAAGGGCACCCCGGTGACTGCGCCGCTGGTGGACGACTATCCGGAAGTGGCCGCCTGGCTGGGCCGGGTGCTGGGCTTCGGTCATGGCTCGCCGAGTGAGTTGTCGTCTGGCGAGGCTGTGGATATCGCCCGCAACGCCGCGCCGGCCGCCTTGCCTGTCGAGGACTTCGTCGACCCCAATGGCTTCGCGCCGGGCCAGAAGGTACTGGTGGCAGCTACCGACTACGGCGTTGATCCGGTGGAAGGCGAGCTGGTGTTCGCCGGCCGCGAGGAGATCATCCTGCGTCGCCAGGATGAGCGTGCCGGCGTTGTGCATGTACACGTCCCGCGCCTGGGGTTCCGCATCGAGGCTCGGTGAGTCGGGGCGAACCGCTTTCCTGTAGGGGCGAATGAGTTCGCCCCTACAGGAAAAACGAAGCCCGGCTTTTGCCGGGCTTCGTCGTTATCAGTCCTTGCGCCGTTTCAGCTGATCCTTCAACTGGGTCGGCAGCTGACGAATGATCAGCATGTCGCGGCCTTCGTCATATTCGATCTTCGAACCCAGCAGGTGGGCTTCGAAGCTGATCGACAGGCCTTCGGCTCGACCGGTGAAGCGCTGGAACTGGCTGAGAGTGCGCTTGTCCGGCGGAATCTCCGGAGACAGCCCGTAGTCCTTGTTGCGGATGTGCTCGTAGAAGGCACGCGGGCGGTCTTCGTCGATCAGGCCGGACAGTTCGTCGAGGGTGATCGGCTCGCCCATCTTCGCCTGGGTGGTGGCGTAGTCGACCAGGGTCTTGGTCTTCTCACGGGCCTGTTCCTCGGCCAGGTCTTCGCTTTCCACGAAGTCGCTGAAGGCCTTGAGCAGAGTGCGCGTTTCGCTCGGCGGGTCGACCCCTTCCTGGCAGCCGATGAAGTCGCGGAAGTAATCCGAGACCTTCTTGCCGTTCTTGCCCTTGATGAAGGAGATGTATTGCTTCGACTGCTGGTTGTTCTGCCACTCGGAGATGTTGATGCGCGCCGCCAGGTGCAACTGGCCCAGGTCCAGGTGCTTGGCCGGCGCCACTTCCAGTGAATCGGTCACGGCAACGCCTTCGCTGTGGTGCAGCAGGGCGATGGCCAGGTAGTCGGTCATGCCTTGCTGGTAGTGGGCGAGGAGCACGTGGCCGCCGGTGGAGAGGTTGGATTCCTCCATCAGCTTCTGCAGGTGCTCGACCGCCTGGCGGCTGAAGGCAGTGAAGTCGCGGGCGCCGTCCTGGTACTCCTTCAGCCAGCCACTGAAGGGGTAGGCGCCGGATTCCTCGTGGAAGAAGCCCCAGGCCTTGCCCTGCTTGGCGTTGTAGCTTTCGTTGAGGTCGGCCAGGAGGTTCTCCATGGCCTGGGACGCGCCCAGTTCGCTATCCCGGGCATGCAGCACGGCGGCGCTGCCGTCGGGCTTCTTGTCGATGAAGTGAACGATGCAGTGGCGGATAGGCATGGATCTTCGCTCTCAGGGACACATCCGGCGCGAGGACGCGCCGGCAGGAAAAGTGCGCCAGTTTACCCGACCTGCTCTTCGGCTGCCTGTCGTCTCTGCAGCGCCTGCAGCCGTTCAATCACATAGCGCAGGTGCACGTGCAGGTCATACAGCTCGTTGGAATAGGACAGCGGCACTTCCACCTTGGCCAGGCGCCGTTCCAGTGTTTCCAGCTCGTCGATCTGTGCAGCGAGCTGACCCGGTGGCGTGTTGGAGTCCAGTTTGCGGTCGATTTCGCGCAGGTACTTGTACCAGCGGTAAATACGCGCGCGGATGCGCCAGCGGTAGATCGGGCCTACCGCCTTGGTCAGCGGGATCATGATCACCAGCAGCGGGATCAGCAGGATGATGTAGCGGTCGGCCAGCGAGGCGATGCGGAAGGGCAGATAGCGCTGCAGGATCGGCAACCCCTTCTCGTAGTAGTAGTCGGCTTCGCTCAGGCTTGAGAGCGTCTGCGGTTTGGCAGCCGGATAGGTGCCGGGCGGATCGAGCAGGGTGCCGTTCTTCATGACTTCGCGGGCTGCTTCGAGGATCAGCGGCGTGAGCGAGGGGTGGAACTCGTCGTTCGCTACCAGGGTGGCCACCGGAGCCAGGGTTCGGATGTCCCGCGAAGGGCTGTTGCTGGAGAGATTGAGCAAGCCTTCGCCCACCTCCAACTTGGTCAGGTAGGGCAGGCGGGCGCGATAGGCAGCGCTGCGGCGCAGGCTGACCAGGTCCAGCTCCGGACTGGCCGCCAGGCGCTGCACCACTGCGCTTTCCGCCGGGCCGAGGAAGAAGCCGGCGTCCAGCTCGCCGACGAGCAGGGCATTGGCTGCCGGGCTGCCGCTGATGGGCTGCCACTGTGGCGGGTAGCGTTCGGGGCTGATCTGGTTGGCGGCGAGGATCGCGTCGCTGACCGAGCGGGTGCCGCTGTTCGGTGCGCCGATCGCGATTCGTAGCTGAAGCAGGTCGGCCATGCTGTCGATGTCCAGTTCCTTGCGTTTGAACAGCCAGAGCGGCTCCTGGTACATCACGCCGAGGCCGTGCAGATTCTCGCGCTGTTTCGCATTCAGGGTGAGTTCCTGGCCACTCTGGACCAGGGCGATATCCACTTCGCCGCTTTGCAGCTTGGCCAGGTTGTCCAGCGAGCCGGTACTGCGCACCAGCTTCAGCTCGAAGCCCTGCTTGGCCAGCTCCTCCTTGAGCTTTTCGCCAAAGGCGTTGTAGCCGCCCGAGGGGCCGCCGGTGGCCAACCGTGCGTGCATGGGCGGCGGTGGCGCGACGAAGTAGAAGAGCGCACCAATAAGCGCCGCCATCACCGGGATCAGCCAGAGGTTGGCCAGGAGCATGATCTTGATGTCACGAAATATGCGTTGCATGTCTGTCCTTGTCTGCAGCGAATGCTGGGAAGGATAGCGGCTCCGTGGTTGCCAGGTCGCGAAGGAAATGACAGGGTTGCCGGCATTTCCGTTCCGTCACCGTGATTCCCGATGCGCATTCTCCATACCTCTGACTGGCACTTGGGCCAGCACTTCATGGGCAAGACCCGACAGGCCGAGCACCAGGCTTTCTGCCGCTGGTTGATCGAGCAGGTACGTGAGCGCGAGGTCGACGCTGTGCTGGTCGCTGGCGATGTGTTCGATACTGGCGCGCCGCCCAGCTACGCCCGCGAGCAGTACAACCAGTTCATCGTCGAACTGCGGGACACCGGTGCCAGCTTGGTGGTGCTTGGCGGCAACCACGATTCGGTGGCGATGCTTGGCGAAAGCCGCACGTTGCTTGCGCAGCTGGATACGCGCGTGGTGCCGGCAGTTGGCGTCGAACCGGACGAGCAGCTGCTGGTGCTCAAGCGCCGCACCGGTGAACCGGGCGCGATTCTCTGCGCCATCCCCTTCATCCGCCCGCGCGATGTGCTGCTGAGCCAGGCCGGACAGAGTGCAGCGGACAAGCAGCTGTCCTTGCAGCAGGCGATCCAGGACCACTATCAGAAACTCTTTGCCCTGGCCGAGCAGCGCCGCGCCGAACTGGGCGGTGGCCTGCCCATCGTCGCCACCGGCCACCTGACCACCGTGGGCGCCAGCGCAAGCGAGTCGGTGCGGGAAATCTACGTCGGTGCGCTGGAAGCCTTCCCCACCAGCGCTTTCCCGGCGGCGGACTACATCGCCCTCGGACATATCCACAGGCCGCAGAAGGTAGGGGGGCTGGAACACATCCGCTATTGCGGCTCCCCCATTCCGTTGTCTTTCGATGAGGCTCGACAGCAGAAGGAAGTGTTGCTGGTGGAGCTGGACAGCATTGGACTGCACAAGGTGGAAGCCCTGGCAGTGCCGCGCTTCCAGGCCCTCTACTCGCTGCGTGGCAGTCTGTCGGAGTTGCCGGCCCTGTTCGCCGAGGTGGCGCGGGATGGCAGCTCGCAGCAGCCGGTCTGGGTGGAAGTGCAGATCAGTACGGACGACTACCTCAGCGACCTCCAGGCACGTCTGGCGGCACTCTGCGACGGTCTGCCGGTGGAGGTGTTGCGCATCCGCCGCGAGCGCGGTGCAACCCAGGCCGGCCTGCAGCGCGAGGCACGGGAAACCCTTGATGAGCTGTATCCGGAAGAGGTGTTCGACAAGCGTCTGGAAAGCGAGGAGCTGGACCAGACGCTGCGGCAGCAGCTTCAAGGGCTGCACCGCGACGTGCTGGCCGAGTTGCAGGAGGGCCAGGCATGAAGATCCTCAGCTTGCGCCTGAAGAACCTCAACTCGCTCAAAGGCGAGTGGAAGGTCGATTTCACTGGCGAACCCTTCGCCGGCAACGGCCTGTTCGCCATCACCGGCCCCACCGGCGCTGGCAAGACGACCCTGTTGGATGCCATCTGTCTCGCGCTTTACCACCGCACACCGCGCATGGGCACGGTGTCGGCCAGCATCAACGAGCTGATGACCCGCCACACCGCCGATTGCCTGGCGGAGGTGGAGTTCGAGGTGAAGGGCGTGGCCTATCGCGCCTTCTGGAGTCAGCGCCGCGCACGCGACAAGGCCGATGGCGGCCTGCAGCCGCCCAAGGTGGAGCTGGCGCGGGTGCTGGATGGGGAAATCCTCACCGACAAGATCAACGACAAGCTCAAGCTGACCGAGAGCCTCACTGGCCTCGATTTCGAGCGTTTCACCAAGTCCATGCTGTTGGCCCAGGGCGGCTTCGCCGCGTTTCTGGAGGCCAACGCCAACCAGCGCGCGGAGTTGCTGGAAGAACTGACCGGCACCGAGATCTATGGGCGCGTATCCCAGCGGGTGTTCGAACGCACCCGCGAAGTGAAGGCCGGGCTGGATCAGCTGCGCGCCCGCGCCGAAGGCGTGGAGTTGCTGAGCGATGACACGCGCGCAGCCTTGCAACAGGAAGCCGGCATTCTCGCCGACGAAGAGCGCCTGCTGCAGAGTCGCCAGGCTGACCTGCAACGCCAGCGACAATGGCGCGATGAGCTGGACAAGGCTCTGGCCCGCCAACAGGCTGCCGGGCAACAGGGGCAGTCTGCCCGAGCCGCTCTAGAGCAGGCGCAGCCGCAATTGTCGCGCCTGGCTGCCAGCGAGCCGGCCAGCCAGCTGTTGCCCTTGCATCGCGACTGGCAGCGGACGCAGCAGCAATTGAACCAGGGTGAAAGCGAGTTACGGGTCACCCGGCACGACCTGCAGACACTGGCCGAACGCATCCTCGACCAGTTGTGGCGGGGTGCCCAGTTCGGCGAGCAGTGGGTGCAGGCGCGCCAGAATGCCCTTGAAGGCCTCCAGGCCGAGCGAGAGGCCCTGCAAAGAAGGTTGGCCGAACAACCCCAGCGGTCCCGGCTGGGCGAGCACCTGGGGGGCTGGCGGGCCGAATTCGGCGCCCTGGCCCGGCGCCAGGAAGAGTTGAGCGGATTACAGCGTGCCCAGGCGGATTTGAAGCGCCAGACCGATGAGCTGGGCGTGCGCTTCGGCCTGTCCAGCAGCACTTTGGAAAGTGCCAGGGCCGAACAGGGCCAGGCGCTTCAGGCGGAGGAAGAAGCCCAGGTCCGGCTCGATGGGCTTCTGGGGGGGCTGGATGACGCCGCGCTTCGCACGCAGTGGCAGCAACTGTTGGAGCGAGGGCGCCAACTGGAGCGTCTTGAACAACTGTCGCAGCAACGCCGGCAATTGGCCGAGCGCCAATCACGCGCTCGTGAGCAGCTGCAACCGTTGCAGGACGAGCAGAAAAACCTGGTCGAACAGCGCGACGGCCTGCGCCGTCGCTTCGCCGAATTCAAGCAACAGATCGCCGACAAGGAAAAGCTTCTCGAGCAGGAACAGCGCATCCAGCAACTCGAGGCATACCGTGCCGCCTTGCAGCCGGGGGAAGCCTGCCCGCTGTGCGGCTCTCTCGAGCACCCGGCCATCGCCGAGTACCAGGCGCTCAACCTTTCCGCCACCCAGCAGGCGTTGCAGGACTGCAGGGCAGCCCAGGACGTGGTACGCCAACAGGGCGAAACCCTGAGCAACCGCCTGGCTTCCGTGGAAGCGCAGGTGACTCAGCTGGGCGAAGCCTTGCAAGGTGCCGAGGTTGAACAGCGCCAGTACGTGGAGCAATGGCGCGAGCTGTGCCAGGCGCTGGAGCTGCAATTGCCGGACCTGGCTGCCCTGCAGACCGAGTTGCAAGGCCATGCCGCGCGGCTGCATGCGCTGCAGGATCGACTGGCACAACTGGACCAGTTCAAGGCTGCGCTGATCTCTGCCCGCGACCTGCGCCAGCAGCGCGACAAGGCGCTGCACGATTGCACGAGCCAGCTCGCCTTGCTGGAGAAAGACCAGGCCAGTCTGCGCCAGCAGGAACGGGCCAACGTCCAGCGGCTGGAGCAACTGGACCACGAACAGGGCGCGGCGCGCGTGCAGTTGTCCACAGGCCTGGCGACACTGGGCTACAGCTTGCCCGCGGCAGGCGACGCCTGGCTCGCCGAGCGTGAAGCCGAATGGCAGCAGTGGCAGCAGGACCAGGCAGCCAGCCAGCAACTGGAAGTCCGGCTGCGTGACCAGCAGCATGCCCTGGACGCCGCTCGGGAACAGGCCCGCCTTTGGCAAGGCCGCTGGCAGGCCGCCGGACATAACGGTCAGACGCCGCTGGCGCCAGTGGATGATCCCCAGGCCGCGCTGGCGCTGGTGCAGACCGAGCTGGACGTTGCCCAGCAGCGACTCAACCAGCTCAAAGGCAGCGAGCGCAGCCAGGACCAACGGGTCCAGGAAGTCCGGCACCAGCTGCACGTGCAGCTCGATGCCTGGCGGCAGGGGCTGGCGGCGAGTCCCTTTGCCGATGAAGCAGCTTTTCTTGCCGCCTTGCTGGATGAGGCGGAGCGTAATGCCCTGCTTGAACTGCAGCAGCGACTGAATCGCGAGCTGGGTGATGCCGAGGCCCTGTGGGCCGACGCCCGGGCCCAGGCTGAACGCCTGCAGGCAGAGCCGCAGAGTGAGCTGGACCGCGAGCGGCTGGAGAGTGAATGGCAGGCACTGGGCGAGCGCACGCGCGAACTCAGCCAGCGTCAGGGAGAAATCCGTGCCCAGCTCTCCGGCGACGAGCAGCGCCGGCAGAATCAGCAGGCCTTGTTCGCCGACATCGCCCGGCAGGAAACCGAGTACGACCTCTGGCAACGCTTCAACAGCCTGGTGGGGTCGGCCGATGGCGCCAAGTACCGCAAGTTTGCCCAAGGCCTGACACTGGACCACCTGGTGCACCTGGCCAATCTGCAATTGCAGCGTCTGCACGGCCGGTATCAGCTGGCCCGTCGTCAGGGCGGGGAGCTGGAACTGGAGGTGGTGGACACCTGGCAGGCCGATGTCGTCCGCGACTGCAAGACTCTGTCCGGAGGCGAGAGCTTCCTGGTCAGCCTGGCGCTGGCGTTGGCGCTGTCCGATCTGGTCAGTCACAAGACCAGCATCGATTCGCTATTCCTCGACGAAGGCTTCGGCACCCTCGACGGTGAAACCCTGGAAGTAGCCCTCGACGCCCTGGATGCGCTGAACGCCAGCGGCAAGATGATCGGCGTGATCAGCCACGTCGAGGCGTTGAAGGAGCGTATTCCGGTGCAGCTCAAGGTGCACAAGGGCGTGGGCATGGGCTACAGCCGGCTGGATGCGCGCTTCGCAGTTAGCGCGTAGGCCAGTCGGTCAGCGCAGGAGCGAATTTATTCGCGAATGAATTCGCTCCTGCAAGGCAACGCCGGTTACGGGCACGGGCGAGCGATCAGGCCCAGCGTTCCTTGCGCCAGGCTTCACGCCCGGCGGCATCGAAGAAGGTCCAGGCGACGAAACGGCTCTGCTTCTGACCCTGGGCCATCTCCAGCACGCGGATCTCTGCTGAATCGCTGCGACGCAGGCGGGCCTCGATACCGGGCAGGTTGCCAGCCTTGGAAACCAGGCTGCTGAACCAGAGCACCTGTGCCTTGAATTGCACGCTCTCATCCACCATCCGTTCCAGGAAACCGACTTCACCGCCATCGCACCAGAGTTCCGCACTCTGGCCGCCGAAGTTCAGCACCGGCAGCTTGCGCTTGGGATCGAGCTTGCCGAGGTTCTTCCACTTGCGCTGGCTGCCGCGGGTGGCTTCTTCCAGCGAGCTGTGGAAGGGCGGGTTGCACAGGGTCAGGTCGAAGCGTTCGCCCGGCGCGATCAGGCCCTTGAAGATATTGCGCGGCCCTGCCTGCTGGCGCAGGTCGATGGCGCCGCCCAACTGGTTGGACTGGACGATTGCGCGCGCCGAGCCGAGGGCTGTCGGGTCGATGTCGGCGCCGGTGAAGTGCCAGCCGTACTCGCTATGGCCAATCAGCGGGTAGATACAGTTGGCGCCAACGCCGATATCCAGTGCCTGGATGTCCTTGCCATGGGGAATCCGCCCGCCGTTGTCCCCGGCCAGCAAGTCGGCCAGGCCGTGCAGGTAATCGGCACGGCCTGGTATGGGGGGGCAGAGGTAGCCAGCGGGGATGTCCCAGTGCTGGATGCCATAGAACTGCCGCAGCAGGGCCCGGTTGAACACCTTGACCGCCTCCGGATTGGCGAAGTCGATGCTCTCCTTGCCGTAGGGGTTGGTGATCACGAAGCGCGCCAGTTCCGGGCTGCCCTGGATCAGCTGGGGAAAGTCGTAGCGACCCTGATGGCGATTGCGTGGATGCAATTGCCCCTTGCTGGCGGGCGGCTTTGCTGGGGCGGTGCGAGGGCGCTTTGGAGGCTGGGGCATGGTGGCGGCATCGGCAGGGGAAAGCGCGGCATTTTCCCACAGGCGCGGGTCTGGCGTCAGGAGAGGTGAAGCGCGCGCCCGAGGTAATCGAAGAACAGGCAGTAGGCTGCGATGGGCAGTGGCAGGCCGAGCAGGGTTCCGGCCAGGTAATGGCGAAAGCGCACGCCGCTGAGGCTGAGTGCATAGTTGAGCGCCGGTACCGTCTGAAACAGCATCCGCAGCAAGGTGACGACGGCCACCGGGCGTTCGTCCAGGTGGGCGATGATTCGCCGCGCCAGGCGGTTGTCCAGCTCGCGCAACGCATTGCCGCCCAGCAGACGGATCAGCACGAAGGTCGAGCAGCAGGAAAAGGTGGCAGCCAGGTAGGTCGCCAGACCTCCCCAGACGCGCCCCAGGGCCAGCACAGCGGCGGCGAGAAAGATCCAGCCGGGAATCTGGATCAGGTTGCCCAGCGCGAAGAGCAGGGCGAAAAGCAGCAGGCCCCAACCCTTATGGGCCAGCAATGTGTCATGGAGGTACTGGAGGCTCAGATGCTCGCGCAAGCCGCTGAACTGGAAGCCTGCCAGAAGTACTGCGAGAAACAGGGCTACCAGAAGCAGGCGCCGGTACTTGTACATGGCGGGACTCCGCGGTTGTCCCTTTCATTGAAGCTCAGAGCGGGAACACCAGCGGTACCAGGAAGACGCTGACGATCATCACCAGGATCGTGAAGGGCACTCCTACATTCACGAAGTCGCCGAAGCGGTATTGCCCAGGTCCCAGCACGAGGGTGTTCACCGGTGAGGAAATCGGCGTCATGAAGGCTGCCGATGCCGCCAGGGCGACGATCATCGCGAAGGGGTAGGGCGACATCCCCAACTGCTGGGCGGTGGCAATGGCGACCGGCGCCATGAGCACGGCGGTGGCTGTGTTGGAAATGAACAGGCCGATCAGCGCGGTGACGATGAACAGGCAGGCGAGCATGGCGTAGGGGCCGGCATTGCCCAGCAGCGCAACCAGCCCCTTCACCGCCAGGTCGATGCCGCCGGTTTGCTGCAGGGCCTGGGCGAAGGGCAACATGCCGACGATGAGGATCAGGGTCGGCCAGTGGATGGCGCGGTAGGCGCTGTCCAGGTCGATGCAGCGGAATGCCCCCATCAGCAGGCAGCCGATCAGTGCGGCCATCACATTGGGCACCAGGCCGCTGACCATCAGGAAGATCATCACTGCAAGACTGAGCAGGGCGTAGGGGGCCTTTCGCGCTGTTGGAGCCACTTCGTCCACCTCGGCAGGCAGGCTCAGTACCAGGAAGTCGCGGCTTTGCCCCTGCAAGTGGTGAATGGCCTTCCACTCACCTGCCACCAGCAGGGTGTCGGAGGCCTTCAGCTTCTCGTCCACCAGCACGCCTTCCAGCGCCTCGCCATGGCGGCGCAGACCCACAACGTTGAGCTGGTGGCGCGAGCGGAAACCCAGTTCCTGGATGGTCTTGCCCGGCAGTTTCGACTCGGGCGGCAGGGCCACCTCGGCCAGCCCCAGCGAATGGGCGTGCAGGCTGTAGTAGGAAGAGGGCAGCGGCAGAGGTTCCAGGCCGAGTTCCTCGTAGGCACCCAGCAGGCCGATAGCCGGGCTGGCCAGGTCCACCAGTAGTACGTCACCGGGCTCCAGCAGGGTATTGCCGGTGGCCATCAGCAGCAGGGTGCGGAAGCGGCGCTGGCGTTCGACGGCGATCACGTTGATGCCGTACTGCTTGCGCAGCTCCAACTCGTTGAGGGCCTGGCGAATCAATGGTGAATCAGCACGTACTTTCAGGCGCCTTTCGCGGTCCTCGAGCGCATAGGCCGTGGCCAGGTCGGCGAGGGTCAAGCGCGGTGCGGCGTCGGCCTGGTCAACGCCTCTGGGGGTCAGCCAGTGGCGGGTCAGCAGCATGTAGACGATGCCCAGCGCCAGTACTGCAAGGCCAACCGGTGTCAGGCTGAAGAAGCCGAAGCCGTCGAGGCCGGCGCGGCGCAGTTCGCTGTGCACCACCAGGTTGGGCGCGGTGGCGACCAGGGTGAGCATGCCGCTGATTAGTCCGGCGAAGGCCAGGGGCATCATCAGGCGCGCCGGGGCGATCTTCAGCCGCGCGGCGACGCCCAGGGCGACCGGAATGAAAATGGCCACCACGCCTGTGGAGCTCATGACGGAGCCCAGGCCCGCAGCGGCCAGCATCAGCAGCACCAGCAGACGCGTCTCGCTGCTGCCGGCCCGGGCCACCAGCCAGTCACCCAGGCGGTAGGCGATGCCGGTGCGGACCAGGCCGTCACCGATGACGAAGAGGGCGGCGATCAGCACGACGCTGGGGTCACTGAAGCCAGCCAGGGTGTGGCTGATATCAAGAATGCCGGTCAATGGCAGGGCGACGATGACCAGCAGGGCAACCACGTCCATGCGTGGCTTGTTAAGGACGAACAGGGTGATGGCGGCCATGAGCAGGCCCAGCACCATCAGCAGATCGACGTTCAATCGGTACTCCCGGAGGTTCCTTGGCGGGGAGCGGCAGTCTGTCAGGGGTAACCCAGGACGGCCTTGATCTGTTGCAGGTTAGCGGCGATCCAGCGCTTGTCGATGGGCCCCCAGTTGCGGATCACGTAGTGTCCGGCGTTGTTGCGCTCGCCTTCGGACTGTTCGAAGTGGCAGTCAATATCCAGTTCCGCCAGGGCCAGCAGGGTATCCTGGGCGGTGCGGCGCGGCATGCCTGTGGCGTCCATGAGGGCCGGAATGCTGGTGGCGGTGCCGCTGTCGATCAGCCAGGCGACGTAGAGGCGGCGATTGAAGCTGGTCTTGGTTTTGCTGATTTCCATGGGCATGCCCTGCGTGGCGGACGGTGCAATGAACGAGGCCCGCAATAGCGGGCCTCGTTGGGGTTACAGGCTGGCGATTCGGCCGCGCTGTTCGGTCAGGTTGGCCAGGGCCTGTTCGGCCTCGGCCAACTTGGCGCGCTCCTTCTCGATCACCTCTGCCGGAGCCTTGGCAACGAAACCTTCGTTGCCCAGCTTGCCGCCGACACGCTTCACTTCGCCGTCCAGACGCTGGATTTCCTTGTCCAGGCGGGCGAGTTCCGCGTCCTTGTCGATCAGGCCGGCCATGGGCACCAGCACCTGCATGTCGCCGACCAGGGCGGTCGCGGACATCGGTGCTTCTTCGCCTGCGGCCAGCACGCGGATTGTCTCGAGCTTGGCCAGCTTCTTCAGTAGTGGCTCGTTCTCGGTCAAGCGACGACGGTCTTCATCGTTGGTGTTGGCCAGCAGCAGGTCAATGCGCTTGGCCATGGAGATGTTCATCTCGCCGCGGATCTGTCGAACGCCGAGCATTAGCGCCTTGACCCATTCGATGTCGCCTTCGGCGGCGGCGTCGATGCGCTCTTCCACGGCCACCGGCCAGGGCTCGAGCATCAGGGTGGCGCCGCTCTTGCCGGCCTGGCCCTTGATGCGCTGCCAGATCTCTTCGGTGATGAAGGGCATGAAGGGGTGCGCCAGGCGCAGGGCCACTTCCAGCACGCGGATCAGGGTGCGGCGGGTGCCGCGCTGGCGCTCGATGGGTGCGTTCTCGTCCCACAGCACCGGCTTGACCAGTTCCAGGTACCAGGCGCAGTACTGGTCCCAGATGAACTCGTAGAGGGTCTGGGCGGCCAGGTCGAAGCGGAAGGCATCGAGGTGGCGGGTGACTTCAGCTTCGGTGCGCTGCAGGGCCGAGATGATCCAGCGGTCGACCGAGGACAGCTCGACCGGCTCGTCGTTGACACCGGTGTCCTGGCCATCGGTGTTCTCGATGACGAAGTTGGCGGCGTTCCACAGCTTGTTGCAGAAGTTGCGGTAGCCTTCGACGCGGCCCATGTCGAACTTCACGTCGCGGCCGGTGGAGGCCAGCGAGAGGAAGGTGAAGCGCAGGGCGTCGGTGCCGTAGCTGTTGATGCCTTCGGGGAACTCGGCCTTGGTCTGCTTGGCGATCTTCTCGGCCAGCTTGGGCTGCATCATGCCGCTGGTGCGTTTTTCCAGCAGGGTGTCGAGGTCGATGCCGTCGACGATGTCCAGCGGGTCCAGGACGTTGCCCTTGGACTTGGACATCTTGTGGCCTTGGGAGTCGCGCACCAGGCCGTGGACGTATACGGTCTTGAACGGAACCTGCGGGGTGCCGTCTTCGTTCTTCACCAGGTGCATGGTCAGCATGATCATGCGGGCGACCCAGAAGAAGATGATGTCGAAGCCGGTGACCAGCACGTTGGTGGGGTGGAAGGTCTTGAGGAACTCGGTCTGTTCCGGCCAGCCCAGGGTGGAGAAGGTCCACAGGCCCGAGCTGAACCAGGTGTCCAGCACGTCTTCGTCCTGGCGCAGGGCGATGTCGCCCAGGTTGTGCTTGGCGCGAACCTCGGCCTCGTCGCGGCCGACGTAAACGTTGCCGGCGTCGTCGTACCAGGCTGGAATGCGATGGCCCCACCAGAGCTGGCGGCTGATGCACCAGTCCTGGATGTCGCGCATCCATGAGAAGTACATGTTCTCGTACTGCTTGGGCACGAACTGGATGCGTCCATCTTCCACGGCGGCGATGGCAGGTTCCGCCAGCGGCTTGGTGGAGACGTACCACTGGTCGGTCAGCCAGGGCTCGATGACGGTGCCGGAACGGTCGCCCTTGGGCACTTTCAGCGCGTGGTCTTCGATCTTTTCCAGCAGGCCGAGTTGCTCGAAGTCCTCGACGATGCGCTTGCGTGCGTCGAAACGGTCCAGGCCGGCGTATTGCTCGGGCAGGCTGCCGTCGAGCTGGTCGTTGACGCTGCCGTCAAGGTTGAACACCTGGGCGGTGGCGAGTACCGCGGCGTCCTTGTCGAAGATGTTGATCAGCGGCAGGTTGTGGCGCTTGCCGACTTCATAGTCGTTGAAGTCATGGGCCGGGGTGATCTTCACGCAGCCGGTGCCGAACTCGGGGTCGCAGTACTCGTCGGCGATGATCGGAATGCGGCGGCCCACCAAGGGCAGTTCGACGAAGGTGCCGATCAGGTTCTTGTAGCGCTCGTCTTCCGGGTGAACGGCAACGGCGCTGTCGCCCAGCATGGTTTCCGGGCGGGTGGTGGCGACGATCAGGTAGTCCTTGCCGTCGGCGGTCTTGTGGCCGTCGGCCAGCGGGTAGCGCAGGTTCCAGAGGCTGCCCTTCTCGTCATGGTTTTCCACTTCGAGGTCGGAGATGGCGGTGTGGAACTTGGTGTCCCAGTTGACCAGGCGCTTGCCGCGGTAGATCAGGCCGTCTTCATGCAGGCGCACGAAGGCTTCCTTGACCGCATCGGACAGGCCGTCGTCCATGGTGAAGCGTTCGCGCGTCCAGTCAACGGAGGAGCCGAGGCGGCGAATCTGGCGGGTGATGGTGCCGCCGGACTGTTCCTTCCATTCCCAGACCTTCTCGAGGAATTTCTCGCGGCCGAGGTCATGACGGCTGACGCCTTGGGCGGACAGCTGGCGCTCCACCACCATCTGGGTGGCGATGCCGGCATGGTCGGTGCCCGGCTGCCACAGGGTGTTGCGACCCTGCATGCGGCGGAAGCGGATCAGGGCGTCCATGATGGCGTTGTTGAAGCCATGACCCATGTGCAGGCTGCCGGTCACGTTCGGCGGCGGGATCATGATGGTGTACGGGTCGCCGGAACCTTGCGGGGCGAAGTAGTTGTTCTTCTCCCAGGTCTGGTACCAGGAAGTTTCAATGGCGTGGGGCTGGTAGGTCTTGTCCATGGTTCGGCGGGGACCCTAGAGGCGTCTGAACGGGAAAACGGGAGAGTATAACGGCAACGGACCCTCGAAAGAATTGGCGTGCGTTGCCGGTGGCACCCGGCGGTTGCCGGGCGGGTCGGATCACTGCCGGCGAGGCGGCAGTAGGCGAGTCAGGCGCGCTTCGAGGCGGCGTTTGAGCTCGGCCTCGATCTGCGGCACGAAATCGTCGATCACGTCCTGCAGGATCAGCTGCGCGGCGGCGCGGAGTTCGCTGTCCAGGCGGGCCAGTTCCGGGTTGCCAGCCGGCGTCATGCGCTGGCGGATCGCCTCGGCCATCTGCGTGGGGGCGGGGGCTGGCGCAGCTGTGGGCGCCGACGCGACGGGGGCAGCCTGGAGCACGGACTGCTGCGGCGGTGAAGGAGGTGTGGCCGGCGGCACGGGCACGGGTTCGACTATTTCCGACAGCAGCGGGATGTCATCGACATCCAGGGTTTCGGTGAGCAATGGTGGTTCGGCGTCGCCGGGCTCGTCATCGAGCAGGGCACGAATGGATTCGAGGTCGTCCAGCAGGTTCGCCGGTTTTTGGGGGGGCTTGGGGGTGTCCATCAGTGCGGTATGGCTAGAGTTCGACTCGTTTCGGATCATAGCCCCGCTGCCGGTAGCTACGGAAATTCTCCCGGCAGGCGGCAAGCAGGTCGGGTTCCTGGTTGACGATCTCGATGATCCGGCTGAAGTGCTCGACGTGAGGGGAGATGGTCGAGGCGAGGTTGATCAGCAGGCCCTGCTGGATTGCAGGTGCTTCGTCCAGAGCCAGCACCACCGGGGCATTGGCGTCGTCGTCGATCAGGCTGTGGGGAATGAAGCTTTCGGCGCGAAAACGCCAGAGCAGTGCGTCCAGCTCATCGCGCTGGGCGGCATCGGTGCAACGTACGAGGACTGGCAGCCCATGCCGCCAGCCCTTGGCAGCCAACTGGCAGGCCGCGCGCAGTCGGTCTGCCGGGTTGGCCGAGGAGAGCACGTAAAACTCAACTCTCACTTGATGCGGTCCAGCAGGTACTGGGTGAGCAGGGGAACCGGACGGCCGGTAGCGCCTTTATCCTTGCCGCCGCTGACCCAGGCAGTGCCGGCGATGTCCAGGTGCGCCCAGTGGAACTTCTTGGCAAAGCGCGACAGGAAGCAGCCAGCGGTGATGGTGCCGGCCTTCGGACCACCGATGTTGGCGATGTCGGCGAATGGGCTGTCCAGTTGCTCCTGGTACTCGTCGAACAGTGGCAGTTGCCAGGCGCGGTCGTCGGCGTATTCACCAGCCTTGAGGATCTGCTTCACCAGCGCGTCGTTGTTACCCATCAGTCCCGAGGTGTTGCTGCCAAGGGCAACGATGCAGGCGCCAGTGAGGGTGGCAATGTCGATCACCGCCTGCGGCTTGAAGCGCTCGGCGTAGGTCAGGGTGTCACACAGCACCAGGCGGCCTTCGGCGTCGGTGTTGAGGATCTCGACGGTCTGGCCGCTCATGGTGGTGACGATGTCACCCGGGCGGGTGGCGCCGCCGCTGGGCATGTTCTCGGCACAGGCCAGCAGGCCGACCAGATTGATTGGCAGTTGCAGCTCCAGTACCGCGCGGAAGGTACCGAGTACGCTGGCGGCGCCGCACATGTCGTACTTCATTTCGTCCATGCCGGCCGCCGGCTTGATGCTGATGCCGCCGGTGTCAAAGGTGATGCCCTTGCCGACCAGGGCGAAGGGTTTGTCGTCCTTCTTGGCGCCCTGGTAATTGAGCACGATCATCCGCGGCGGTTGCTCGCTACCCTGGGCCACGGCGAGGAAGGCGCCGGCGCCAAGTTCCTTGAGCTTCTTCTCGTCGAGCACTTCGACCTTGAGGTTCTTGTGCGCCTTGGCCAGGGCCTTGGCTTCCTCGGCAATGAAGCTGGGGTGGCAGAGGTTCGGCGGCAGGTTGCCGAGGTCGCGGGTGAAGGCCATGCCGGTAGCGATGGCCTGGGCATGCACGCTGCCTCGTTCGGCCTCGGCCTGGTCGGCCTTCTCCACCAGCACGGTGACTTTCTTCAGCGCCCTGGGCTCAGCCTTCTGGCTTTTGAAGCGGTCGAAGACGTAGCCGCCATCGGCCAGGGTTTCCACCATCAGACGGGCCTTGCCATAGGCGTCGCGGCCTTTGACGGCCAGTTCGGCCAGGGCCAGGGCTGCGTCGCTGCCGCCGAGGCCTTTCAGCACGCCGTTCACGGCGGCGATCATTTTGCGGAACTGGCGGTCAGAGAGTTCGCGCTCCTTGCCACTGCCCACCAGCAGTACGCGCTCGGCCTTGAGATTGGGGAGGCTGTGCAGGAGCAGGGTCTGGCCCACCTTGCCAGCGATATCGCCGCGCTTGAGCAGGGTGGTGATGGCACCGCCAGCTGCGGCATCAACGGCCTTGGCGGCTTCGCCCAGCTTGCGTCCTTCGCCGACAGCAACGACCAGCGTGGCGGTTTTCAGGGTTTCCAGACGGGCGCTTTTGACAAGGAATTCCATGACATGTGTCCCCAAGACAAAGAGCCGGGATTGACGGATAATGCCGGCTATTTTTTCAGTGGCCCGTCAGAACGGCGGGCTGGCCATAAAGCGGCTAGTTTGAGCGTAGCCGCGTGAGCCTGACAACCCTGGAGTGTCTGGTTTGATTGTCTTCCGTTATCTCTCCCGCGAAGTCCTGGTCACCCTGAGTGCGGTCAGCGCCGTGCTGCTGGTGATCATCATGAGCGGCCGTTTCATCAAGTATCTGGCGCAAGCCGCACAGGGGGCGCTGGACCCTGGCGTGCTGTTCATGATCATGGGCTTCCGGATACCCGGTTTCCTCCAGTTGATCCTCCCTCTGGGATTGTTTCTCGGTTTTCTGCTGGCCTACGGCCGCCTGTATCTCGAAAGCGAAATGACCGTGCTCAGCGCTACCGGCATGAGCCAACAGCGCCTGATGATCTACAGTCTCGCTCCTGCGCTGCTGGTGGCACTGCTGGTGGCCTGGCTGAGCCTGGGCCTGGCGCCTCAGGGCGTTGGCCAGGTGGCTCGCATCCTCAACGAGCAGGATGCCCTGACCGAACTGGATACCTTGGTTCCCGGACGTTTCCAGGCGCTAAAGGGGGGCGGCCGGGTGACCTACACCGAGACGCTCTCCTCTGATCGTGGCGAGCTGGGTGGCGTGTTCATCTCCGAGAAGCGCATTTCGCGCCAGGACGGCAAGGATCGTGGCATTGGCGTGCTGGTGGCTGAGAAGGGGCATCAGGAAGTCCAGCCGGATGGCAGTCGTTACCTGATCCTCAAGAATGGCTACCGCTACGACGGCAACCCCGGCAAGGCCGACTACCGCATCATCCAGTACGAAACCTACGGTGTGCTGCTGCCCAAGCCCGAGATATCGTCCGAGATCGGCGAGCGCGAGGCAGTGCCCACCTCCGAGCTGATCGGTAGCAATGATCCGCGCTACCAGGCCGAGCTTCAGTGGCGCTTGTCGATCCCGCTGCTGGTGTTCGTCGTCACCCTGCTGGCGGTGCCGCTGTCCAGGGTCAATCCGCGCCAGGGTCGTTTCCTCAAGCTGCTCCCGGCCATCCTTCTGTATATGGCGTACCTGGCCTTGCTGATCGCTGCGCGCGGACAGCTGGACAAGGGGCGCATTCCCATGGCCCTCGGCCTGTGGTGGGTACACGCACTGTTCATCGTGGTCGGCCTGCTGTTGTTGTACTGGGAGCCTCTGCGCCTGAAGTGGGCGGCTCGTCGTGATGTCCGTGAGGTGGCCCATGGTTAGGTTGGATCGTTACATCGGCACTAGCGTGTTCTTCGGCATCCTTGCGGTGCTGGGGATCATCGTGAGCCTTGCAGCGCTGTTCGCGTTTATCGATGAACTGGGCGACGTTGGGGGCGACTACGATGTGCTCGCCGCTGCCTGGTACGTCTTCCTCACATTGCCGCGTCGCGTCTACGACATGCTGCCGATGGCGGCGCTGATCGGTAGCCTGATCGGTCTCGGTACCCTGGCCAGCAGCAGCGAGCTGACCGTGATGCGCGCAGCTGGCGTTTCGATCGGCCGTATCGTCTGGGCGGTGATGAAGCCCATGCTGGTGTTGATGCTGGTGGGCATACTGATTGGCGAGTACGTCGCGCCGTGGAGCGAGAACCTGGCCCAGGCCAATCGCTCACTGGCCCAGGGCGGTGGGGATGCACAAAGCTCCAAGCGCGGTCTCTGGCATCGCCAGGGCGAAGAGTTCGTCCACATCAACGCCGTGCAGCCCAATGGTGTGCTCTATGGTGTGACCCGATATCGCTTCGATGGCGAGCGCCATATGCAGTCCGCCAGCTTCGCCAAGCGTGCGTTGTTCCAGGGTGATTTTTGGCAGCTGGAAGATGTGACCACTACACATTTCCGTGGCGATCACACTGAAGTACTCAACAGTGTCACCGAGCGCTGGAATATCGAACTCAAGCCAGAGCTGCTCGGCACCGTTGTGATGGAGCCCGAGGCGCTGTCGATTTCCGGACTATGGCGTTACACCCATTACCTGGCGGAGCAGGGGCTGAACAACGGCCGCTACTGGCTGGCGTTCTGGACCAAGGTGCTGCAGCCTCTGGTTACGGCGGCCCTTGTGTTGATGGCGATTTCCTTCATCTTCGGCCCACTGCGTTCGGTAACCCTGGGGCAGCGTGTGTTCACCGGTGTCGTTATCGGTTTCGTGGTGCGTATCAGCCAGGATCTGCTCGGGCCTTCGAGTCTGGTATTTGGCTTCTCGCCGCTCTTCGCTGTTCTGGTGCCGGCGGGCGTCTGCGCCCTGGCAGGTGTCTGGTTGCTGAGGCGTGCGGGCTGACCCCGAATCGACGCAAGAAAAAGCCGGCTTTTGCCGGCTTTTTTCATGAGGTCATTTCTTGTGCGCGTCCTTGGGAATGCGGACGATCCGGGTCTCGGAATAGATGTCATGCCAGGTGCGCTTCTCCTTGTCCCGCAGGCTCCAGAGGAAGCCCAGGCCAAGTGCCAGCCAGGAGCCGATGGCAATGACGAAGCGCAGCAGGGCCTGCCACAGGCTGATGGCCGAACCATCCTTATTCTGTACGCGAATGCCCCAGACCTGCATGCCGAGGGTCTGGCCGTTGTGGGTCCAGAACTTGGCGAAGAATCCGAACAGGGCAAACACCAGCAGCGTGGAGAGTACCGGGTCGCCGGAGAGCGCGCCCTGGTCGGCCAGTTGACGCAGATGCTCGCCACCGTAGATCAGGCGGAGTAAGACCTGTTGATAGATCAGGGTGACCACCATCAGCAGGGCAACGCAGAGGAGGAAGTCGTAGAAGATCGCGGCGAAGCGGCGAACCAGCCCGGCGGAGGGGAAGTCCCCCTGGGGGCGCAGCTGATGTTTCGGCATTGCGGGCTCTTGGCGTGTGGAGGGCGCGCCATTCTAGCAGCCGACTAGCAGACACAAAAAAGCCCCTGATGTTTCCATCAGGGGCTTTCGGCGAAGCTCAGGTAGTTAGTTAACTACCTGAACCTTGTCAGCCTGCATACCTTTCTGGCCTTGAACGGCTTCGAAGGTAACCTTCTGGCCTTCTTTCAGGCTACGGAAGCCGGAGCCTTCGATGGCGCGGAAGTGAACGAACAGATCCGGGCCGCTTTCCGGGGTGATGAAACCAAAACCTTTCTCGTCGTTGAACCATTTGACGGTGCCGGTTTGACGATTCGACATATCTTTTTCCTTGAAACTGAAGTTGATGACAGCCTGCTGTTCACTGATGCGCCAGAAGGGCTGGAACTGGTTGCAAAGAGGTAAGAGAAGTCGAGCGGGATGTAGCGGATCTGGTGATCTACCGCATCAGGTCACGATTCAACAGCGACCCATGCAAACACAGTTGGCCAACTCTACGCTAAGTTTCCCGGAAATGCCAAGCCCCGAAAGACCAATATTTATGGGCGGGAGAAGGGCCCCGGACGGGCGGAAAGTTGGGGGGAGAAAGCCTAGGACAGGCTTGAAGATATCGTGGTGCCCCGGGAGAGACTCGAACTCTCACTCTGTCGCCAGAAACGGATTTTGAATCCGCCGCGTCTACCATTCCGCCACCGGGGCACGATGGCGGCGCAGTATAGGGAGACGCTCTGAGTCGGTCAATCCGTCTGCGTGGTCAGAAACGGGCATTTCCTGTACTATCTGCGCCCCTGCGATACGACCTCCCACCATGCGCGTAGCCGACTTCCACTTCGAGCTCCCTGAAGCTCTTATTGCCCGTCATCCACTGGCCGAGCGTCGCGCCAGTCGCCTCCTTGTACTGAACGGCGAATCGGGTGCACTGAGCCATCGTCATTTCTCCGACCTCCTGGAATACCTGCGTCCGGGTGATCTGATGGTGTTCAACAACACTCGGGTCATTCCTGCACGGCTGTTCGGCCAGAAGGCTTCAGGCGGCAGGCTCGAGATTCTTGTCGAACGCGTGCTGGACAGCCATCGCGTACTGGCCCACGTGCGTTCCAGTAAGTCGCCCAAGCCCGGCTCGATCCTGCAGATCGATGGCGGTGGGGAGGCCGAGATGGTTGCTCGCCATGATGCGTTGTTCGAACTGAAGTTCGCCGAAGAAGTGCTGCCGCTGCTTGACAGGGTCGGCCACATGCCGCTGCCGCCCTATATAGACAGGCCTGACGAAGACGCCGATCGCGAGCGTTACCAGACCGTCTACGCGCGCCACGCCGGGGCCGTTGCAGCGCCTACGGCAGGGCTGCATTTCGACCAGGATCTGCTTGAGGCCATTTCCGCCAAAGGGGTGGCGAGTGCCTTCGTCACGCTGCACGTCGGGGCAGGTACTTTCCAGCCAGTAAGGGTCGAGCGCATCGAGGATCACCACATGCACCGCGAGTGGCTCGAAGTGGGCCAGGATGTGGTCGAAGCCGTTGCTGCCTGCCGTGCTCGTGGAGGAAGGGTGGTCGCTGTAGGAACCACCAGCGTGCGCTCCCTGGAAAGTGCGGCGCGGGACGGCCTGCTCAAGGCCTTCAGCGGCGACACCGATATTTTCCTGTACCCCGGCCGACCCTTCCATGTGGTCGACGCCTTGGTTACCAATTTCCATTTGCCCGAATCCACCCTGCTGATGCTGGTTTCCGCCTTTGCTGGCTATCCAGAGACCATGGCTGCCTACGCTGCAGCAGTGGAGCAGGGCTACCGATTCTTCAGTTACGGTGATGCCATGTTCATCACCCGCAATCCCGCCCCCCGCGGGCCCGAGGACCAAGCATGACGCGCACCTGCCGGATGAACTTCGAGCTGCTGGCTACCGATGGCAAGGCCCGTCGTGGCCGCCTGACCTTCCCCCGGGGGGTTGTCGAGACGCCCGCCTTCATGCCTGTAGGAACCTACGGCACCGTGAAGGGGATGTTGCCGCGCGATATCGAAGGGATCGGCGCGCAGATCATCCTTGGCAATACCTTCCACCTCTGGCTGCGGCCGGGCATGGAGGTGATCAAGCGCCATGGCGACCTGCACGACTTCATGCAGTGGCAGGGTCCAATCCTCACCGACTCCGGTGGCTTCCAGGTGTTCAGTCTGGGTGCCATGCGCAAGATCAAGGAGGAGGGCGTGACATTCGCCTCGCCGGTGGATGGCGCGAAAGTGTTCATGGGGCCCGAGGAATCCATGCAGGTCCAGCGCGACCTGGGGTCCGACATCGTGATGATCTTCGACGAATGCACGCCTTATCCGGCGGACTTCGATACGGCCAGGCGTTCCATGGAGCTTTCCCTGCGTTGGGCAAAGCGCTCCAAGGTCGCCCATGGTGAAAGCACTGCCGCGCTGTTTGGGATCGTCCAGGGTGGCATGCACGAAGAGCTGCGCATGCGCTCCCTGGAAGGCCTCAGTGAAATCGGCTTCGATGGCTTGGCCATCGGTGGCCTGTCGGTAGGCGAACCGAAGGACGAGATGATTCGTGTGCTGGACTACCTGCCCGGGCAGATGCCGGCAGACAAGCCGCGCTACCTCATGGGGGTGGGCAAGCCGGAGGATCTGGTGGAGGGTGTGCGCCGCGGAGTGGACATGTTCGACTGCGTGATGCCGACGCGCAACGCGCGAAATGGCCACCTGTTCATCGACACCGGCGTGCTGAAAATCCGCAACTCAGTGCATAAGCATGACGAGTCTCCGCTGGACCCGACTTGCGACTGTTACACCTGCAAACACTTCTCGCGCGCCTATCTCCATCATTTGGACAAATGCGGCGAAATGCTCGGCAGCATGTTGAATACAATCCACAACTTGCGGCATTACCAGCGCCTGATGGCTGGTTTGCGCGAGGCTATCCAACAGGGTAAATTGGCCGCCTTTGTCGATGCCTTCTACGCCAAGCGCGGACTACCGACTCCGCCCCTGGACTGATAAAGCCGCATATCCAGAGTCGATTTTTTTAAATTTCCGCAACAGGAGTGCTACATGAGCTTTCTGATTCCCGCCGCCTATGCCGACGCCGCTGCGCCGGCCGCCGCTGCAGGCCCTGCCGGTACCGGCTTCGAGTGGGTTTTCCTGATCGGTTTCCTGGTCATCTTCTATCTGATGATCTGGCGTCCCCAGGCCAAGCGCGCCAAGGAGCACAAAAACCTCCTGGGCAGTCTGCAGAAGGGTGATGAAGTGGTCACCTCCGGCGGCATTGCCGGCAAGGTCACCAAGGTCACCGATGACTTCGTGGTCATCGAAGTGTCTGACAGCGTAGAGCTGAAGTTCCAGAAGGCGGCTATCGCGGCGACCCTGCCGAAGGGCACGCTGAAAGCCATCTGACAGATACATGGATCAACACCGACGGGGCGCCATCAGGCGCCCCGCTTCATAACGGGCGGAGTCATGCTCAACAAGTATCCACTGTGGAAATATCTGCTGATCCTGGCGGTGCTGGCGATCGGCCTGGTTTATTCCGCACCCAATCTCTATCCGGACGACCCGGCGATCCAGGTCAGCGGTACCAGTACCGCGCTGAAGATCCAGCAATCGGATCTGGACAAGGCTGCTGAGGCCCTCAAGCAATCCGGCATCGAACTCAAATCCTCCAGCGTCAGTGCGACTGGTGGCCTGCTGCGCCTGACCAAGCTGGGGGATCAACTGCCCGCCAAGGACGTGGTGCGCAAGGCTCTTGGTGATGATTACGTCGTCGCCCTGAACCTGGCTCCGACCACGCCGGATTGGCTGCGCAAGCTCGGCGCTGCGCCGATGAAGCTCGGGTTGGACCTCTCCGGTGGCGTGCACTTCCTGTTGGAAGTGGACATGGAGAAAGCGGTCACTGCGCGTCTGAAGATTTACGAAGGCGAAGTTCGCACCCTGCTGCGCAAGGAGCGTGTCCGCTACCGCAGTCTGCCGGCTCAGGAAAATGGCTTCCAGCTTGGCTTCTCTGATCAGGAGTCCTTGGACAAGGCCCGGACGCTGATTCGCAAGAGCTTTACCGATTTCGATATGGCTACCACGGAGCGTGGTGGTCAGCAGGTCCTGCAGCTGACTCTGACCCAGGCCAAGCTGGCAGAGATTCGTGAATACTCCATCAAGCAGAACCTGACCACCGTCCGCAACCGCGTTAACGAACTGGGTGTGGCCGAACCGATCGTGCAGCGCCAGGGCGCCAACCGCATCGTCGTTGAGCTCCCGGGCGTACAAGACACCGCAGAAGCGAAGCGTATCCTCGGCAAGACCGCAAACCTCGAGTTCCGTTTGGCTGCTGAGCCGACCGCCAGCAAGGCCTCCACTGAATCCTTTGAGTTCCGTGAGCCGGGTCGACCGCCCGTACCGCTGGAGCGGGGCTTGATTATCACCGGGGACCAGGTTACCGACGCCCAGGCCAGTTATGACGAGAACGGTCGCCCTCAGGTGAACATCCGTCTTGACGGTCACGGCGGCGATTTGATGAGTCGTGCTACCCGCAACAATGTGGGACGCAGCATGGCGGTGATCTTCATCGAGCAGCGTCCGGTTACCCGTTACGTGACCCAGGACGTCGATGGCGTCCAGAAGGAAGTAGCGGTACAGAGTTTCAAGGAAGAGAAGAAGATCATCAGTCTGGCGACCATTCAGTCGCCGCTGGGTAGCCAGTTCCGTATCACTGGCCTGGACGGCCAGGGCGAGTCGTCCGAGCTGGCCCTGCTGCTGCGCGCAGGTGGTCTGGCTGCGCCGATGTACTTCGCGGAAGAACGCACCATTGGCCCGAGCCTGGGTGCCGAGAACATTGTCAAAGGCATCGAGTCCACTGAGTGGGCGATGGTCTTCGTATCGTTGTTCATCATGGCTATCTACCGCTTCTTCGGGTTGCTGGCCACCGTCGCCCTAGCATTCAACCTGGTGCTGCTGGTTGGGCTGATGTCGGTGATCGGTGCAACCCTGACCTTGCCGGGTATTGCCGGTATCGTGCTGACCCTGGGTATGGCGGTGGACGCCAACGTGCTGATCTATTCGCGGATTCGTGAGGAGCTCGCGAACGGACTGTCGGTGCAGCGCGCGATCCATGAAGGCTTCGATCGCGCCTACTCGGCGATCATCGACAGTAACCTCACCACCCTGTTGGTGGGCGGCATCCTGTTCGCCCTCGGCACCGGTCCGATCAAGGGCTTCGCCGTGACCATGTCGCTGGGGATCATCACCTCGATGTTCACAGCCATCATGTTCACCCGTGGCCTGGTCAACCTGATCTTCGGTGGCCGCAACTTCAAGAAACTGTGGATTTGAGGCCTGTCATGATCAAGTCAACCATTCGTTTCATGGCGATACGCAACGTTGCGTTCGCCATCACTGTGATCATCAGCCTGATCGGTATTGGCAGCCTGTTCGCCAAGGGCCTGAACTTCGGCCTGGACTTCACCGGCGGTACGCTGATCGAGTTGTCCTATGAGCAACCGGCGAATCTTGAGCTGATCAAGCGAGAGCTTGGTGAGGCAGGCTTCGAGGATGCGGTGGTGCAGAGTTTCGGCGCGTCCACGGACGTGCTGGTGCGCCTGGCTGGTGATGATCCGCAACTTGGTAACAAGATTGCCGACGCCCTGCGCAAGGTGGATGCCGAGAGCAAGTTCGAGCTGAAGCGTGTGGAGTTCGTCGGGCCCCAGGTGGGTGAAGAGCTGCGTGACCAAGGTGGCCTGGCCATGCTTCTGGCACTGGGCGGCATCCTGCTGTACCTGGCCTTCCGCTTCCAATGGAAGTTTGGTGTGGGCGCGGTGGCCTCGTTGGTCCACGACGTGATCGTCACTTTGGGGATCCTGGCATTCTTCCAGGTACCCTTTGACCTCACCGTGCTGGCCGCGGTCCTAGCGATGATCGGCTACTCGCTGAACGACACCATCATCATCTTCGACCGTATCCGCGAAAACTTCCGCGTGCTGCGCCGGGCTGACCTGATCGAGAACATCGACGTGTCCTGCACCCAGACGCTGCTGCGGACAATCGCCACTTCGATGTCCACCGCTCTGGCGCTGTTCGCCCTGCTGATCTTTGGCGGCGATAGCTTGCATGGTTTTGCGCTGTCGCTGCTGGTTGGTGTTGTGGTGGGTACCTACTCCTCCATCTACATCAGTGCTCCAGTGTTGATCTGGCTGGGGCTGTCCTCGGAAGACTTGATTCCGCCGGCGAACACCGCCGAAGCGGATGACCGTCCCTGAGGCGTTCCATCCCTGAGAACGAGGCCCGGCAAATGCCGGGCCTCGTCGTTTCTGCTGTATGAGACTGTCGTTCCACTTATCGGAATATTCCCGTTGGTTTGGGAACTTGGCTTTTGTCCTCTTATCCAAGGCAGGGAGTAGGGCATGTAGGCCCGCTATGGATGATTCAGGAGGCTCAAGTGAACAAGTCGATGCTCGTCGGTGCTGTTTTGGGTGCGGTTGGTGTGACTGCCGGCGGCGCCGTGGCCACCTACAACCTGGTAGGTAAGAACGGCCCGGAGTATGCCGAAGTGCTCGCTGTCCAACCGATCAATGAAACCGTGAAGACTCCACGAGAGGTCTGCAACGATGTGGCGGTGACTCGTCAGCGTCCGGTCAAGGATCAGCATCAGATCGCCGGCACCGTCCTTGGTGCGGTTGCGGGCGGTTTGCTGGGCAACCAGGTCGGTGGCGGTAGCGGCAAGAAGATCGCCACGGTCGCTGGCGCCGTTGGTGGTGGTTACGCCGGCAACAAGGTGCAGGAGCATATGCAGGAAGGCGACACCTACACCACGACTGAAACCCGCTGCAAGACTGTCACGGACACCAGCGAGAGGCTGGTTGGTTATGACGTGAAGTATCAGCTGGATGGCAAGGTCGGCCAGGTGCGGATGGATCATGACCCGGGTCGTCAGATCCCGGTGACGGAAGAAGGTCAGTTGATCCTCAGCCAGCAGGGCGGTGGTATCCAGTCCCAGGGTGGCGGAGCGGGCGTTCAGCAGTAAGCTGGGCCCAAATAACAAAAAACCCGGCCTTGGCCGGGTTTTTTCATGGCTGAGTGATCAGCGGATCAGCGCTTCAGCGACGGCGGCAGGTGCGGCTGTATAGCGGTCAGCACTGCCTTGAAGCATTTGGTGTTGCCTGCAACGACGTGACCTTTCTCGAGGAAGTCGTGGCCGCCGGTGAAGTCGCTCACCAGGCCGCCAGCTTCCTGGACCAGCAGGGCGCCCGCAGCCATGTCCCACTCGGACAGGCCGAACTCCCAGAAAGCGTCGAAACGGCCGGCGGCAACGTAGGCCAGGTCTAGGCTGGCAGAGCCGGCGCGGCGGATGCCGGCTGTCTGGCCGACCAGGCTGCGGAACATGCCCAGGTAGTTCTCTAGGTTGTCCAGCTGGCTGTCGCGGAAGGGGAAGCCAGTGCCCAGCAGGGCGCCTTCCAGGCTCTTGCGCGGGCTGACGCGCAGGCGGCGGCCATTGAGGGCGGCGCCGCGGCCGCGGCTGGCAGTGAACTCTTCCTGGCGAACCGGATCCAGGACCACGGCGTGCTCCAGGCGGCCCTTGTATTTGCAGGCGATGCTGATGGCGAAATGCGGAACGCCGCGAATGAAGTTGGTGGTGCCGTCCAGTGGGTCGATGATCCACAGGTAGTCGGCGCCTTCGCCCTTGCCTTCCAGAAGTCCGCCTTCCTCGCCCAGGATGCCGTGGTTCGGGTAGGCCTTGCGCAGGGCCTGCACGATGGATAGCTCGGCGGCACGATCGACCTCGGTGACGTAGTCCTTGGCGTCCTTCTCGTTGACGGAGATGACGTCCAGGCGCTCGATAGAGCGGAAAATCAGTTCACCGGCGCTGCGAGCGGCGCGCAGGGCGATATTCAGCATAGGCTGCATGGGGAGTTCACCTGGGTCGTTAAAGAAGAAAGCCGCACATAGTAGCAGAAAAAGCCCAAGGCAGGCAGGGGAGGAGGCGTCATTCGTAGCGTTGCGTCCGGGCCTCCGGTAATATTCCGCTCCCTTGACGTTCCGCTGGGAGACTAGAGCGTTGCTGCAGAACATTCGCGTGGTGCTGGTCAATACCAGCCATCCCGGCAATATCGGTGGTGCCGCCCGCGCCATGAAGAATATGGGCCTGTCGAGGCTGGTTCTGGTCGATCCCGAGGACTTCCCGAGTCCTGAGGCTCAAGCTCGCGCCTCCGGTGCGGACGACATTCTGGCGGGTGCCCAGGTGGTCGCCACCCTGGAGGAGGCGCTGGTGGGCTGCAGTCTGGTAATCGGCACCAGCGCTCGCGACCGTCGCATTCCCTGGCCATTGCTCGATCCGCGCGAATGCGGCAAGACCTCCGTGGAGCAAGCGCAGCTCGGAGGTGAGGTCGCCCTGGTGTTCGGTCGCGAATACGCGGGGCTGACCAATGAAGAGCTGCAGCGCTGCCAGTATCACGTGCACATCCCGTCCAATCCGGAGTTCTCCTCGTTAAACCTGGCTGCCGCCGTGCAGGTGCTGGTGTATGAGGTGCGAATGGCGTGGCTTGAGCAAGAAGGTTTGCCAAGCAAGGTGGAGAAGGTGGAAACCACCGCCATGCTCAATGCCCAGCCGGTGACCGTCGATGAATTGGAGCGCTATTACGAACACCTGGAAAGTACCCTGGTGGAGATTGGCTTCCTGGACCCGGAGAAGCCGCGGCATCTGATGTCCCGCCTGCGCCGGCTCTACGGCCGCAGTGGCATCAGCAAGCTGGAAATGAACATCCTGCGAGGCATCCTGACGGAAACCCAGAAAGCTGCGCGGGGCGAAGCAAGCAAACGGAGTGACAAGTGATGTTCGACGGCATTCGAGAAGACATTCAAAGCGTATTCCACCGTGATCCGGCTGCGCGCAATGCCTTCGAGGTGCTCACCTGTTACCCGGGCCTGCATGCCATCTGGTTGCATCGTGTAGCGCATGCGCTTTGGATCGCTGGCTGGAAGTGGCTGGCGCGCCTGGTGTCGAATTTCAGTCGTTGGTTGACGGGTATTGAAATCCATCCCGGCGCGAAGATCGGTCGGCGGTTCTTCATTGATCACGGTATGGGGATCGTCATTGGTGAGACTGCCGAAATCGGCAACGACGTTACCCTTTACCAGGGTGTGACTCTGGGAGGTACCAGCTGGAACCAGGGCAAACGCCACCCGACGCTGGAGGATGGCGTGGTAGTTGGAGCGGGCGCCAAGGTGCTTGGGCCTTTCACCGTTGGTGCGGGTGCCAAGATCGGCTCCAATGCCGTGGTGACCAAGGAGGTACCAGCTGGCGCCACCGCGGTTGGGATTCCCGGTCGGATCATCGTCAAGGCTGATCCGGAGCAGGAGGCCAAGCGCCAGGCCATCGCGGAGCGTTTTGGTTTCGATGCCTATGGTCTTGGTCAGGACATGCCGGACCCCGTGGCTCGCGCCATCGGCCAGTTGCTGGACCATGTGCAGGCGGTGGACGAGCGCCTCGACGGCATGTGCAAGGCGCTCACGGCGCTGGGCAGTGACTACTGCGCCAGTGCGCTGCCGGAGCTTCGCGACGAGGACTTCGCCGGCGTCAAGGACGAAGAGCGCAAACCGGTCGCCTGACGCGTTCCGATTCGGCCCTGGATCAGTATTCGGGGCCGGATTCTTAGGGTGCTAACGGGATGTGCCTCTGCTATCATGCACGCCCCTGCAAGATGTAATCCCGACTAATTTGATCAGGCTTATAGTTGACTTAAATAGTCGGGAATCGCATACTCGCTGCACTCCAGCGATCCCGTGGTACTCACCATGCGACTGACCACCAAAGGCCGATACGCCGTCACCGCCATGCTCGATCTGGCGCTGCATGCGCAGCATGGGCCGGTGTCTCTGGCTGATATTTCCGAGCGACAGGGCATTTCCCTGTCCTACCTCGAGCAGCTTTTCGCCAAGCTCCGCCGCGGCAATCTGGTCAGCAGTGTTCGCGGCCCGGGCGGTGGCTACCAGCTTTCCCGCGACATGCACGGCATTCATGTCGCCCAGGTAATAGATGCGGTCAACGAGTCGGTGGATGCCACTCGTTGTCAGGGCCTGGGCGATTGCCATTCTGGCGATACCTGTCTGACCCACCACCTCTGGTGTGATCTGAGTCTGCAGATCCACGAGTTCCTCAGCGGCATCAGTTTGGCCGATCTGGTCAACCGCCGTGAGGTTCAAGAGGTCGCACAACGGCAGGATCAACGCCGCTGTGGAAGCAATGGCAGGATGCCGCACCTCGATAAGATTGAAGCGTCCGCCATCGATTGAGCAGGGCGCCGGCCCGTGATTGGCCCCGATACCTGATAGGAGAGCCCCGATGAAATTGCCGATCTACCTCGACTACTCCGCCACCACGCCGGTGGACCCGCGCGTCGCTCAGAAAATGAGCGAGTGCCTGCTGGTGGACGGCAACTTCGGCAACCCCGCCTCGCGTTCCCACGTGTTTGGCTGGAAAGCTGAAGAGGCGGTGGAGAATGCCCGTCGTCAGGTAGCTGAGCTGGTCAATGCCGACCCTCGTGAAATCGTCTGGACTTCCGGTGCGACCGAATCCGACAACCTGGCCATCAAGGGTGTTGCGCACTTCTACGGTGGCAAGGGCAAGCACATCATCACCTCGAAGATCGAGCACAAGGCGGTTCTGGACACCACCCGCCAGCTGGAGCGCGAAGGTTTCGAAGTGACTTACCTGGAGCCAGGTGAAGATGGCCTGATCACTCCTTCCATGGTCGAAGCTGCGCTGCGTGACGACACCATCCTGGTTTCCGTCATGCACGTGAACAACGAAATCGGCACCGTCAACGACATCGCCGCCATCGGCGAGCTGACCCGTGCCCGCGGCATCCTCTTCCACGTCGATGCCGCCCAATCCACCGGCAAGGTGGAGATTGACCTTGAGAAGCTCAAGGTTGACCTGATGTCCTTCTCTGCCCACAAGACCTACGGCCCGAAAGGCATTGGCGCGCTTTACGTTCGCCGCAAGCCGCGCGTGCGTCTCGAAGCCATGATGCATGGCGGTGGTCACGAGCGCGGCATGCGCTCCGGCACACTGGCTACTCACCAGATCGTCGGCATGGGCGAGGCCTTCCACATTGCCAAGCAGGAAATGGCCACCGAACGCGTGCGCATCAAGGCCCTGGCCGATCGCTTCTGGGCCCAGATCGATGGCATGGAAGAGCTCTACCTGAACGGCAGCGCCACTGCACGTGTGCCGCACAACATGAACGTCAGCTTCAATTACGTCGAAGGTGAGTCGCTGATCATGGCGCTCAAGGACCTCGCGGTCTCCTCCGGTTCCGCCTGCACCTCGGCCTCCCTGGAGCCGTCCTACGTGCTGCGTGCCCTGGGTCGCAACGACGAGCTGGCGCACAGTTCCATCCGCTTCACTTTCGGCCGCTTCACGACCGAGGAAGAAGTGGACTACGCCGCAGCCAAGGTGCGCGAAGCGGTCAGTAAGCTCCGTGAACTGTCCCCGCTGTGGGATATGTATAAAGAGGGCGTCGACCTTTCCCAGGTCGAATGGCAGGCGCACTGACGCCACCCTGATGAGTGAGGAATAGTTACCATGGCATACAGCGAAAAGGTCATCGACCACTACGAAAACCCGCGCAACGTCGGCAAGCTCGACGCCCAGGACCCTAACGTGGGTACTGGCATGGTCGGTGCGCCGGCCTGCGGCGACGTGATGCGTCTGCAGATCAAGGTCAACGAGCAGGGTGTCATCGAAGACGCCAAGTTCAAGACCTATGGCTGCGGTTCCGCCATCGCTTCCAGCTCCCTCGCCACCGAGTGGATGAAGGGCAAGACCCTGGACGAGGCGGCTGCCATCAAGAACACCACCATCGCCGAAGAACTGGCCTTGCCGCCGGTGAAGATTCACTGCTCGGTACTGGCTGAGGACGCCATCAAGGCGGCCGTCCATGACTACAAGCAGAAGAAGGGTCTGCTCTAAGTGCTCGAACGAGTAAGGAGTTGCAATGGCCATCAGCATGACTGAATCCGCCGCCCGTCACGTGCAGCGTTCCATTGATGGGCGCGGCAAGGGTGAAGGTATCCGTCTGGGGGTGCGTACGACTGGCTGCTCCGGTCTCGCCTATGTGCTGGAGTTCGTCGACGAGTTGGCTGCGGATGACCTGGTTTTCGAGAGTCACGGCGTCAAAGTGATCATCGATCCCAAGAGCCTGACCTACCTTGATGGTACTGAGCTGGACTTCGTTCGCGAAGGGCTCAACGAGGGCTTCAAGTTCAATAACCCTAACGTGCGCGGCGAGTGTGGCTGCGGCGAGAGCTTCAACGTCTGAGGCGTGTGTGGGAACTCCCTGTCATTTCGCCCTGTTCGACCTGAAGCCGGGTTATCGACTGGACCTTGACCAGCTTGCGACGCGTTATCGCGAGCTGGCGCGTACTGTCCATCCCGACCGTTTTGCCGATGCATCCGAGCGCGAGCAGCGCCTGGCGCTGGAGCGTGCGGCGCAGCTTAACGACGCATACCAGACACTGAAGAGCGCGCCGCGAAGGGCACTTTATCTGTTGGCGCTGAAGGGAAAGGAACTGCCGCTGGAAGTTACGGTGCAGGACCCTCAGTTCCTGCTGCAGCAGATGCAGTGGCGCGAAGAGTTGGAAGAGTTGCACGACAGTGCTGATCTTGATGGTGTCGGCGTGTTCAAGCGCCGGCTCAAGGCAGCGCAGGCGGAGCTGGATGGAGAGTTTGCCGAGTGCTGGGACGATGCCGAGCGCCGCGAAGACGCCGAGCGTCTGGTGCGCCGTATGCAGTTCCTCGACAAGCTGACCCACGAAGTGCGCCAACTGGAAGAGCGCCTCGACGATTAACCCGCGATGCCGTCTTGGTTGCCGGTACGCCTGATAAATAGACAAGCATGGCCTTACTGCAGATCGCCGAACCCGGGCTGAGCCCCCAGCCGCACCAGCGCCGCCTGGCGGTTGGCATCGACCTGGGTACTACCAATTCGCTGGTCGCTGCTGTGCGCAGCGGTGTCGCCGAACCCCTGCCGGATGCTGAAGGCCAGGTCATCCTGCCCTCCGCCGTCCGCTATCACGCCGATCGCGTCGAGGTCGGTCGCAGTGCCAAGCAGGCTGCTGCCAGTGATCCGTTCAACACCATCATTTCGGTCAAGCGCTTCATGGGGCGCGGCCTGGAAGACGTCAAGCAGTTGGGCGAGCAACTGCCCTATCGCTTCGTTGGTGGCGAATCACACATGCCCTTCATCGAGACCGTCCAGGGTGCCAAGAGCCCGGTGGAAGTCTCGGCTGACATTCTCAAGGCCCTGCGCCAGCGCGCCGAGCAGACTCTCGGTGGCGAGCTGGTTGGTGCGGTGATTACCGTGCCGGCTTACTTCGATGAGGCTCAGCGCCAGGCCACCAAGGACGCCGCGCGTCTTGCCGGGCTCAATGTGCTGCGCCTGCTCAATGAGCCTACCGCTGCCGCTGTGGCCTATGGCCTGGATAAGCAGGCTGAAGGCGTAGTCGCCATCTACGACCTGGGTGGCGGCACCTTCGATATCTCAATCCTGCGCCTGACCCGCGGCGTCTTCGAGGTCATGGCTACCGGTGGCGACAGCGCCCTGGGCGGCGATGATTTCGACCATGCGATTGCCGGCTGGATGGTCGAGCAGGCCGGTCTTTCCGCCGACCTCGATCCCGGCGTACAGCGCAGCCTGTTGCGCGCTGCGTGCGATGCCAAGGAAGCCCTGACCGATACCGACCGCGTCGAGTTGGTCCATGGCGATTGGCGTGGCGTGCTCACTCGTGAGCAGTTCGACTCCCTGATCGAGCCCATGGTCGCCCGCAGCCTCAAGGCCTGTCGTCGCGCCGTGCGTGATGCCGGCATCGAGTTGGATGAAGTCGAGGCTGTTGTCATGGTCGGCGGTTCCACCCGCGTGCCGCGTGTACGTGAGGCCGTAGCCGAGATGTTCGGCCGCCAACCGCTGACCGATATCGATCCTGATCAGGTCGTGGCCATCGGCGCGGCCGTGCAGGCCGATACGCTGGCGGGCAACAAGCGTGGTGAAGAGCTGCTGCTTCTCGACGTAATTCCACTGTCGCTCGGCCTGGAAACCATGGGCGGGCTGATGGAGAAGGTGATTCCGCGCAACACCACGATTCCAGTGGCCCGCGCCCAGGATTTCACCACCTATAAGGATGGCCAGACGGCCATGATGATCCACGTGCTCCAGGGTGAGCGCGAGCTGATCAAGGATTGCCGTTCCCTGGCACGCTTCGAGTTACGCGGCATTCCGCCGATGGTGGCGGGTGCGGCGAAGATCCGCGTGACCTTCCAGGTGGACGCCGACGGCTTGCTGGGCGTGACTGCCCGCGAGCTGGCTTCGGGCGTCGAGGCAAGTATCCAGGTGAAGCCGTCCTACGGACTGACTGATGGCGAGATATCTCGCATGCTGCAGGACTCCTTCCAATACGCCGGCGAAGACAAGAATGCCCGCGCCCTGCGCGAGCAGCAGGTCGAGGCCGAGCGCCTGCTGGAAGCTGTCCAGGCTGCGCTGGACGCCGATGGCGAGCGACTGTTGGATGACGCCGAGCGCGCCGCCATCCTCGACAGCATGCAGACCCTGCGCGATCTGGCGGCTGGCGGTGATGTCGTCGCCATCGAGGGCCAGATCAAGCGCCTGTCCCAGGTGACCGATGCCTTTGCCGCGCGTCGTATGGATGCCGCCGTCAAGGCAGCCCTGTCCGGCCGCCGACTCAACGAAATCGAGGATTGAACCAGAAATGCCGCAGATCATCTTCCTGCCCCACGCCGAGCATTGCCCCGAGGGTGCCGTGATCGAGGCTCAGCCGGGCGAAAGCATCCTGAATGCCGCACTGCGCAGCGGTATCGACATCGAACATGCCTGCGAGAAGTCCTGCGCCTGCACCACTTGCCACGTGGTGGTGCGCGAGGGCTTCAATTCCATGGAGGCTTCCGACGAACTGGAAGACGACATGCTGGACAAGGCCTGGGGGCTGGAGCCAAATTCCCGCCTGTCCTGCCAGGCGCTGGTAGCTGACGAGGATCTGGTGGTGGAAATTCCGAAATACACCATCAACCAGGTTTCCGAGGGGCATTGAGCATGAGCCTGAAATGGACCGATGTGCTGGAAATCGCTATCCAGCTCGCTGAAGCCAAGCCCGATGTCGACCCGCGTTACGTCAATTTCGTCGATCTGCACAATTGGATTCTGGCGTTGCCGGAGTTCTCCGATGACCCGCAGCGCGGTGGCGAGAAGGTTCTTGAGGCCGTGCAGGCTGCCTGGATCGAAGAAGCCGACTGACCAGCTTCCGCCCCTGGGCTCCGGCCCTACGCATTTCCCCCTAACCCGCGTATAATTCGCGGGTTTAATTTTTCGCTTTAATCCTTGTTTCTGGAGTTTTTCCATGGCTGTCGAACGTACTCTCTCCATCATCAAGCCGGACGCTGTTGCCAAGAACGTAGTGGGTGAGATCATCACCCGCTTCGAAAAGGCCGGCCTGCGCGTCGTTGCCGCCAAGATGGTTCAACTGTCCGAGCGCGAAGCCGGCGGTTTCTACGCTGAACACAAAGAGCGTCCCTTCTTCAAGGACCTGGTTTCCTTCATGACTTCCGGCCCGGTAGTCGTTCAGGTTCTGGAAGGCGAGAATGCCGTTGCCAAGAACCGTGAACTGATGGGTGCCACCGATCCGAAGAAAGCCGACGCCGGCACCATTCGCGCCGATTACGCCGTTTCCATCGACGAAAACGCCGTACACGGTTCGGATTCCGAGGCTTCCGCTGCTCGCGAAATCTCCTACTTCTTCGCCGCCACTGAGGTGTGCGCTCGCATTCGCTAATAGCGAATGGGAGAGGGTGAAGCCATGACTGAATCGACCGGTAAAGTGAATCTGCTGGGTCTGACCCAGCCGCAACTGGAAAGCTTCTTCGAGTCCATCGGGGAAAAACGCTTCCGCGCCGGTCAGGTGATGAAGTGGATTCACCACTTTGGCGTCGATGATTTCGACGCCATGAGCAATATCGGCAAGGCCTTGCGCGACAAGCTCAAGGCCTCTGCCGAGATACGCGGCCCGGAAGTGGTCAGCCAGGACATCTCCAGTGATGGCACCCGCAAGTGGGTGGTCCGCGTGGCCTCCGGCAGCTGCGTCGAAACCGTGTACATCCCGCAAGGCGGCCGTGGCACCCTGTGTGTCTCGTCCCAGGCCGGGTGCGCTCTGGATTGCAGTTTCTGCTCGACGGGCAAGCAAGGTTTCAACAGCGACCTCACTGCCGCCGAAGTGATCGGCCAGGTGTGGATCGCCAACAAGTCCTTCGGGACCATCCCCGCGAAGATCGACCGTGCCATCACCAACGTGGTGATGATGGGCATGGGCGAACCGCTGCTGAATTTCGACAACGTGGTCGCCGCCATGAACATCATGATGGACGACCTCGGTTACGGCATCTCCAAGCGCAAGGTGACCCTGTCTACCTCCGGCGTGGCGCCGATGATCGACAAGCTGGGCGAGGTGATCGACGTTTCCCTCGCGCTGTCGCTGCACGCGCCGAACGACCCGCTGCGCAACCAGTTGGTGCCGATCAACAAGAAGTATCCCCTGGCCGTGGTGCTCGATTCCTGCCGCCGCTACATCTCCCGCCTGGGCGAGAAGCGCGTGCTGACTGTCGAATACACCCTGCTCAAGGACGTCAACGACCAGCCCGAACACGCCACCCAGATGATCGAGCTGCTCAAGGACTTCCCCTGCAAGATCAACCTGATTCCGTTCAATCCCTTCCCGCACTCGGGTTACGAGCGTCCGAGCAATAATGCGATCCGCCGCTTCCAGGACCTGTTGCACAAGGCCGGGCACAATGTCACCGTCCGCACCACTCGTGGCGAAGACATCGATGCAGCTTGCGGCCAACTGGTCGGCCAGGTCATGGACCGTACCCGTCGCAGCGAGCGCTACATCGCAGTGCGCCAACTGAACGCTGAAGCGGAGGCGTCCAGTAACGCCGCGAACCGGAACTAGAGAAGGACAACCCATGATCCTGCGCGCTGCGCTGCTCCTCGCTTCCACCGTACTGCTCGCGGCCTGTGTGTCGACTGGTCAGGTCGACCCGATGAAGACCGACTCGGGCCGTGATGCAGCACGCGATGCGTATATCAACCTGGGCATCGGCTACCTCAAGCAGGGTGCTACTGAACGTGCCAAGGTGCCGTTGAAGAAAGCCCTGGAGATGGACCCGTCCAACGCGGATGCCAATGCGGCCCTTGCGCTGGTGTTCCAGACCGAGATGGAGCCGGACCTGGCCGACCAGCACTATCGCAAGGCGCTGTCTTCCCGCAACGATCCGCGCATCCTCAACAACTACGGCACCTTCCTGTACGAGCAGGGGCGCTACAAAGATGCCTACGAACGCTTCCAGCAGGCCGCCGAGGACAACCTCTATCCAGAGCGCTCTCGGGTATTCGAGAACCTCGGCCTGACTGCCCTGAAGATGAACAACCCTGCACTGGCCAGGCAGCATTTCGACAAGGCGTTGCGCCTCAACCGGCAGCAGCCCCTGGCATTGCTGGAAATGTCTCAACTGGCTTTCGATGATAAGCAGTACGTGCCGGCCCGCGATTTCTATCAGCGCTACTCGCAGATAGCCCCGCAGAACGCTCGAAGCCTGCTGCTCGGCGCACGTCTGGCGACCATTTTCGAAGACCGCGACCAGGCCGCCAGCCTCGGTCTGCAACTCAAGCGACTCTATCCCGGCACGCCGGAATATCAGCAATACCTGTCGGAGCAATGATGAAAGCGTCGCATCCCGAAGCTGTAGCGGCGACCCGCGCCAACCCAGGTGAGACCCTGCGTAGGGCTCGTGAGAGCAAGGATTTGACCCTGGGTGAGGTCGCCCGCCACTTGAACCTGACCGAGCACGCAGTGCGCCAGCTTGAGGCCGGTGACTTCGACCAGTTACCAGGGCACACCTTTGCTCGCGGCTACGTGCGCGCCTACGCCAAACTGCTGGGTATGGATCAGGCGGCACTGGTGGCCGAGTTCGATCATTTCACCGGAACCGACGCCAAGGGCAGCAGCGTGCATAGCCTGGGGCGCATCGAGGAACCGGTTCGACTTTCCCAAAGCGTGCTGCGTGTTGTCAGCTTCGTCATCCTGCTTGCATTGGGGGCGGTGGGTTTCTTCTGGTGGCAGGAGCACTCCAGCCGCAACAGCGAAGAGTCAGCCAGCGTGAATATGGAACATGTGGAAGTGGAAAGTGCCGACGGTACAACCCAGATCCACCCGCTCGACGAACCGGAAGACCAGGCGGTAGCTGAGGCCCAGGAAAGCCAGGCGTCTACTCCTGCCCAGGTATCACCGGAAACCGCTGCTCAGCCTGAACAGCAGGTCGCAGAAGGCGGGGCCCCGGCTGCCCCGGCCGGTGAGATCGCAGCGGTCACTCCTGCCGCTCCGGCCCAGGCGCCGACCGTTGCCGTCGCTCCAAGCACTCCGACCGTGCAGTCGTCCGTTCCTGATGCTCCTGTTGCTCCTGACGCGCCTGCTGCTGCCCAGCCTGAGGCGCCTGTGGCTGCGGCAACTCCGGCTACCGTAGCTCCTGCGGCCCCTGCGCCGGCTCCTGTAGTCGCTCAGCAGGGCCAGGGTGTCGTGCGTATCCAGTTCACTGCCAATTGCTGGACTCAGGTCACCGACGCCGACGGCAAGGTGCTGGTCAGTGGGCTCAAGCGTACCGGCGACAGCCTGGAGTTGGCCGGCAAGGCTCCGTTGGAGGTTCGTCTTGGCTTCGCACGTGGCGCCCAGCTCAGCTATAACGGCCAGTCGGTCGATGTGGCGCCTTACGTCCGCGGCGAGACCGCGCGCCTGAAGTTGGGGCAATAAGTCATGCATTGCGAATCACCGATCAAACGCCGCGTCTCGCGGAAAATCTGGGTTGGCTCGGTTCCGGTGGGCGGTGATGCGCCTATCGCCGTCCAGAGCATGACCAACACCGATACCTGTGACGTTGCCGCCACCGTGGGTCAGATCCAGCGTCTGGTGGATGCCGGCGTCGATATCGTTCGTATTTCCGTGCCGGATATGGACGCTGCCGAGGCATTCGGCCGCATCAAGCAGCAGGTCCAGGTACCGCTGGTGGCGGACATTCACTTCGATTACAAGATCGCCCTGCGTGTTGCTGAGCTGGGTGTCGACTGCCTTCGCATCAACCCGGGCAATATCGGTCGCGAAGATCGCGTCAGGGCTGTGGTCGATGCCGCGCGCGACAAGGGCATCCCGATCCGCATCGGTGTCAACGCCGGTTCGCTGGAGAAGGACCTGCAGAAGAAGTACGGCGAGCCCACTCCGCAGGCTCTGGTCGAGTCTGCGCTGCGCCATGTAGAGCATCTCGACAAGCTGGACTTCCAGGACTTCAAGGTCAGTGTAAAGGCGTCCGACGTGTTCATGGCCGTCGAAGCCTATCGCCTGCTGGCCAAGCAGATCGTGCAGCCCCTGCACCTTGGCATCACCGAAGCTGGTGGCCTGCGTTCCGGTACCGTGAAATCCGCGGTGGGTCTTGGCATGCTGCTTGCCGAGGGAATCGGCGACACCATCCGCATCTCCCTGGCGGCGGACCCGGTCGAAGAGGTAAAGGTCGGTTTCGACATCCTCAAGTCTCTGCACTTGCGTTCCCGTGGCATCAACTTCATCGCCTGCCCGAGCTGCTCGCGGCAAAACTTCGACGTGGTCAAGACCATGAACGAGCTGGAAGGCCGTCTCGAGGACCTTCTGGTGCCAATGGACGTGGCTGTGATCGGTTGCGTGGTCAATGGTCCGGGAGAAGCCAAGGAAGCCCATATCGGCCTTACCGGTGGCACCCCGAACAACCTTGTCTACATCGACGGCAAGCCGGCGCAGAAGCTGAATAACGACAACCTGGTGGATGAGCTGGAGCGGCTCATTCGCGAGAAGGCGGCCGCAAAGGCCGAAGCTGACGCGGCGTTGATCGCCCGCAGCTGAAACAAGGAATCCACGTGAGCAAGACTCTGCAAGCCATTCGTGGCATGAACGACATCCTGCCGGAGCAGACGCCTGCTTGGCGTTATCTGGAAAATACCGTGGCCGATCTGCTAGATGCCTACGGTTACAAGGAAATCCGTCTTCCGATCCTCGAGTTCACCGAGCTGTTCGCGCGCGGTATTGGCGAAGGCACCGACGTGGTCGACAAGGAGATGTACACCTTCCTCGATCGCAACGAAGAGTCGCTGACCATGCGTCCTGAAGGCACCGCGGGCTGCGTGCGCGCCGTGCTCGAGCATGGCCTCACCGGCGGTGGTCAGGTGCAGAAACTCTGGTACGCGGGCCCCATGTTCCGCTACGAGAAGCCGCAGAAAGGCCGCTATCGCCAGTTCCACCAGATGGGCGTCGAAGTCTTCAACCTGCCCGGCCCGGACATCGATGCCGAGCTGATCGTGCTCACCTGGCGCCTGTGGAAAAAGCTCGGACTTGCCGAAGCGGTAACCCTGCAGTTGAACAGCCTGGGTTCCAGCGAGGCCCGTGCCCGCTATCGCGATGCCCTGGTCGCCTACCTGCAGGAGCGTTACGACCTGCTGGACGAAGACAGCCAGCGCCGTCTGACCACCAACCCGCTGCGCATTCTCGACAGCAAGGATGGCGGCACCCAGGCTCTGCTGGTGGACGCACCGACCCTGCACGATTACCTCGACGAGGAGTCGCTGGTCCACTTCGAAGGCCTCAAGGCACGACTGGACGCCGTGGGCATTCGCTACGAAATCAACCAGAAGCTGGTGCGCGGCCTGGACTACTACAGCCGCACCGTCTTCGAGTGGGTGACCGACAAGCTCGGCTCCCAGGGCACCGTCTGCGCCGGTGGCCGTTACGATGGCCTGGTCACTCAGTTCGGCGGCAAGCCGACGCCGGGCGTGGGTTATGCCATGGGCGTCGAGCGTCTCGTGTTGTTGCTGGAAACCCTCGGCCTGGTGCCGGAAGAGTTGAACAGCCCCGCCGACGTCTTTATCTGCGCCTTCGGCGAAGCCGCTGAACTGGCTGCGCTCGGTCTTTCCGAGCAGTTGCGCGATGCCGTTCCGGGCCTGCGCCTGCTGGTCAATGCTGGTGCCGGCAGCTTCAAGAGCCAGTTCAAGAAGGCGGACAAGAGCGGCGCCCGTTATGCGCTGATCCTGGGGGACGACGAACTGGCCAAGCGCGTGGTAGGTTGCAAGCCGCTTCGCGACGACAGCGAACAACAAAGCATTGCCTGGGATGCTCTGGCTGAGCATCTCGCAGCCTGCCTGAAGCAGGCTTGAGCAACTAAAGATCAGGAGTACGGGGTTAAGCATGCAGACTGAAGAAGAACAGATTGCGCAGTTCAGGGACTGGTGGCAGCGCAACGGCAAACCCATGCTCACTGGCGGCGCATTGGCGCTGGCGGTGGTCTTTGGTTGGCAGGCCTGGCAAAAGTACGAATCCAATCAGGCCCAAGGCGCCTCGATCGTTTACCAGCAACTGCTGGAAACCGCTCTGAACCCGAGTGGCACCCCGGATTCGGCGAAGGTTGCCGAGCTCGCCGGCAAATTGAAAAGCGATTTCGGCGGTACTCATTACGCGCAGTACGGCAGCCTGTTCGTGGCCAAGGTCGCGGTCGAGGCTGGCAAGCTGGATGACGCCGCCGCCGAACTCAAGTCCGTGCTCGACAAGCCTGCCGATGCGACCCTGGGCGAGCTGGCTCGCCAGCGCCTGGCCCGTGTGCTGGCCGCGCAGAACAAGGCCGATGAAGCCCTCAAGCTGCTTGATGGCGATGCCGACAAGGCCTTTGTCGCCAGCCGCGAAGAACTCAAGGGCGACCTGCTGGTTCAGCTGGGTCGCACCGACGACGCGCATGCCGCCTACCTGAAAGCCAAGGCCGCACTGCCCGAAGACGCCGCCGTGGGTGGCCTGCAGATGAAGCTCGACGACCTGGCAAAAGGGGACGCGTGACGTGATGCGTTGGAAGAATGCCGCAGTGCTGGCTCTGGCCGTTTTGGCCGTGGGCTGCAGCAGCAACAGCAAGAAGGAACTGCCGCCGGCCGAGCTGCCCGACATCACTGAAGAAGTGACGCTGGACAAGGGCTGGAGCCGTTCGATTGGTGATGGCCAGGGTGAAACCTACAACCTGTTGGTGCCCGCCGTCGATGGCGACACCATCTATGCCTCGGACGTGAACGGCGAGGTCATGGCGCTCAATCGCTTCAATGGCGACGTGATCTGGAAGCAGGATCTCGAACTGCCGGTATCCGGCGCTGTGGGTGTCGGCTACGGCCTGGTGATGGTCGGCACCCTGAAGGGTGAAGTCGTTGCCCTGGACGCCACCAACGGTGAAGAAAAATGGCGCGCTCGCGTCAACGGCGAAGTGCTGGCGCCGGCGGCCAACAACGGTGACGTGGTGGTCGTGCAGACCCAGAACGACACCCTGTTCGGTTTCGATGCCGCCACCGGCAATCAGCTCTGGATCTACGAGAACACCCCGGCCGTGCTGACCTTGCGTGGTACCGGCGCGCCCATCGTGACCAACAACCTGGCCGTGGCCGGACTTTCCACCGGCAAGGTGCTCGCTCTGGACATCAAGCGCGGCATTCCGGTCTGGGAGCAGCGCGTGGCCGTGCCCCAGGGCCGCTCCGAGCTGGATCGTGTGGTGGACATCGACGGTGGCCTGCTGCTTTCTGGCGGTACCATCTACATGGCCACCTACCAGGGACGCGTCGCGGCACTGGACCTGGAAAGCGGCCGTGTGCTCTGGCAGCGTGAGGCGTCCAGCTATGCCGGCGTCGCCCAGGGTTTCGGTAACGTCTACGTGAGCCTGGCCAATGGCACCGTGGAAGGCGTGGACGAGCGTTCCGCCTCCGCCTTGTGGAGCAACGACTCCCTGGCCCGTCGCCAGCTGTCGGCTCCGGAAGTGTATTCCAGCTATGTGGCTGTCGGTGACTTCGAAGGCTACCTGCACCTGCTGAGCCAGGTGGACGGTCACTTCGTCGGCCGCGTGAAGATCGACGGCGACGGCCTGCGTGCCCGTCCGCTGGTGGTCGGCGAGTGGATGTATGCCTACGGCAACGGCGGAAAGCTGGTCGGCCTGACCATCCGCTAAGCTGAAGCTTGATACCCGGCCGCTGCCGTCAATCGGCAGCGGCCTTTGTGTTTTCTGAAATAACGAGTGGAGAGCCTCATGGTTCCCGTAATCGCCCTGGTGGGTCGGCCAAACGTCGGCAAGTCCACCCTGTTCAACCGCCTGACCAAGACCCGTAACGCGATCGTCGCGGAGTACGCCGGTCTCACCCGTGACCGCCAGTACGGCGAGGCGAAGTGGCAGGGCCGCACCTATATCGTCATCGACACCGGGGGTATCTCCGGGGATGAGGAAGGTATCGACGCCAAAATGGCCGAGCAGTCCCTGCAGGCCATCGAGGAAGCCGATGCGGTGTTGTTCATGGTCGACTCCCGCGCCGGAATGACCGCAGCCGATCAGATGATCGCCGAGCACCTGCGCAAGCGGAACAAGCGCAGCTTCCTGGTGGCCAACAAGGTCGATACCGTCGATCCGGATATCGCCCGCGCCGAGTTCAGCCCCCTGGGCCTGGGTGACGCCTTGCCGATCGCCGCCGCCCATGGCCGCGGCATCAGCCAGATGCTGCAGGAAGCACTGGGCGAGTTTCCCCGCGACGACCAGGCCGACGAAGAGGAAGCCGCCGAGGCCGAAGTGGTTGCGGAAGGCGAGGAAGCCAAGCGCATCCCCGGCCCGAGCGAGAAGGATGGCATCAAGATCGCCATCATCGGCCGTCCCAACGTCGGTAAATCCACCCTGGTCAACCGTATGCTCGGCGAAGAGCGGGTGATCGTGTACGACCAGGCGGGGACTACCCGTGACAGCATCTACATCCCCTTCGAGCGCAACGAGGAGAAGTACACGCTGATCGACACCGCCGGTGTACGCCGTCGCGGCAAGATCTTCGAGGCTGTGGAAAAGTTCTCGGTGGTGAAAACCCTGCAGGCCATCCAGGACGCCAACGTGGTGGTCTTCGTGATGGATGCCCGCGAAGGTGTGGTCGAGCACGACCTCAACCTGCTGGGCTTCGTGCTGGAAACCGGCCGCGCGCTGGTCATTGCCCTGAACAAGTGGGACGGCATGGAGCCGAGTGAGCGCGACTATGTGAAGACCGAGCTGGAACGCCGGCTATTCTTCGTCGATTTCGCCGATATCCACTTTATTTCCGCCTTGCACGGCACCGGCGTCGGCCACCTGTACAAGTCGGTTCAGGACTCTTTCCGCTCGGCGATCACCCGTTGGCCCACCAGTCGCCTGACCCAGATCCTCGAGGGCGCGGTGCAGGAGCACCAGCCGCCGCTGGTCAACGGCCGCCGCATCAAGCTGCGCTATGCCCACCTGGGTGGTGCCAACCCGCCGCTGATCGTGATCCACGGCAATCAGGTCGAGTCGGTTCCCAAGTCGTACTCCCGGTACCTGGAAAACACCTACCGGCGCGTGCTGAAGCTGGTCGGTACGCCGATCCGCATCGAGTACAAGGGCGGCGAGAACCCCTACGAGGGCAAGAAGAACACCTTGACCGAGCGCCAGGTGAACAAGAAGCGACGCCTCATGTCGCACCACAAGAAATCCGAGAAGAAGCGCCGCGACAAGAAGCGCTGATTCATCGGAACGGAAGAGGGCGCCCTGGGGCGCCCTTTTTCTTGGCCATTGCCGAGTGTGCCTCGCTGCGGTCCCGCGTTAAGCTATGGCCCACTTCCCAGTCGCCAGCAGCCTGATGAAATGATCGCCAGCAAGTTGCCCAACGTCGGCACCACCATCTTCACCCGCATGTCCCAGCTCGCCGCTGAAGTCGGCGCCATAAACCTGTCCCAGGGCTTTCCGGATTTCCCCGCGCCTGGCGCCCTGTGCGACGCGGTTGGGCGGCATATCGCCAGCGGACACAACCAGTACGCCCCCATGACCGGCTTGCCGGCCCTGCGCGAACAGGTGGCCGCCAAGGTAGCCACGTTCTATGGTCGCCAGGTCAGCGCCGACAGCGAGGTGACCGTCACCCCCGGCGCCACTGAAGCTATTTTCTGCGCGATCCATGCGGTGGTCCGGGCCGGCGACGAAGTGATCGTCCTCGACCCTTGCTACGACAGCTATGAACCTTCGGTGGAACTTGCCGGCGGCCGCTGCGTGCACGTACCCCTGGCGCTGCCGGGCTTCTCCATCGACTGGCAGCGCATGCGCGACGCCCTCAGTCCGCGTACACGCATGATCATCCTCAACAGCCCGCACAACCCGAGCGGCGCGCTGATTTCCCGCGCGGAACTGGACCAATTGGCCGAGCTGATTCGTGACCGTGACATCTATCTGGTATCGGACGAGGTCTACGAGCACCTGGTATTCGACGGCGTTGGCCACGTCAGCGTGCTTGCCCATGACGAACTCTACGCCCGAGCCTTCGTGGTCAGTTCCTTCGGCAAGACTTATCACGTCACCGGCTGGAAGACTGGCTACGTGGTGGCGCCGCCCGCGCTTTCTGCCGAGCTGCGCAAGGTCCACCAGTACGTGAATTTCTGCGGCGTCACCCCGTTGCAGTGGGCGCTGGCCGACTTCATGGCTGCGCACCCGGAGCACCTGGCCGAGTTGCCGGCCTTCTACCAGGCCAAGCGCGACCTGTTCTGCGATCTGCTGGCCGGTTCGCGCTTCCGCTTCACCCGTGCCGCTGGCACCTATTTCCAATTGGTCGACTACAGCGGCATTCGCAACGACCTGGATGACGTGGCCATGTCCGAGTGGCTGACCCGCGAGCACGGCGTGGCCGCCATTCCGGTTTCGGTGTTCTACCAGCAAGCGCCAAAAGAACTGCGCCTGGTACGGTTCTGCTTCGCCAAACGTGAGGAGACGCTGCGCCAGGCGGCGGAAAAGCTATGCGCGATCTGACTTCCCTGCCTGATCTCAAGCTGGCCCTGGTGCAGACCACTCTGGCCTGGCACGACCGCGCCGCGAACCATGCCCACTTCGAAACCCTGCTGGAACAGGCGAAAGGCGCGGACCTGGTTGTCCTGCCGGAGATGTTCACCACCGGTTTTTCCATGGACTCGGCAGCCCTCGCAGAGCCTGAAGACGGGCCGACCTACTCCTGGCTGCGTGAGCAGGCGCGACGTCTGGATGCCGTGATCACCGGCAGCGTCATCATCCAGGCCGCCGATGGTAGCCATCGCAACCGCCTGCTCTGGGCGCGTCCCGATGGCGAAGTCCTGCATTACGACAAGCGCCACCTGTTCCGTATGGCCGGTGAGCACAAGCACTACACCCCAGGCGAAACGCAGGCGCTGTTCGAGCTGAAAGGCTGGCGAGTGCGCCCGCTTATCTGCTACGACCTGCGCTTCCCGGTGTGGAGCCGCGACGCCAACGATACTGATCTGCTCCTGTACACGGCCAACTGGCCAGCAGCCCGGCGCCATCACTGGAACCGCCTGCTACCGGCACGCGCCATCGAGAACCTCTGCTACGTGGCGGCGGTAAACCGCGTCGGCACCGATGGCAAGGGGCATGGTTACAGTGGCGATAGCCAGGTGCTGGATTTCCAGGGAGAGAACCTGCTGGATGCCGGCGATATCGATGGCGTCTTCATCACTGATCTGTCCGCTTCACAACTGGCGGCCTACCGCGAGCGCTTCCCTGCGATGCGCGACGCGGACACCTTCGACCTGCACCTTTGAGCCCGGGGGAACCATGAGCGAGCACAAGCCGCTACCTGCCGGGGGTAACCTGCTCGTGGCGGGAGAGAAGGTCTACAACACGCCCGTGGAAGTCACCCTGGCGGTGATCGGCGGCAAGTGGAAGTCGCTGCTGGTCTACCACCTGATCCCAGAGTCCCGGCGCTTCTCCGAACTCAAGCGGCTGGTGCCGGGCATCACCGAGAAGATGCTGACGCAGCAACTGCGTGAGCTGGAACGCGACGGTATCGTCACGCGCACGGTCTATGCAGAAGTGCCGCCACGGGTGGAGTACCGCCTCACCGAACATGGCTTGAGCCTGAAACCGGTGCTGGATTCCATGTGTGCCTGGGGCAAGTGTCACTGGCAGCAGCAGGGGTAGGCGCTTTCTGGAGCCGAATCCCTGGCCACTGTGGGAGCGAATTGATTCGCGAATGAGTTGGCTTCCACAGCGTCTCCGAAAAAGAAAACCCCGCCGAATGGCGGGGTTTTTTATTGCGCTATCGGCTTCAGGCAGCTTCGGCCTCGGCCTGGCTCAGGGCGCGGTTGAGGGCGCTGAACAGGGCACGGAAGCTCGCGGTGGTGAGGTTCTCGTCGATGCCGATACCGTGCAGGGCACGGCCGCCGTTGACGCGCAGTTCGATGTAGGCCGCGGCCTTGGCATGGGTACCGGCGCCGATGGCGTGTTCGGAGTAATCCATGATCTCCACCTTCACCGGCAGACTGGCCACCAGGGCTTCCAGCGGGCCCTTGCCCATGCCGCGCATGTGCTGGGTTTCACCCTTGAACTGGACCTCGATATCCACGGCGCTGGTGCCGTTCTCCTCCTGCAGGCGATGGCCCTTCAGGGTGAATGGTGCGGTGGCCTGCAGGTACTCGGCGTCCAGCAGTTTGTAGATCTGATCGGCAGTCATTTCCAGGCCAAGGCGATCCGTTTCCTTCTGCACCACCTGGCTGAACTCGATCTGCATGCGGCGTGGCAGGCTGATACCGTATTCCTGCTCCAGCAGGAAGGTGATTCCGCCCTTGCCGGACTGGCTGTTGACGCGAATCACTGCCTCATAGCTGCGACCGATGTCGGCCGGGTCGATCGGCAGGTAGGGCACTTCCCAAACGGCGTCGTCCTTCTGCTGGGCGAAGCCCTTGCGGATGGCGTCCTGGTGGGAGCCGGAGAATGCGGTATGCACCAGGTCACCCACGTACGGGTGACGCGGGTGGACCGGCAGCTGGTTGCATTCTTCGACGACCTTGCGCACGGCATCGATGTCGGAGAAGTCCAGTTGCGGGTGCAGGCCCTGGGTGTACATGTTCAGCGCCAGGGTCACCAGATCGACGTTGCCGGTGCGCTCACCGTTGCCGAACAGGCAGCCTTCGACGCGGTCAGCACCGGCCATCAGGCCCAGTTCGGTGGCGGCGACGCCGGTGCCGCGGTCGTTGTGGGTGTGCAGGCTGATGATGACCGAGTCGCGGCGGCTGACATGGCGACCGAACCATTCGATCTGGTCGGCGTACACGTTCGGCGTGGCGCATTCCACGGTGGCCGGCAGGTTGAGGATGATCTTCTTCTCGGGAGTCGGTTGCCAGACGTCGATTACCGCATCACAGACTTCCACAGCGAAATCCAGCTCGGTGGAGCTGAAGATTTCCGGCGAGTACTGGAAGGTCCAGTCGGTGCCCGGCTGCTCGGCAGCCAGCTTCTTGATCAGTTTGGCGGCGCTGGTGGCGATCTCGATCACGCCGGCCTTGTCCTGGTTGAAGACGATGCGGCGGAAGGACGGCGCGGTGGCGTTGTAGACGTGGACGATGGCCTTCTTTGCACCCTTCAGGGATTCGAAGGTACGGGTGATCAGGTCCGCGCGTGCCTGGGTCAGCACCTGGATTGTCACGTCATCCGGGATGTGGCCGCCTTCGATCAGCTCGCGGACGAAGTTGAAATCGGTATCGGAGGCGGACGGGAAGGCCACCTCGATTTCCTTCAGGCCTACCTGCACCAGGGTCTTGAAGAAGCGCATCTTCTTCTGCGCATCCATTGGCTCGATCAGCGACTGGTTACCGTCACGCAGGTCGGAGCTGCACCAGATCGGCACTTCGGTAATGGTCTTCGACGGCCAGGTACGGTCCGGCAGGTTGATTGCGGGGAAGGCGCGATACTTGCGGGACGGGTCTTTCAGCATGCTCATGGGGCAAATCCTTTTTACTGCGGGCCGTGTGGTGGTCGGCCAGGCATTGAAGTCGGCGATTGCGGCGGAGGTGGGATTCAGCCACGCAGTCGTGGGCTGACCAGTCGCAGGCAGGCGTGTTGACGCAGAAGGATGAGGGTGTGTGCGGTTCTCATAGGGGCTAACCCTATTCATCGTGAGTGAATATGGCAAGCATTGTGGAAAAAATGGTGAAAAAGAGCGCAAGAATCTGCAAGTGGGTTATTTATTGCGTGATCGTTGCGATTTTCTATAGATGATTGCGTCGCTCTTTTGGGGCGAGACAGCCAGCCCGCGAAAGGCCCATTACCGGGCAATTCGCGGACAGCGCCCAGGTCACTCCGCCTTTGGCAGGCGTAACGCGCGCATGTCTGCGCCACTGGGGTGCTGGAACACCCGCAGGCCGAACTCGGGAAGGATCGCCAGCAGGTGGTCGAAGATGTCGGACTGGATGGCCTCATAACTCGCCCAGGCGGTGGTATTGGTGAAGCAGTACAGCTCCAGGGGCAAGCCGTCGGCGGTGGGGGCCAACTGCCGCACGATCAGGGTCATGTCCTTGCGGATGTCCAGGTTCTCCCGCAGGTAGTGCTCGACGTAAGCGCGGAAGGTCCCGATGTTGGTCAACTGGCGGCTGTTGACGGGCAGCCGAAGGGGCTCATCCAGTTGGCTATTCCAGCTGAGCAGCTCGCTTTCCTTGGCTTTCAGGTAGCCGTCCAGCAGACGGAATCGGTGCAGGTGGTCGATGTCATCCGCGCTGAGGAAATGCACGCTGTTCTGGTCCAGGTACAGGCAGCGCTTGATCCTCCGGCCACCGGACTCCTGCATGCCACGCCAATTCTTGAACGAGTCGGTGATGAAGCGCTTGGTGGGTATGGTGGTGATGGTCTTGTCCCAGTTCTGCACCTTCACCGTATGCAGGGCGATGTCGATCACGTCGCCGTCGGCATTGAGCTGCGGCATTTCCACCCAGTCGCCGACGCGAATGATGTCGCTGGAGGTTATCTGCACGCTGGCCACCAGGGACAGCAGGGTGTCCTGGAAGATCAAAAGCAGCACCGCAGCCATGGCGCCCAGGCCGGAGAGCAGGATCAGCGGCGAGCGGTCGATCAGGCTGGCGATCATCAGGATGGTGGCGATGGCGAAGATGGCGATCTTCAGCACCTGCACGTAACCCTTGATGGGGCGCAGGTGGGCGTCCTTGCGGCGCTGGTAGAGGCTGCTGACGATGTTCAGCGCCGCGCTCAGGGCCAGTGCGATGGTGAGAATGATGAAAGCGGCGCAGACGTTGGTGATCACTTCCACCAACTCGCTGGGCAGGTTCGGTACTACCTTGACGCCGAATGCCAGCACCAGTGCGGGTACCACGTTGGCAAGGCGCTTGATCAGGCCGTGGTCCTGTATCTGCGCGCCGGTAAGGCGAAACAAGCCGCGCAGGAGGATGCGCCGGACAATCCAGTTGGAAACCCAGGCCAGGAGGATGAGGACACTGACGGAGACGACGGTGTGCAATTCGTTGTGCTGTCTTAGCCACATCAGCCAGTGGGTGACTTCTTCTTGCATGGGCTGCTCCCTTTATCTATCCGCTGCACAGGGCGGGTCTCGGAAAGCGCGGGACCATAACAAATCCGTCCCACTGGCCCAAACCCAGGCTGTAAGCGCGGATGTCTCTCAGGGTTTGAAGGCACCGATGAAAATGGCCGGGTCCACTCGCACATCATTCAAGCTGACATTCCAGTGCATGTGCGGTCCGGTGGCGCGGCCGGTGGCGCCGACGCGGCCGACCACACCGCCGCGGGGCAGTTGCTGGCCGAGCTTCACCTCTACCTTCGACATATGACAGAACATGCTGATCAGGCCCTGGCCATGGTCGACGAACACTGTCTTGCCATTGAAGAAGTAGTCGCCGATCAGGATTACCTTGCCCGCAGCCGGAGCCTTGATCGGCGTACCGGCACCCACTGCGAAGTCCAGGCCGGAGTGAGGGTTGCGTTCCTCGCCATTGAAGAAGCGGCGCAGGCCAAAGGGGCTGGAAAGCGGACCGTTCACCGGCTTGTCGAACAGCAGGTTGCTTGGCGAGCCGGGGCTGAAGCGGCGGTAGGCAGTGGTCTGCTCGGCCAGTTCGCGGTCGATGCGCTTGAGGTCCTCAGGCAGTGGGTTCACCTGCCGTGTGTTGGCCAGCTTGATGTGCTGTTCGCGATAGGTACGCGCACCAACGGCGAAGGCCAGCTTGCGTCCGTCGCTGACCTGGATCTGCTGCTGGCCGACCTTGGTACCCAGCGGAATGCCGACGATGGCGATCCAGTCGCGGCCGTCTTCCTTCACTACCAGCACCGGCTTGCCCTGGTAGCGCGCGGTGGGGGCCTGGGCACTGCTGCCGAGCTGGACCACCGCCACGCCACCCGGCACCGGTTTGTTCAGCAGGCGCGTGATGAAGCCTTCGGCATGGGCGGGTAGGGCGAGACAGAGGAGCAGGGCAGCAAGCAGTCGCATGTTCAATCCAGCAGGGAGAGGTTCACGGGTGTGAGATGGTTGTCTTCGACCCGCACGTCCAGCTCGCCTTCACCGAGCCGGGCCTTCAGGCGCTGGCCTGGGCGAGTCTGGCTGGCGGCGCGGACGGCCTGACCGCGTTCGTCGAGGAGAATGCTGTAACCGCGCCCGAGTGTGGCCAGCGGGCTGACCACGTGCAGCGTCTGGGCCAGGGCGTCGAGGCGCTGGCGGCGGTCCTTGAGGACGTCGCGAGCGGCGCGAGGCAGACGCTCGGACAGGCTGTCGAGCTTTTGCCGCAGCAGAGCCAGGGCGCGCCCTGGATGTTGTGCGCCGAGGCGAGTGTCCAGGCGCACCAGGTGCTCATGGCGAATCTGCTGTTGGCGTTCGAACGCGCGGCGCAGGCGCATGTCCAGGTCGTCCAGGCGCTGCGCTTGCTGGCGCAGGCGTTCGCCCGGGTGACGCAGGCGTCGGAACAGGCCATCCAGACGCAGGCGTTCGCGGGTCAGGTGCTCCCGCAGGCGCAGGACGAGGCGTCGGTGCAGGCTGTCGAGGCGCTTCTGCAGTTCGCTCGCGTCCGGAGCCAGCAACTCCGCGGCGGCAGAGGGGGTAGGGGCGCGCACATCGGCGACGAAGTCGCTGATGGACACGTCTGTCTCATGACCCACGGCGCTGACGATGGGCGTCTGGCAGGCAGCCACGGCGCGCGCGACGGCTTCTTCGTTGAAGCACCAGAGGTCCTCCAGCGAGCCACCGCCACGGGCGAGTATCAGCGCGTCGAAGCCTTGGGCATCGGCAAGGGCCAGGGCGCGGACAATCTGCGCGGTGGCTTCGCGGCCTTGTACGGCAGTGGGAATCAGGGTCAGTTGCACCTGCGGCGCGCGGCGGCGGAACACGCTGATGATGTCGCGTATCACCGCGCCTGTAGGCGAGCTGATGATGCCGATGCGCTGTGGGTGGGCGGGCAGCGGTCGCTTGCGTTCGGCGGCGAACAGTCCCTCGGCGGCGAGCTTCTCCTTCAGCGCTTCGAAGGACAGGCGCAAGGCGCCATCGCCAGCCGGCTCGACCGTATCGGCGATCAGTTGGTAGTCGCCACGTCCCTCGAACAGCGAAACCTTGCCGCGTACGCGCACGGCCAGGCCATCGCGCAGGGCCTGGCGAACGCGCTGAGCGTTCTGGCGGAACAGGGCACAGCGAACCTGGGCCTGGGCGTCCTTGAGGGTGAAATAAAGGTGGCCGGATGCGGGGCGGGCGAGGTTGGAAATCTCGCCTTCCACCCAGACCTGCGGAAACACGTCCTCGAGCAGATGGCGGGCGCGTTGGTTGAGCTGGCTGACGGTCAGCACCTCACGATCGAGGCCGAGCCGTTGGAAAGGGTCTTTGAGCATGGGGGGAAATGATAATGGCTTTGTCGCCATGCGCCATAGTTGACGAGTGAGGGGCGACGGTTAAGCTGCGCGCCCTTTCCCACCCAAGCAGGAGGCCAGAGATGGAATCGAGCCAGTTGATCATTGTGCCGCAGGTATCCAGCGTGCCCGGCCATCAGGCCCTGGCAGGGCGCATGCTGCGCTGGCTGGCGCGGCGTGACGTGGTTGAGGCACTGCCGAGCACCTGTGGCCTGCGAGGCAATCGCATGGCTTACGCCATCGCCGCCGGCGCGCGCGAGGTGGTGGAAAATCCGGAGCGTCTGCCGTTCGGCCAGCCGGTGAATGGTCTCGAACTGGTGGACAAACGATGCATCTATACACCCACCCGCGATTTCCTGAACGAAGCGGGTTGTCCGGAATGCCGCCAGGAAGTGGGCGTGCCGCTGTTCGAGAGCCTGGAGGATTGGTGGCCGGGGCACACAGACAATTTCAGCTGCCCCGAATGCGGCTTCGAGGACGACATCAATGGATTCCTCTTCCCGCAGCCGTGCGGGTTCTCCAACCTGGGCTTCATCTTCAACGGCTGGGGCGAAACCCGCTTCACTCAGGCATTTCTCGATGCTTTCAGCGATCGGCTGGGGTACGCCGTGCGGCAGGTACGAACGGGCGGCTGACCGTAGAACGGATTGCAGTCGCGAAACAGGTCGAGCACCTGCCATTCGTCTCTTATGGGGTCGCGACAAGGTACTTTCGCGAATAAATTCGCTTCCGCGGCGAGAAACCCGATCTACAGACCGTCGGCCGCGTTGAGCAGAGGCCGTGGCCTCGTTATAATGGCGCGCTTCCAATTTTCCCGCCTGGGAGCCCCCGCCATGCTGCGCATCAGCCAAGAAGCCCTGACCTTCGACGACGTTCTCCTGATTCCGGGATATTCCGAGATTCTGCCGAAGGATGTCAGCCTCAAGACCCGCCTGACCCGCGGCATCGAATTGAACATCCCGCTGGTCTCCGCGGCCATGGATACCGTGACCGAAGCGCGTCTGGCCATCGCCATGGCGCAGGAAGGCGGCATCGGCATCATCCACAAGAACATGACCATCGAGCAGCAGGCTGCCGAGGTGCGCAAGGTCAAGCGCCACGAGACCGCGATCGTCCGTGACCCGGTGACCGTAACCCCCTCCACCAAGATCATCGAGCTGCTGCAGATCGCCCGTGAATACGGCTTCTCCGGCTTCCCGGTGGTGGATGAAGGCGAGCTGGTCGGCATCGTGACCGGTCGCGACCTGCGCTTCAAACCGAACGTCGGTGACACCGTCGCCGCGATCATGACGCCGAAGAACAATCTGGTGACCTCCCGCGAAGGCACCCCGCTGGAAGAGATTAAGGTCAAGCTCTACGAAAACCGCATCGAAAAGATGCTGGTGGTCGACGACAACTTCCACCTGCGCGGCCTGGTGACCTTCCGTGATATCGAAAAGGCCAAGACTTACCCCCTGGCTTCCAAGGATGACCTGGGTCGCCTGCGCGTAGGTGCTGCCGTAGGTACCGGCGCCGATACCGGCGAGCGCGTTGCCGCACTGGTTGCCGCTGGTGTCGACGTGGTGGTGGTTGACACCGCCCACGGCCACTCCAGGGGCGTGATCGAGCGCGTGCGCTGGGTCAAGGACACCTACCCGCACGTACAGGTGATCGGCGGTAACATCGCTACCGGCGAAGCCGCCAAGGCCCTGGCCGAGGCTGGCGCTGACGCGGTCAAGGTCGGTATCGGCCCGGGCTCCATCTGCACCACCCGTATCGTTGCCGGTGTCGGCGTACCGCAGATTTCCGCCATTGCCAACGTTGCCGCCGCTCTGGCCGGCTCCGGCATCCCGCTGATCGCCGACGGCGGCATCCGCTTCTCCGGTGACCTGTCCAAGGCCATCGTGGCGGGCGCCTCCTGCGTGATGATGGGCTCCATGTTCGCTGGTACCGAAGAGGCGCCGGGCGAAGTCGAACTGTTCCAGGGCCGTTCCTACAAGGCCTATCGCGGCATGGGCTCGCTGGGTGCCATGGCCCAGTCCCAGGGTTCCTCCGACCGTTACTTCCAGGACTCCTCGGCGGGTGCCGAGAAGCTGGTTCCGGAAGGCATCGAGGGTCGCGTTCCCTACAAGGGCACCCTGACCGCCATCGTTCACCAGCTGATGGGCGGCCTGCGTGCCTCCATGGGCTACACCGGTTGCTCCACCGTCGAAGAAATGCGTACCAAGCCGCAGTTCGTGCGCATTACCGGCGCGGGGATGGCCGAGTCCCACGTCCACGACGTGCAGATCACCAAGGAAGCCCCGAACTACCGCGTTGGTTGAGGCTGACTGAAAGCTAATGCGTCACGGGGCTGTCTGATTCAGCCCCGTGTCGTTTGTGAATTCCGTAACGAGAGATGGCCATGTCCCAAGACATTCACGCCCACCGGATCCTGATCCTCGACTTCGGTTCCCAGTACACCCAACTGATCGCCCGCCGTGTGCGCGAGATCGGCGTGTACTGCGAAATCCACCCGTTCGACATGAGCAACGAGGCGATTCGCGCCTTCGCTCCGCGCGGCATCATCCTCGCCGGCGGTCCCGAGTCGGTGCATGAAGCCAACAGCCCTCGCGCGCCGCAGGCCGTGTTCGACCTGAATGTGCCGCTGTTCGGCATCTGCTACGGCATGCAGACCATGGCCGAACAACTGGGCGGCAAGGTGCAAGGCTCCGACCTGCGCGAGTTCGGTTACGCCCGCGTCGACGTGGTGGGCAAGGCCCGCCTGCTTGACGGCATCGAAGACCATATCGATGACGACGGCGTACTCGGCCTAGACGTATGGATGAGCCACGGCGACAAGGTCACCGACATGCCCGCGGGCTTCCATATCCTGGCCAGCACCCCGAGCTGCCCGATCGCCGCCATGGCTGACGATCACCGCGCCTACTACGGCGTGCAGTTCCACCCGGAAGTGACCCACACCAAGCAGGGCGGTCGCATCCTCTCCCGCTTCGTGCTGGACATCTGCGGCTGCGCCGCCCTCTGGACCCCGTCCAACATCGTCGAAGACGCCATCGCCACCGTGCGTGCCCAGGTGGGCTCGTCCAAGGTGCTGCTGGGCCTTTCCGGCGGCGTCGACTCCTCCGTGGTCGCGGCGCTGCTGCACCGCGCCATCGGCGACCAGTTGACCTGCGTCTTCGTCGACAACGGCCTGCTGCGCCTGCACGAGGGCGATCACGTGATGGCCATGTTTGCCGAGAACATGGGCGTGCGTGTGATTCGTGCCAACGCTGAAGAGAAGTTCCTCTCCCGCCTGGCCGGCGTCGCCGATCCGGAAGAGAAGCGCAAGATCATTGGTCGTACCTTCATCGAAGTGTTCGATGAGGAAGCCACCCGGCTGCAGGGCATCAAGTTCCTCGCCCAGGGCACCATCTACCCCGACGTGATCGAGTCGGCCGGCGCCAAGACCGGCAAGGCCCACGTGATCAAGTCCCACCACAACGTCGGTGGCCTGCCGGAAGACATGCAATTCGAACTGGTCGAGCCGCTGCGCGAACTGTTCAAGGACGAAGTGCGCAAGATCGGTCTGGAACTGGGCCTGCCCTATAGCATGGTCTATCGCCACCCGTTCCCCGGCCCGGGCCTGGGCGTGCGCATCCTCGGCGAAGTGAAGAAGGAATATGCAGACCTGTTGCGTCGTGCGGACCACATCTTTATCGAAGAGCTGCATAAGGCGGACTGGTACCACAAGACCAGCCAGGCCTTCGTGGTGTTCCAGCCGGTGAAGTCTGTCGGCGTGGTTGGCGATGGTCGTCGTTATGCCTGGGTCGTGGCCCTGCGTGCGGTGGAAACCATCGACTTCATGACGGCCCGTTGGGCGCACCTGCCCTACGAGCTGCTGGAGACCGTCTCCAACCGCATCATCAACGAGATCGAAGGCATCTCCCGCGTCACCTACGACGTGTCGAGCAAACCGCCAGCGACCATCGAGTGGGAATGATGGGCGCTTCGGCGTCCATGCGGTAAAGCGACCGGCCAGGCCCTGAAAGCCTGGCCGTTTTGTTTTGGGCGTCGGCTTTTGTCCGCATGGGAATCCTGGTGCTCATGGCGCACCCTGCGGAGCTGCCCAACCTACGCATTGGCGTGGGTATCGACCACCAGAGTCAGGCGCGCGATGAAGCCGTCGCCGTCCGCGACCAGTTCGGCCATTGACTGCTCGCCCTGCTGACGTCGGAAGATGTAGTCCTGCTCCAGCCGCGTCCAGTCCTGGCCGGGGAGGGAGTAGGGCGCTTTCGCCATCGCCGGGCGGATGACCGACTCGGGGAAGTACAGCTGGCCGGTGTGGATATCCCGTTCACTGAGATGCACCTTGAGGTGAACATGGTTGGTCCGGCCGGGGTAGTAGCCAGGGATGATGCTGCGAAATTCTGCGCGGCCGTCGTCGTCGGTGATCTGTACGCCACGCAGGAAGCGGCTCGCAGAGTCGCTTCCTGCGCCCGAATAGGCGCCCTGCGCATCGCAGTGCCAGATTTCCAGGGCGGCATCGCCCAGGGGATGGCAGCCGTCCAGTTGCAGCACCTCGAACTGCAGTCGCAACGCAGTGCCTGGTTTGCCGTCCGTGATGTCCTGGCGCAACAGCGCATCTTCCAGATAGAAGGGCCCGGCGGTCTGCTCCGGGCTGAGATGGCAGGCCCTGGTGTTATCGGACAGGCTGAATCTCGGCCAGCTCAACAACACCAGGCCGCCAAGACCGAATTGCATCAGTTGGCGGCGGGTAGGATGCACGGAGACGCTCCTCTGAAGAGAGTCGGGACATCTCTTTCATCCTAGACCTGGCACGAAACGACTGCTGCGCCCATCGGTCGCGGCCAATGCAGATGCTTTCACTTATCTTTCACAGTTCCCGGGTGTATCTTGTGCGCCCCAAAGCCAGCCCGACAGAGGCTGGTTCGATTAGCCGATGGGACAGCCCTGTTCTTCCCCAGAGGAGCCTGACCCCCATGTCCTTCACTCGCAGACAGATTCTCGGCGGCCTGGCCGGCCTCGGCGTTGTTGGCCTTGGCGCCGGTGGTGCCCGCTACTGGCTGGGCCGCACCCTGGATGCAAAGACCCACGACTACGAACTGATCGCCGCACCGCTGGACCTCGAACTGGTTCCCGGCCACACCACGCCTGCCTGGGCCTATGGCGGGCAGGCGCCTGGCGTGGAACTGCGCTCGCGCCAGGGGGACTGGCTGCGGGTGCGCTTCATCAACAAGCTCGAAGAGCCAACCACGATCCACTGGCATGGCATCCGTGTGCCCCTGGAGATGGACGGCGTCCCCTACGTTTCGCAGTTGCCGGTGTTGCCCGGCGAGTACTTCGACTATCGCTTCAAGACCGACGACGCGGGCAGCTTCTGGTACCACCCGCACTTGTCCAGTGCCCATCAGTTGGGGCGCGGCCTGGTTGGCCCGCTAATCGTCGAGGAGCGTGAACCTTCTGGCTTCAAACACGAAAAAGTGCTCAGCCTGAAGACCTGGCATGTGGACCAGGAAGGCGCCTTCACCGCCTTCAGCGTTCCCCGCGAGGCTGCCCGTGAAGGTACCCGTGGTCGCCTGAGTACCATCAACGGCAAGTCGCTCCCGACCATCGAGCTGCCCGCGGGGCAAGTGGTGCGTCTGCGTATCCTGAACCTGGACAGCACCGTTACCTATCGGCTCAACATGCCGGGGGCGGAAGCGCGCATCTATTCCCTCGACGGCCATCCGGTGAAGCCGCGCGACCTGGGCAAGGAGTACTGGCTGGGGCCGGGCATGCGCATCGAGCTGGCGATCAAGGTGCCGGCTGAAGGTACCGAACTGCCCCTGCGCAATGGTCCGTTGCGCCTGGCGACGCTGAAGAGCGTGGCCAGCAGTGAAGCACCGGGCGACTGGCCGGCGCCGCTACCGGACAACCCGGTACCCGAGCCCGACCTGGAGAAAGCCCAGGTGCTGCGCTTCAACTTCGAGTGGGCCGCCACCCTGGCCAGCGCCGCCGGACGGCCGAGCAACTACTGGCAGATCAACGGCAAGGCGTGGGATATCAACGACAAGACTTGCGCGGATCGTCCCATTGCCAGGCTGAGGAAGGATGGCCACTACATCTTCGAGCTGCGCAACATGGCTCAGTACCTGCATCCCATTCACCTGCACGGCATGGCGTTCAAGGTGCTGGACTCGGACCGCAAGTCGATCATTCCCTACTTCACCGACACCTACCTGTTGGGCAAGAACGAGACCGCGCGCATCGCGCTGGTGGCGGAGAACCCGGGTGTCTGGATGTTCCACTGCCACGTCATCGACCATATGGAAACCGGCCTGATGGCCGCCATCGAGGTTGTCTGAACCTGCCATGCGCCAGCCCCAGATCATCGACCGCAGCCGCGACGAACACTTCATGCGCGAAGCCCTCGCCCTGGCCCAGCAGGGCGCGGCGCTGGGGGAGGTGCCGGTAGGCGCGGTGCTGGTCAAGGACGGCGAGATCGTCGGGCGCGGGTTCAATTGCCCGATCTCCGGCCATGACCCCAGTGCCCATGCCGAGATGGTGGCGGTGCGCGATGCTGCCAGCCGCCTGGAGAACTATCGTCTGGTAGGCAGCACGCTGTACGTTACGCTCGAACCCTGCAGCATGTGCGCCGGGCTCATCGTCCATTCGCGGATAACCCGCGTCGTCTACGGCGCCACAGAACCCAAGGCGGGCGTGGTGGTCAGCCGTGGCCAGTTCTTCGACCAGGAATTTCTCAATCACCGTGTGCTGGTTGAAGGTGGCGTGCTGGCGCTGGCGTGCAGCGAGATGCTCTCCGGTTTCTTCCAGGCCCGTCGAGCTGCGCGCAAGGACGCCTGAGGCGGAAGCTTGCGACAGGCGGTCCGGTCAAGGTCAGGTGATGGTCCGACATGAAAAAGCCCGCTTGATGCGGGCTTTTTCTTGGCCGGAAGGGGCGGCTCAGAGCTTCTCGTCCTGCTGGTCTTCCGGCGGACGAGTCTTGTTGATGCCAGGCAGGTGGCTGGCATTCTCGGCCAACTGGCTGCCTTCCATTTGCGGCTGGGTTACCCAGGTGAGGATGTCGTAGTAGCGGCGGATGTTCTGTACGAAGTGCACGGTCTCGCCGCCGCGGGCATAACCATAACGGGTCTTGCGGTACCACTGCTTCTGCGACAGGCGCGGCAGCATCTTCTTCACGTCCAGCCACTTGTTCGGGTTCAGGCCCTCGGCCTCAGCCAGCTTGCGGGCGTCACCCAGGTGGGCGATGCCGATGTTGTAGGCGGCCAGGGCGAACCAGGTACGGTCCGGCTCCTTGAGATCCTCGGAAAGACCGTCCTTGATCAGCGTGAAGTACTTGCCGCCGCCATGGATGCTCTGCTGGGCATTCAACCGGTTGGACACGCCCATGGCCTTGGCCGTGCCCTCGGTCAGCATCATCAGGCCGCGCACACCGGTCTTGGAGGTGGCGGTGGGCTGCCAGAGGGATTCCTGATAGCCGATGGCCGCCAGCAGGCGCCAGTCCACGTCGTTTTTCTGCGAAGCCAGGCGGAAGTGTTGCTCGTACTTGGGCAGGCGTTGCTGCAGGTGCTTGGCGAAGGTGTAGGCGCCGACGTAGCCGAGTACATCGACATGGCCGTAGTAGCGATCTTTCAAGCGCTGCAGGGTGCCGTCCTTGCGAGCCTTGCCGAGGAAGGCGTTGACCTCGTTGTAGAGGCTGTCGTCTTCGCCTGGCGCCATGGCCCAGGCCAGGCTGGTGGCGTCACCCAGGTCGAAGGCCACGCGTACATTGGGGAAGTAGACCTGGTTCATCGCCAGCTCGTTGGAATCCACCAGGGTCAGGTCGATTTGCCCCTCGTCGACCATGCGCAGCAGGTCGACCACTTCGACTTCGTCGGATTCCTCGTACTTCAGTCCCGGCAGGGTGGCCTTCAACGCCGCCAGTTGCTCTGCATGGCTGCTGCCCTTGAGTACCAGGATACGGCGGCCCACCAGGTCTTCTGGACGGGTAGGGCGACGCTCGCCGTTGCGGTAGATGATCTGCGGGGTGACATCCAGGTAGGAGTGGGAAAAGCGCACGTCGTTCTTGCGCGCGTCGCTGGCCACCAGACCTGCGGCGGCCAGGACCGGGCCGTTGGCCTGGCCCAGGCGGAAATACAGATCATCCAGCTTGTCGGCGGTTTCGATCTTGAGCTCGACGCCCAGGTCGTCGGCGAATCGCTTGACCAGTTCGTACTCGAATCCGGTTTCGCCGTTACGATCTTCGAAGTAGGTGGCGGGGCTGTTGCGTGTAATCACGCGTAGCACACCCTCCTCCTGAACGCGCTCGAGGGTGGTGGGCTGTTTGCAGCCGACGAGCATCAGGAAGAATCCGGTGGCCAGGGCCCAGAACGCCCGACGTGTGCCGAACACGTGGTTATTTAGCATCCACGGAGTATACGCAAAGCCTGGCGGGCGCCATATCTCGACAGCGGGCATCTTCTCTGCTAGCTGTCGGGCGACGCGAGGCACCTTCAGAGGTGCCGGAAAGCGGCGCTTTGCGCTAGAATGCACGGCCTCCAAGCACACCCCTTCCCCAGAGGCTGTCCCGAAGATGTTGATCCTGCGCGGTGCTCCCGCCCTTTCCGCTTTTCGCCACGGCAAACTGCTCGAGCAACTGACCCAGAAGGTCCCCGCCGTCAGCGGACTCTACGCCGAGTTCACCCACTTCGCCGAAGTGATTGGCGTACTCAGCGGGGAGGAAGAGCAAGTCCTGGCCCGCCTGCTCAAGTACGGCCCCAGCGTCCCGGTTCAGGAGCCCAGCGGCCGCCTGTTCCTGGTAGTGCCGCGCTTCGGCACCATCTCGCCCTGGTCGAGCAAGGCCACCGACATCGCTCGTAACTGCGGCCTGGCCAAGATCGAGCGCCTGGAACGCGCTATCGCCTACTACGTGACAGGCGAGTTCAGCGACGCCGACGCGCAGCTCATCGCCAGCAGCCTGCATGACCGCATGACCCAGCTGGTGCTGGCCGGCGCGGAAGAGGCTTCCGGCCTGTTCAGCCACGCCCAGCCCAAGCCGCTGACCGCTGTGGATATTCTCGGTGGTGGCCGCGTTGCGCTGGAAAAGGCCAACGTCGAACTGGGCCTGGCGCTCGCCGAGGACGAAATCGACTACCTGGTGAAGAGCTTCAACGATCTGGGTCGCAATCCCCACGACGTCGAGCTGATGATGTTCGCCCAGGCGAACTCCGAGCACTGCCGCCACAAGATCTTCAACGCTAGCTGGGACATTGACGGCCAGGCGCAGGAGAAGAGCCTGTTCGGCATGATCAAGAACACCTACGAAATGCACCGTGAAGGCGTTCTGTCCGCATACAAGGACAACGCTTCGGTGATCGAGGGTTCTACCGCCGGCCGCTTCTTCCCGGACCCGGCAACCCGTCAGTACGGTGCCACCCAGGAGCCCGTGCACATCCTGATGAAGGTGGAGACCCACAACCACCCGACCGCCATCGCCCCGTTCCCCGGCGCCTCCACCGGCTCAGGTGGCGAGATCCGCGACGAAGGCGCTACCGGCCGTGGTGCCAAGCCCAAGGCGGGCCTGACCGGCTTCACCGTTTCCAACCTGCAGATCCCCGGTTTCGAGCAGCCCTGGGAAAAGCCCTATGGCAAGCCCGAGCGCATCGTCACCCCGCTGGACATCATGATCGAAGGCCCGCTGGGCGGCGCCGCGTTCAACAACGAGTTCGGCCGTCCGGCCCTGACCGGCTACTTCCGTACCTTCGAGCAAGCCATCGACACCCCCCACGGTGAAGAAGTGCGCGGCTATCACAAGCCGATCATGCTCGCCGGCGGCATGGGCAACATCCGCGCCGAGCACGTGCAGAAGGGCGAAATCTCCATCGGCGCCAAGCTGATCGTCCTCGGCGGCCCGGCCATGCTCATCGGCCTTGGCGGTGGCGCTGCTTCCTCCATGGCTACCGGCTCCAGCTCCGCCGACCTGGATTTCGCGTCGGTACAGCGCGACAACCCGGAAATGGAGCGTCGCTGCCAGGAAGTGATCGACCGTTGCTGGCAGATGGGTTCGGAAAACCCCATCAAGTTCATCCACGACGTGGGTGCCGGCGGTATTTCCAACGCCCTGCCGGAGCTGATCAACGACGGTGGCCGTGGCGGTCGCTTCGAACTGCGCGCCGTGCCCAACGACGAGCCGGGCATGAGCCCGCTGGAAATCTGGTGCAACGAGTCCCAGGAGCGCTATGTGCTCTCCGTGGACGCCGCCGACTTCGAGCGCTTCAAGGCCATCTGTGAACGCGAGCGCTGCCCGTTCGCCGTGGTCGGCGAGGCCATCGAGGAGCCGCACCTGACCGTGGCCGACAGCCACTTCGGCAATAAACCGGTGGATATGCCGCTCGAAGTCCTGCTCGGCAAGCCGCCGCGCATGCACCGTTCGGTCAGCCGCGAAGCCGAGCTGGGCGATGATTTCGCCGCCGCCGAGCTGGACATCGATGACGCCGTCAGTCGTGTACTGCATCACCCGGCCGTGGCCAGCAAGAACTTCCTGATCACCATCGGCGACCGCACCATCACTGGCCTGGTGGCCCGCGACCAGATGGTCGGCCCCTGGCAGGTTCCGGTAGCCGACTGCGCTGTCACCGCCACCAGCTTCGACGTCTACACCGGTGAAGCCATGGCCATGGGCGAGCGCACCCCGCTGGCCCTGCTGAACGCCCCTGCGTCCGGCCGCATGGCCATTGGCGAGACCATCACCAACCTGGCTGCTTCGAAGATCGAGAAGCTGGGTGACATCAAGCTCTCCGCCAACTGGATGGCCGCTGCCGGCCACCCGGGTGAAGACGCCCGTCTGTACGACACCGTCAAGGCCGTTGGCATGGAATTGTGCCCGGCACTGGGCATCACCATCCCGGTGGGCAAGGACTCCATGTCCATGAAGACCCGCTGGCAGGACGAGGGTGCGGACAAGTCCGTCACCTCGCCGCTGTCGCTGATCGTTACTGGCTTCGCGCCAGTCAGCGATGTGCGCCAGACCCTGACCCCGCAGCTGCGTCTGGACAAGGGCGAAACCGACCTGATTCTGGTGGACCTCGGCCGTGGCCAGAACCGCATGGGCGGTTCCATCCTGGCCCAGGTCTACAGCAAGCTCGGCCAGCAGACCCCGGACGTAGACGACGCCGAAGACCTGAAAGCCTTCTTTGCCGTGATCCAGGGCCTGAACGCCGATGGCCACCTGCTGGCCTATCACGACCGTTCCGACGGCGGCCTGCTGGCCACCGTGCTGGAAATGGCCTTCGCCGGCCACTGCGGTCTGGACATCTACCTGGACGCCCTGGCGGACAACCGTGAAGGCCTGGCTGCCGTGCTGTTCAACGAAGAACTGGGTGCGGTCATCCAGGTTCGCCAGGACGCCACGCCGGAAGTGCTGGCCCAGTTCAGCGCCGCCGGCCTCGGCGACTGCGTCGCGGTAATCGGCCAGCCGGTCAATGGCGCCAACGTTGCCATCAGCTTCAATGGTGAAGCCGTGTTCGGCGGTGAGCGCCGCATGCTGCAGCGCCAATGGTCCGAGACCAGCTATCGCATCCAGCGCCTGCGTGACAACGCCAATTGCGCCGATCAGGAGTTCGACTCGCTACTGGAGGAAGACAACCCCGGTCTGTCCGTCAAACTCAGCTTCGACGTCAATCAGGACATCTCCGCGCCCTACATCAAGAAGGGCGCGCGTCCGCAGGTGGCGATCCTGCGCGAGCAGGGCGTCAATGGCCAGGTGGAAATGGCCGCCGCCTTCGACCGCGCCGGTTTCGCTGCCATCGACGTGCACATGAGCGACATCCTTGCCGGCCGCGTCAGCCTGGAAGACTTCAAGGGCCTGGTGGCCTGCGGTGGCTTCTCTTACGGCGACGTACTCGGCGCTGGTGAGGGCTGGGCCAAGTCGATCCTGTTCAACTCCCGTGCCCGTGATGGCTTCCAGTCGTTCTTCGAGCGCAAGGACAGCTTCGCCCTGGGTGTGTGCAACGGTTGCCAGATGATGTCCAACCTGCACGAGCTGATTCCCGGCACCGAGTTCTGGCCGCACTTCGTGCGCAACCGCTCGGAGCAGTTCGAAGCGCGCGTGGCCATGGTTCAGGTTCAGGAGTCGTCCTCGATCTTCCTGCGTGGCATGGCGGGTTCGCGCATGCCGATCGCCATCGCCCACGGCGAAGGCCACGCCGAGTTCGAAAGCGAAGAAGCACTGCTGGAAGCCGACCTGTCCGGTTGCGTGTCCATGCGCTTCGTCGACAGCCACGGCAAGGTCACCGAGACCTACCCGGCCAACCCGAACGGCTCGCCCCGTGGCATCACCGGCCTTACCAGCCGTGACGGCCGTGTGACCATCATGATGCCGCACCCGGAGCGCGTGTTCCGTGCCGTGCAGAACTCCTGGCGCCCGGACGAGTGGCAGGAAGACGGCGGCTGGATGCGCATGTTCCGCAACGCCCGCGTCTGGGTGGATTGATAGCCGGCTGCAGGCCGTTCTGATGACCCTCTCCCCCGGGGAGAGGGTGCCCGAAGGGCGGGAGAGGGCGTTTCAGCCAGCTCCGCATGATTGGCCCACTCGGACATCGACAGTGAAAGGCGGGAGAAGGCAATCTTCTCCCGCCTTTTTTGTTTTCGAGCCTCACCCATGCCGGACCCGATTCTTCCTGAAGTCCGCCTGCTCCAACCCGGCGATCGCTGCCGGCTCTGCCGCTGTGGTCGTTCGCCACAGCTGCCTGATTGTCCTTCCTCTTGCTCTGACGGCTTCGACCTGACCGCTCGTCGCGAGCAGCGGTTACTGCTCTGCCGCTGTGGCCTGTCCGCGCGGCTGCCGTGGTGCGATGGCAGTCACAGCCCGCCCACACCCAGCCTCGGCCAGCGCTGGCGGCGCTTCTGGAAAGGTGAGTAGCACTTCACCTTTATCACCAGACGCACTATCCCCACGCAGAACGCATTGCTGCGCTACGGGTCCAAATCGCCGTATGTGAACCGTGCCTCGGCAATATGACGTCAAAATGCCATCATTCGTGACATCATTTCCTGGCATGAACCCGTATTCGGAGCCACGCGGAGGACCCGATGTACAAGCTGTGTTTCTACGTTCCGGAGAGCCATCTGGAACCTGTGAAAAAGTCCATCTTCGCCGCTGGCGGCGGGCGTATCGGCGCCTATGACAGCTGTTGCTGGCAGGCGCTCGGCCAGGGACAGTTCCGTCCGCTGGAGGGTAGCAATCCCTACCTGGGCCAGTCCGGGATCGTCGAGCAGGTGGCGGAATGGAAAGTGGAAATGGTGGTGGCCGATGAGCTCATCCACGATGCGGTCAAGGCACTGAAGAAGGCTCACCCATACGAAACGCCGGCCTTCGAAGTGTGGCGCCTGTCCGACCTGGTGTTCTGATCAGCGAAATGCGGCCCTGAAAGCTCCTGGCGTGCCGCCAACCGCCGAGCGGAAGCGATTGCTGAAGTGGCTGGCACTGGCGAAGCCGCAGGCCAGGGCGATTTCGCCAAGGGGCAGCTCGGTCTCACGCAGCAGCTTGCGCGCCCGTTCCAAGCGTCGCGCCAGCACATATTGGTGCGGCGGCATCCCGAAGCTTTCGCGGAACATTCGCGCGAAGTGATATTCCGACAGCGCCGAGAAGGTCGCCAACTCGCCCAGGCTGATGGGCTCGGCCAGGCGGGTCTCGATGTAGTCCGCCAGGCGCTTGCGCAAGGCCGGCGCCAATCCACCTTTCAGTCGCAGCCCTTCACGCATTCCCACCTGAGTCAGCAGGCTGTGATGGATCATCTCGTGCGCCAGGCTGGTGGCGCGCAGGCGCTCGCCGGGTTCGTCCCAGTCCAGGCGGACCAACTGATGGAAGTTCTGCGCCTGCTGTGGGTCATCGAGGAAGGTGCGCTCGCACAATTGCAGTTCGCGGGGTTCGCGGTCCAGCAGGGTCACCGCCGCTTGGGCGAAGTGCTCCGCGCTGAAATAGAGATGCGCCAGGCGGATCTCGCCGTTGATCACCCAGGATGATTCGTGGCCGGCCGGCAGGATGCACAGCTTGCCCGGTGCGCCCTTGGTATCCGGCCGCTCGCGGCGGTAGGTGCCGGTGCCGCCCTCCAGGTAGCAGGACAGGGTGTGGACTTTCGGCCCCTGGTATTCCCGCGCGTCGTGGTGGTTGCTCCAGAGTGCCGCGCCCAGGCCGTCACCCAGCTCCGCGCTGTGCTCAAGGCGAGCATGAGGCGAACTGCTGAGGGACTGGAAGACCTGATTCTGTTCGAGTAACGACATGGACGGAGCGGCCGGTGTACGAATGGAGTTCATCCTAGCGCGCGTGTAAACCGACGGGCAGCCATCCGACGAGATAAGCGCAAGTTTGTGCAAGCGGGTGGCAGGTGGTGGATGGAGACTGGTTCCGTCGAAACCGGAGTCGCCGTGATGAACCTGTCCCTCTACCTGCTCACCGTCCTGATCTGGGGCACTACCTGGATCGCCATCAAGCTGCAGATGGGCAGCGTCGCCATTCCTGCGTCGATCGCTTACCGCTTCGCCCTGGCCGCCGCGGTGCTGTTCGCCCTGCTCCTGATCAGCCGGCGCCTGCAGAAGCTCGATGGTCGAGCGCAGATGATCTGCCTGGCCCAGGGCCTGTGCCTGTTCTGTGTCAACTTCATGTGCTTCTACACCGCAAGCCAGTGGATACCCAGCGGGCTGATCGCCGTAGTGTTCTCCACCGCCACCCTGTGGAACGCCCTTAATGCACGAATCTTCTTTGGCCAGCGCATTGCACCCAACGTGCTCGGTGGCGGCGGTCTTGGCCTGCTGGGGTTGGGCTTGCTGTTCTGGCCAGAGCTGTCTCACCACACCGCCAGCCGTGAAACTTTCATCGGTCTTGGCCTGGCGCTGCTCGGCACACTGTGTTTCTCCGCCGGCAACATGCTCTCCAGCCTGCAGCAGAAAGCCGGACTCAAGCCGTTGACCACCAACGCCTGGGGCATGTTCTACGGTGCCCTGATGCTGGCCGCCTGGTGCCTGGTCAGCGGTACGCCCTTTGGCATGGAGTGGAACACCCGCTACGTCGGCTCTTTGCTTTACCTGGCGATTCCCGGCTCGGTGATCGGCTTCACCGCCTACCTGACCCTCGTGGGACGCATGGGCCCGGAGCGCGCCGCCTACTGCACCGTGCTGTTCCCGGTGGTGGCGCTGAACATCTCGGCCTTCGTCGAAGGCTACCAATGGACCTTGCCCGCGTTGTTCGGGCTGGGCCTCGTGATGGCGGGTAACGTACTGGTGTTCCGCAAGCCCAAGACGTCCATGCCGGCTGCTGCCACGGCGGGTCGCGCATGAGCGCCGGGCGCGTGGTACGCAGCCGAGACTTCACCGCGGAGCGGGCGTGGGGCGCGATGGATCTGGTCAATATGGGCGGAACCACAGTGCGTTTGCACTGGACCGACCAGCCCTATGTCTGGCACGTCAACGACGGGCCTGAAGTCTTCGCCGTACTCGATGGCGAGGTGGAGATGCGTTATCGCGAGGAAGGCGATGAATTGCGGGTACTGCTAGGGGCAGGGGATATCTTCTTCGCCGAGGTAGGTTGCGAACATGTCGCCCATCCGATTGGCGCCGCCCGAGTCCTGGTGATCGAGCGGGAGGGGAGCATCTAGTCGTTCTGGGTCTTCTTCACCCCTCGCATGTTCATCGCCGCGAGGCAGAGCTGCAGCACGATCAGCGCATAGGCGTGGGCGTACAGCCCCCAGGCGATCCAGAGCGCATTGCTCGTCATGAACACCCAGAAACCTACATTGCGTCGTGACTCCTGATTGGAGCCGATCAGCCAGGCAGCCAGGACGGTCACCAGCATCGCCGGCCATTGCAGCAGGTCCAGGTAGTCCATCGCCAATTCCTCGCACGCCTTCTGCTTAGTGGCGAGCGATGCAGCGGCGGTTCCATCGAATCAGCCGTTGAGCGGGTGGCTCAGGTAGAGGGCGATTTCCTCGGCCGCCACTTCCGTCGGATCGTAAAGCATGGTGTTCAACCCGCAGAAGGTGAAACCGGCGCGCTGGTAGAAACCGATGGCAGGGTAGTTGCTGGTCTGGGTCTCCAGCCACAGGCAGCGCATCGCCTGGCTGCGGGCATAGGCCATGGCCCCTTCCAGCAGTGCACGACCGATGCCCTGGCCCTGGTGCGCCGGTGCAACGAACAGCGCACTCAGTTCAGCGCTGCGGTTCCACGGCACCAGGCGCACGCATGCAAAACCGGCGAGGCTGCCGTCGCGGGCTTCGGCTGCAAGGGCGAAGTCGGCATCGGCTACATCATCGGGAAACCCGGCGGCGTCATAGGCCTTGTGGAAGGGCTCGGCGAGTTTCTCCTCGACCAGTCGCAGTGCAAGGCCATCGGCCTCGACGCGCCAGATGTGCGAGGTGATGTAGGAGGCATCGAAAGCGGCGAGCCGCTCGCTATCGGCCGGCACGCGCAAGGGGCGGTAGTTCATGGTGGACATCCTTGTTGGCCGTCAGCGGACCTTCGTGAATACCCGCTCCGACAGCAGCAATGCGGCCATCACCGGATAACAGAGGTAATGGACCAGGAACAGCAGTACGCCCATGGGGCTGGGCGTGTCCTGCAGAGTCATCATCGCTAGCAGTCCTAGGTATAGCAGCCCAAGCAGGCCGCCGTAGGTGAGCACGATGCGCCAACGCTCACCGGGCTCGGGTAAGCGGCGCTGGATGAGGCGGAACGCGAGGGCCAGCAGGGCGGCCGTGGCGGCAGCGATCAACAGCGTGGCGAAGATGCCGCCGATTTTCACGAAGCTGCGAAGGAGCAGGTTCAGGACGATGGCCAGGGCCACGCCGCCGACGGCGTAGCGCAAGGTAAGCGACATGACGGGATCTCGTTGTTGGGCTGTGGCAACTGTAGCCGAATGCTATCCGGGCAACCGATTCAGGTGGTATCGCAAATTTTTTTCCACGCCTGTAACGCTAGCTCGGCTGCGTTCTCTATCTCTATGTCCGGCGCAGCAAGCCGGCCAAAGTCAACCATCCCGAGGATGCACAAAATGACTACCAAGACTTCCACCACCACCGCTGCCGGCGTCGCCCTGGCCCTCGCCGCTGCCGGTCTGTTCGCCAGCCTGCCGACCCAGGTCATGGCCGAAGAAGCCATGGTGCACTGCTACGGCATCAACGCCTGCAAAGGTCAGAACGACTGCAAGACCGCTAACAACTCGTGCAAGGGACAGGGTGCCTGTAAAGGCCAGGGCTTCAAGAGCACCACGCTGGCCGAGTGCAATTCCGCCGGCGGCAAGGTCGGTCCCTGATGAGGCTGGGGTGGCCTGCGGGCCACCCCGATCCAGGGAGACCGGCCATGCATGAGCACCCATCCAGCCTGGGTTTCGGCCTGGGCTTGCGAAGCCAGTATCACCAGGAGGTTCTCGAACGACAGCCCACGGTGGACTGGTTCGAGGTGATCTCCGAGAACTACCTGGTAGGCGGCGGCAAGCCGCTCTACTACCTGGACGCCATTGCCGAGCGCTATCCGCTGGTAATGCACGGGGTGTCGCTGTCCATTGGCGGCCCGCACCCGCTGGACCGCGATCATCTGCTGCAGTTGAAGGCACTTGCCCAGCGCATCAGGCCTCGCTGGGTCTCTGATCATCTCTGCTGGAGCCGTGGCAACGCCCACCAGCTCCATGACTTGCTGCCGCTGCCCTTCACCGAAGAGAGCCTGGCCCATGTGGCCGAACGGGTCCGGCAGGTGCAGGACGCGCTGGGCCGGCCGCTGGTGCTGGAGAACGTTTCCAGTTACCTGCGCTGTGCCGACAGCGAGATGAGCGAATGGGAATTCCTCGCCGCCCTGGTGGAACTCAGCGGCTGCGAACTGCTGTTGGATGTGAACAACGTGTACGTCAGCGCGCGTAACCAGGGTTTCGAGCCCTGGGACTTCATCCGCGCACTGCCGAAAACCGCCATCCGCCAGTTGCACCTGGCTGGTCATAGCGACTACGGCCACTACCTGATCGATACCCACGATGCACCGATCTGTGATCCGGTCTGGCAGCTTTACCAGCGCACCCTTGAACACCTGGGGCCGGTTGCCACCCTGCTGGAGCGTGACGACCACCTGCCGCCTTTGGATGAGCTGCTGGCCGAGTTGGGCAAGGCACGGGAACTGGCGGACGTCACCCTGGGAAAGGAGGTGGTATGCGCTTGAGCGAATTTCAGCAGCGCTTCGAGGCCTACTTGCTGGATGAATGCGACCTAGCCGACGCCGAACTGCTCGCAGCCATTCGTGGCGGCCCGGAACTGGGCGCGCTGGAGGGCTTGCAGATTTACCATCATGCCTTCCGCGCACGGCTGGTCGAGGCGTTGCGTGGCGACTACCCGACACTGCATCACTGGCTCGGCGACGATGAGTTCGAGGCCTTGGCCCACGCCTACCTGCGTGCCCATCCGTCGCGGCATTTCAGCCTGCGCTGGCTGGGGGCGAGTCTCGCCGATTTCATCGAGTCCTGGCTGGTGCCGGATCAGTCCGCGCCCTTGGCCGAGCTGGCGCGGCTTGAGTGGGCCTTCACCCTGGCCTTCGATGCTCCGGCGGATGAGCCGCTGACCCTGGAGCAGATGGCGCATTTGCCTGCTGAAGACTGGCCCGAGCTGCAGCTGGCGCTGGTGCCCAGTGTGCAGCGGGTGCCTTGTCGGCATAACAGCCTGGCCCTGTGGCGGGCGGTGAAGGATGGTCGCGAGTTCCCTGGCAGCGAGCTGCTGGAGCGAGCCGAACTGTGCCTGGTCTGGCGTCAGGGGCTGGTGGGGCAATACCGCAGCCTTGCCGAGCAAGAAGGCCATGCATTGCTGGGCATGGTGGCGCAGGGCTGGAGCTTTGCTGGCCTGTGCGCGGAGCTCGGCGATCCGATGCTGGCGGCTGGCTGGCTGAAACTGTGGATAAGTGAGGGTGTGGTCAGGCGCGCAGGCTGAGTCTGGCGTCGTCCGACCGGCTTTTCCTAGAGTTCGACGCCCAGTCCGAAGCGCTTCTTCAGCACCCGCTCCAGCACGCCTCTTGGCACCCAGCGCGCCAGCAGCGGCAGGGCGCGGCTGCCGTTGCCGATGCGCACCAGCGTCGGACGGGGCTTGCGTTGTACGGCAGCGAGCAAGGTGCGGGCGAAGTCTGTGGCTGAAGTGGGGTTGTCCTGGGAGGCGCGGGCTCGTGCGCGAATGCCTTCGCGCACCGGCCACCAAGGGGAATCTTCGGCGATCAGGGCTTCGGCCTCGCGAGTGGCGCTGGCACCGAAGCTGGAGGCGATGGCGCCTGGCTGCACCTCCATCAGCTCGATGCCGAAGGGCGACAGCTCCAGGCGCAAGGCGTCGGAGAGTGCATGGACCGCGGCCTTGGAGGCGCAATAGGCACCGGCGAAGGGCGTGACCAGAACGCCCGATACACTGCCGATGTTCACCACCAGGCCCCGGCGTTTACGCAGCAGCGGGAAACAGGCGCGGGTCACATCCACCAGGGCAAAGACGTTGGTGTCGAACTGCTTGCGCAAGGCATCGACGCCGCCGTCCAGCAGCGGCCCCATGGCGCCAAAGCCTGCATTGTTTACCAGCACGTCGAGACCACCTTCCTCCCGTTCCAGTCGCTCGGCAAGGGCGGCGACGGCGGCCTGGTCATTCACGTCCAGCGCCACGGCGACGAAGCCGGCGGTTTCCAGCGTGGCCAGGTCCTGCGGCTTGCGGGCGGTGGCCCAGACGCTGTAGCCGGCGGCCTTGAAGGCGTCGGCCAGGGCGCGGCCGATGCCGCTGGAGCATCCGGTGATCAGGGCGGTGGGATTGGGCATCTCGAGTCCTTTGCTGGGGGGCATCCGGTTCGCCCTCTCCCCAGCCCTCTCCCTGAAGGGAGAGGGGGCCGTCCGTGCCACCGTCGAGGTCTGCGCGGATTGCTTGTCCCCCTCTCCCGCAAGCGGGAGAGGGGCCGGGGGAGGGGGCGCTGTCAGTTCAGTCGACGAATTTGCCACGCAAATTGGCGGCGCGAAACTCCAGGGATTGTGCGCGATAACCCTGGCGAATGGGCGGCAGGGCCAGGCAGTCCTGCCACTGGGTACCGGGCTGCAGTTCGGACGGGCCGAGGTAGCGTGGATGGTCGTAGCTGGGCTGGGCCAGGTTGATGGTATCGCCGGGGCGGAAGGCCTGGACCTGCCAGGCGAAATCGCGCAGCACCGCGTCGTCGCCGTTGCGCACGCGGATTTCCAGTGGACGGTCGGCGGGGCAGGTTTGCGGGGCGTAGGTGAGCTGGATATCGAGCCGGGCGAAGCGGTGTTCCTCGCCGCGTTCTTCCCAGAGCACCCAGACGGCGATCAGGGCGACGCCAAGCACGGCCGCCAGGGACAGCGGCAGGGCCTTGGCCGGGTAGCGCAGCAGCAGGACCAGCCAGGTCAGGAAGAGAACAGCGCCAATGAGCATGGAAAGACCTCCGTGAGGCCTTCCATGCTAGCAAGAGCGCCCACGGCCGCCGAGGGCGATGTAGGAGCGAGCTTGCTCGCGAAAGGTTGCCCCTTCGCCAGCAAGCCGGCTCTTACAGGTCAGCGGGCGATGCTGTGTACGGTAGCGGACTGCGGGGCGCGACCGTAGACGTCATCCAGACGCTCGATGTCGTCTTCACCCAGGTAGCTGCCGGACTGCACCTCGATGATCTCCAGCGGGATCTTGCCGGGGTTGGCCAGGCGGTGGACCGAGGCGATCGGGATGTAGGTGGACTGGTTTTCGGTCAGCAGGAACACCTTGTCGTCGCAGGTCACCTGGGCGGTGCCGGAAACCACGATCCAGTGCTCGGCGCGGTGGTGGTGCATCTGCAGCGAAAGCTGTGCACCGGGCTTCACGGTGATGTGCTTGACCTGGAAGCGGCCGCCCATGTCCACCGAGTCGTACGAGCCCCAGGGGCGGTACACGGCGCAATGGTTCTGGGTTTCGCTGCGGCCGTCGGCGTCCAGCTTGTTGACCAGTTTCTTCACGTCCTGCACGCGGTCCTTGTGGGCGATCATCATGGCGTCCTTGGTCTCGACCACCACCACGTCGTCCAGGCCGATCACCGAGACCAGCTTGCCGTTGCCGTGCACCAGGCAGTTGTGGCTGTCCTGAACTACCACGTCGCCCTTGGTGACGTTGCCGTTCTTGTCCTTCTCGTGCACTTCCCAGATGGAGCTCCAGCTACCCACGTCGTTCCAGCCGGCGGAGAGCGGTACCACGCAGGCGCGGGCAGTCTTCTCCATTACCGCGTAGTCGATGGAGTTGTCCGGGCAGCAGGCGAAGGTGGCCGAGTCGATGCTCACCGCGACGCCGTCGCGCTTGCTGCGCTCCAGGGCCAGCAGGCAGGTGTCGTAGATGTCCACATCGTGCTGCTTGAGTTCTTCCAGGAAGCGGCTGGCGCGGAACAGGAACATACCGCTGTTCCAGAAGTAGTCGCCGGATGCCACGTACTCGCGGGCCCTGTCTTCGTTCGGTTTCTCGACGAACTGCGCCACGCGGCTGATGCCTTCCGGCAGGGCGCCGTCGGCTTTGCTGCGGATGTAGCCGTAACCGGTTTCCGGGCGCTCGGCGGGTACGCCGAAGAGCACCATCTCGCCCTTCTCGGCGGCGCTGGTGGCCAGTTCCAGGGCTTGCTGGAAGGCTTGCTGGTCGCGCAGTACGTGGTCTGCCGGGAGCACCAGCATCAGCTCGTCACGGCCCTCGGCGACCAGTTGCATGGCGGCGATCGCTACTGCCGGCGCGGTGTTGCGGCCGAAGGGCTCCAGCAGCATGGCCTGGGGTTGCAGGCCGATGGCATCGAGCTGCTCCTGGACGATGAAGCGGTGATCCTGGTTGGCCACCAGCACGGCCGGCTGCATGCCTTCGAAGCTCAGGCGCTGAAGAGTCTGCTGGAACAGGGTCTGGTCGCCGGCGAGGGCGAGGAACTGCTTGGGATACTGTTTGCGCGAAAGAGGCCAGAGGCGAGAGCCGCTACCGCCAGAGAGGATCACGGGAATCATGGGTGTTTCTCCTAACTCAGTCATGGGTTGTAGGCGCTGCTTCCACAAATCACATTTCTTTCTTTTCCCACCCTCTGCGGGGCGGGTAGGTACCGGCGTGGTTCAATCCGCGCCGGTTGTTTCTTCGTTGCTAATCAGGACTCCGCCGGGCGCTTGACCCAGACAGGAGAGAGCTTGCCGCCGCTGCCGGTGATGTAGAGGCAGACCACTTCGCCGCGCTGCAGCGAGACGGGCTTGAGGTCGCTGACCTTCTTGTCACCGTCGAACAGGGCGAGGCCGACTTTCACCGGATTGATCTCGCGCTCGCCGCGACCCTGCGGGGCTACGTCCGCCACGACTGGCGTCTTGCCGTCGGCAGTCTTCAGGGTGAGCTTGGCGTCCGACAGGTTCTGTACGCGCAGGAGGGCCTTCTGCTTGTTTCGGAACGGCGGCTCTTCCACCAGCTGCGGGTCTTTGCCGGTCTGGTTGACCAGGGTGTAGTAGCGGTCGGCCTCGAGTTTCACCGAGAGGTTGCTGCTGCCGACCTGGGCGCTGTAGTTGCCTGGCGGGAGGAACTTGAAGTCGCTGGAGCCGAGCGGCGGAACGTCGGTCAGTGCGGTGTTGCCGACGTTGACGCTGAGCTCGTTACTGGCGGCGTTGTAGGCGCGGACGAAGGCGGAGCCCTTGGGCGCCTGGGGGCCGTACAGTCCACCTTCGTTGGCCTGGGCGTGCAGGGCACCGAGGCCGAGCACCAGGGCGCAGGCATAAGACGTCCAGCTGCGGTTGTTCTGTCGGTTCATGAGGTGTACCTCCATCTTCTCTCTTGATCGGGCCGTGTCCGGCCCTGTGTTCCCGTTCACGGGGTATTCAGTTGCCCGAGCGCGAAGCCAGGCGTTCGTCGGAACCCACACCCTTGCGCAGGCTGGCGACCCATTCGGGGTCGAATTCGGACAGGTCGCTCAGCATCGGCAGGTAGCGTTCCGGGAACTCCCAGATCACCAGCTGCGGCGGGGCGTCCTTCAGTTCGTCGCTCCTGAGGTACTTGAGCATCGGCAGGATCGGGCCGTGGCCGTCCTCCGCGTGGTTCACCAGGTCGCGCTGCAGTGACTGGCGCAGGGCGCCGGCGAAGTTCCAGCGGTCGTTGGCGCTGTAGCTGGTGCCCACCAGCACGACCGGTACATCGTTCTCGGCGAACAGGGCATCGTCGCCGGCGTTCGCTTCGTCCTGGCTGCGGGTGGCGCGCTTCTGCAACTGGTCCGGGGCCGGCATCAGGTTTTCGAACAGCGGGTCCAGGGGCAGGAAGCGGGTCAGGTCGCCCTTGTAGTCCTCATTCCCCACCACCTCGGTGACGTACTGCTGCGGAGTGCCGCGCAGGCTCATGGCCTGGCCCACCGCCTGGCCCAGGCGACCGGCCACCACTTCGGCGCCCAGCGGGGTCCAGTGGGTGTCGGTGCGCAGGAAGACCTGGCCCTGGTTCTTGGCGTCTTCCAGCGTGGCGAGCAGGTCCGGGGCGGTGATCCCGGCCTTGCGCGCGGCACCACGGAAGCGCTCATAGAGGTCCTGGCGCAGGGCAGTGGGGGTGACCTCGCCGACGTGCTCGGGGTAGAGGCGCGATTTGGACGGGATGATCGCCAGTACCAGTTCCACATTGTGCCGCGCCAGCTCGTCGCGCACGCCCTGGATCAGCGCAAGGTTGTCGCGGACCTGACGGGAGCCGTCGGCTACCGGGTCGAACTCCTCGTCCGAGTAGAGCCAGCCGTCCTGGCCGATGACTACGCCCTGGCGGCCTTCGCCGAACAGCTTGTAGTCCACCAGGGCCCAGAGGTTGGTGCCCAGTTGCTTGACCGGGAATTCCTCGTCGTAGCGCTTCTCGAAGGCCAGGGCCAGCTTGCCATCCAGCACGCTGGTTTCCTTTGCCACGGAGAAACCGAGGATCGAGCGCATGGACCACAGGCTCAGCGCCAGCAGCAGGCCGCAGAAGAGCAGGATGTAGAGCAGGTTCAGGGTTCTGTTCATGGTCGGTTCCACTCAGAACTGGAAGTACAGGAAGGGCGAGAAGCTCTGCGCCGAGAGCTTCAGCACCGAGGCGGCGAACAGCAGGAGCACAGCGGCGTGGAAGGCCAGGGCGCCGATCTGTATGCGGGCGCGGGGCAGGGTGGCGCTGCCGTCGGCATTGATAGCGATGCCGTCGTCGTCCTCACGGGCCTTGGCCTTTGGCGCGCCAGCCAGTGGCTGGGCATAGAACTGACGGATGCCGCAGATGACCAGCACGACGTAGGCCAGCACCAGGGTGGCGATCTGCAGGCTGGTGAGTTGCGCGCGGTTGAGCTCGGAGAGCTGCCAGTCACCGAAGCTGAACATGGCGGCATACATGCGCCAGGCAACATCCAGGTTCTCGGCGCGGAAGATCACCCAGCCGATCACCACCAGCAGGAAGGTGAAGACCCACTTCAGCGGGTTGATCGCGCGGGGCGCGGCGTTCACGCCCAGCGCGCGTTCGATGGCCAGCCAGGCACCGTGCCAGGCGCCCCAGATGATGTAGGTGAAGTTGGCGCCGTGCCAAAGGCCACCCAGCAACATGGTGAGGAACAGGTTGCGGTAGGTCTGGAAGGTGGTGCCACGGTTACCGCCCAGGCTGATGTACAGGTAGTCGCGCAGCCAGGTGGAGAGGCTGATGTGCCAGCGCCGCCAGAACTCGGTGATGGACTGGCTGATGTAGGGCTGGTTGAAGTTCTCCATGAAGCGGAAGCCCATCATCAGGCCTAGGCCGATGGCCATGTCGCTGTAGCCGGAGAAGTCGAAGTACAGCTGCGCGGTATAGGCCAGTGCGCCGAGCCAGGCATCGCCCGTGGTCGGGTCGGAGAGTGCGAAGCAGTGATCGGCGATGGGCGCAATGCTGTCGGCGATGAAGACCTTCTTGATGAAGCCCTGCATGAAGCGCGTGCAGCCCTCGGCGAACTTGTCCACCGTATGGGTACGGTGGTTGAACTGGTCCACCAGGTCTTTGAAGCGCAGTACCGGGCCGGCGATCAGGTGCGGGAAGATCGCCACGAAGGCCGCGAAGTCCACCAGGTTGCGCGTGGCCGGGGTGTCGCCTCGGTACACGTCGATGATGTAGCTGATGGATTCGAAGACGTAGAAGGAAATCCCGATCGGCAGCAGGATGTGCGTGAGCACGAAGGGCTCCAGGCCGAAGGAGGTGATGATGGCGTTGAGGCTGTCGACGCCGAAGTTGGCGTACTTGAAGTAGCCGAGGACGCAGAGGTCCACCACTACGCCGAGGAGCAGCCATTTCTGCGCTGTTTTCGTGCGCACCCCGGCTGCGCCGATGCGCAGGCCGATCCAGTAGTTGAACACCGTCACCGCAGCGAACAGTGCCAGGAAGTCGATGCGCCACCAGGCGTAGAAAATGTAGCTGGCGACCAGCAACAACAGGTTTCGATAGCGTGTCCCGACCAGGTAGTACAAGCCGAGGAAGATCGGCAGGAACAGGAACAGGAACACGTTTGAAGAAAAGACCATCCGAGTCTCTCCGTTGAACGTTTGATTTCTGGCCCGCCACGTTGGGGCGGGGGCGTTTTTCTCCCCTCTCCCATTGGGAGAGGGGCAGGGGGTAAGGGATGTTGGGCTCCGCGTGGAGTCCGTCCGCCCTCACCCCAACCCTCTCCCAGGGGGAGAGGGGGCTGTCCGAGCGGGGGTTTAGCTCCCACCCTCCTTCTTCGGATGGAACACCTGGGTCACATCCCCGCCGAGGCGGAAGGTCTTGTAGGGCCCCATCTCCTCTTTGCGTTCGAGGGTCGCGGCCGAGCATTGGTAGAGCGAGCACCAGGGCTCCAGCCAGGCAAACTTGGCGTGTTTCTTCAGCTCGCTCATGTCCTGGTCGTTGCCGGTCTTCTCATCGAAGGCTTCCTGGTCATCCACGCCGGCGATCACGTTCTCGCCGAGGCGGCGCAGGGCGCCGTCGTTCGCTTCGCGCAGGTCCACGCCGTTGGCCTGGGCGAAGGCCGCGATCATCGCCAGCGGTGGCAGGCTGTAGTTGTGGTAGGCGAGCGCGCGCTGGCGGCGCTTGAGTTCGTTGGGCAGGAAGCCGTCCTGGTCGACCTGGCCGGCGGCGACGCGGAACTGCTGCACCGACCAGTCGAAGAGGTCCTGGCGATTGGTCGCCACGGCGGTGGCCATCACCGACCAGGCGGCCCAGTAGGAGTGGTTGTTGATCTTCTTCAGCGGCAGGTCGCTCCAGTCGTGGACGACCTGGTCGGCAAGGCGCGAGAACCAGGACTCGATCATCCGGGTCTGGGCGCGGTAGGGCGCCAGGGGCTGCGACTCGGAGAACTTCAGGTGCAGGTAGGCCGAGGCCATGCTGCCCAGCGCCCATTTGCGCATCGACTTGCCGGTGTGGTTGTACTGGGGGCTCAGCAGCGCATTCGCCTGGGCCCAGCTGCCCAGCCACTGCAGGGAACATTCGAGCTGGGTGCGTTGGCCCTTGCGCATGTACTCCATGACCATCTTGCTGATGCCACGCTCCATCTCTGTGATGTCAGCGGTCTTCTCGCGGAAGGCCTTTTCCGCGTTCGGGTTGAGCGTCGCGCGGGCCTTGTCGGAGCCTTCGTACTTGCTGCGGAACTCCAGCTTCGCGGTATAGGGCGTGGGTGGCGCCTTGCAGGTGCCGGCGGACTTGGCGTCGATATCCACAGGGGCGTAGTAGCCCCTGGGCGGCACCAGGTCTGCGGCGTGGCCTTGCCCGGCGAGCAGGATCCCCGCGAGCAGCGGAGCGATCAGCCAGGGTCTGGTAGTCATGGGTACCTCCTTCCTCACTCGGCCTTGGCCGTGAGGTTGTCCCCGCCCTTGCCGGAACGCGCGCAGAGGCTGACCTCGACGCTGAGATCCTGGGGCATTTGTTCGGGGCTGTGGATTTCCAGGGCGAGCATGTTCAGATCGGCCCAGTCGGGGTCGTTGCGCAGCTCGAAGGCGTAGCGACCACCGGTATCGATGCGGTCGCTCTGTTCCAGCTTGAAGTTCTCGCGTCGGCCGTTGAGGTACCAGATGGTGGTCTTGAGGTCGTGAATGGACGGATCGCTGAGTCGCAGGTCCACCTGGTAATCGCCTCCGCGCAGGTCACGCAGTGGCGCGCCCTTGCCATTGACCAGTACCTCGTTGGCGCCAGGTTTGAGCGTGACTTTGTTCTTCAGCACCGCCGTCCGGCCTTCGCAGCCGTTGTTCACCATGGGCACGGCCTGGCGGTAGAAACTCGCTTCGGCCATGTCGTAGTGGGTGGCGAATTCCCAGACCAGGACCTTGGGCGGGTTCTGATGGAACTCCGGGCTGCTCATGTACTGCATCAGGGCGCTTTCGAAACCGCCGCCACTGACCGCCATGTTGAGCACCTCGGCACCGGTGTGCTGCTGCAGGAATCCGGCGAAGTTGTAGGCCGGACCGCTATTACTGGTGCCCACCAGGGTCACCTTCGGGTTGGATTCGTCGCCGAACAGGCTGTCGCCGCCATCGCCCGCCGCCTCGGTTTCGTAGCGGTCGACGTACTGGGTGGCATAGCCGGTGCCGCAGAACTGGGCCGCGGTCTTGTGCAGGGTGCCGGCCTTGGACAGCAGGCCCACCACCTTGCTCTGGTAGTCCTTCTTCGGAATGTCGCTGAAGCCGGGAATCTGGTTCAGGGTTTCGGCGACAAGCGCGGCGGTACGGTCGGCGCCGGCCGGCGTCCAGTGGTGGTCCGCCTTGAAGTAGTAGTCGGTGCCCACGCCCTTCTCATCGAAGAGCGGCGACAGGTCGGTGACCCAGATGCCGGCCTTGCGGAAATGGTCGACGGCAGCCAGGTAGTTCTTCTTTGCCAGCTCGTAGTTGAAGTGGGCCTTCTCTTCGGGCGTGAGCTTCTCGCGGTTCACCAGGCCACGGGTGGGCTGGTAGACCACCATCAGCTCCACACCCTTGGCCTTGAGCGCATCGCGCAGACGCTTCAGTTGGCTCCAACCGAAGGGGGTGGTACCGAAGTCGGTACGCAGATCGTACTGGGTCCGGAACAGCCAGTCGCCCTGACCCTGAACCAGGGTGGTGAAGAAGCTGAGGTACTTGGTGTTGTAGTTGGCCGGATTCTGCGCTGCGGCGCAGAGCGGCCCGGTGCGCTGCACGCTGAACTCGGGCGCGGCGTGCGCACCTTGGGCGGCGGCCAGCAGGGCGGCTGCAAGGGCCGAAGGGGTGAACCATTTGCGGGAAATTCTGGGCATGATCGGGTACCTCAATCCTGGAGTTCGGCCTGGGTTTCGACGGGGTCGATCAGCACCGCTTGTTTGCGGCGCACCATCAGGTCGAGGATTTCGTCCTGCTTTTCGCCGAGGATGCCGGCGAAGCTGATACCGGTGGATTTGCTCGGCGCGAGCAGCTCGACGCGGTACAACTCGACCGACAAGGGCGAGTCGATGGATAGTGGGCTGGAGCCGTTGCCTGCGAGCTTGCCGCCGACCAGGATCAGCGAGACCTTGGTGTCGAAGGGGTCGAGCTTGATGTTGCGGTCGGTGTTGGAGAGGTCCTTGATGTGGCCATACACGCCGGTCAGGCCGTTGGCCGCGGAGAGGTTCTCGTACAGACGGATGTTCACGCTGTTGCGCACGCGGATGCCGTGGCGCTGGTTGCTGAGGATCTTGTTGCCCCAGAGCAGGTTGTTGGAGCTTTCGTAGATGGTGATGCCGTCGGAGTGGTTCTGGTACACCTCGTTCCAGGCGACAAGGTTGTTCACCGAGTTACGGTCGATCACGATGCCGGAGAGCTTGTTGTCATAGCTCTTGTTATTGATGATCCAGCTGTCGTCCACCTCACGGGAAATGATGATGCCGTGCTTCTTCTTGGTCCCGAAGACGGTGTTGTGGGCGATGACCAGACCGCTCGATCGGTCGTGCGGGTCGATGCCGTAGACGATGTTGTCGCGGTAGGTATTGCCTTTGATGACCACGTTCTCCGCTTCGAAGCAGTAGAAGCCGTACCAGTGGTCGACGAACTCCGAATCCAGCAGCCAGCCGGTCGGCGCAGGGCGCTTCAGGCGCTTGGCCTGGCCTGGCGTGTACTGGGTGATGGAGACACCGTAGGACTTGGAGTTGTCGTAGCCGAGGCTTGTGACCTTGCTGCCGACGATGTACAGCTCGCTGCCGCCCCAGGACACCAGGAACGGGCGGAACTCCTCGGGCTTCTGGAACCAGGCCGGGGAATTGTTCTTTTCGTTCCAGGCGGTGAGCTGGGTGCCGGTGATGAACAGCTTGCCGTCGTTGACCAGGAACGCGCCGCGCTCCTGGGACATGCGGAATTCCCGGGTCTCCTTGCCGATCTGCAGGCTCGCGCCCTGGGCCACCACGATTGGCAGGCGGGCGATGTAGACGCCCGGCTCGGTTTCGCTGAACTGGCTCTCGGGAAGCGCCTTGGCAAGGTCTTCCGGGGTCACGTAGCCCCCTTCGACGAAGATCGCCTGCGGCATGTTCTGCTGGCGCTTGACCCACTCACGCAGACGCTCGTCGCCGCCGATGAAGTCCTTCAGCGCATCCTGCTGGAGCATGCGCCTGACCGCTACGTGGCCGCGGGTGGCGCGATCGATCTTCGCTTCCACCGCTGCGGCGGTGTAGCCAGACAGGTCTGGCGCCTTCGGCGTATCCATGTGCAGTTGTTCCACCGGCGCGGTGGAAACCGTGTAGTTCTTGGTTTCCTTGAGCTCCTGGGTCGGTTCCGCACCTTGTACCCAGGGTGCGGCGAACTGCAGGGCGCCGAGCACGACGCCGCCCATCAGCATTGTGGTTCCCATGCTGCGTTTCATGGCTGTTCCTCCCTTGCGCCGGATGCTCATCAGAAGCGCCAGATGAAGTCGACGAAGGCGCGATGCATGAGCGAGTCGGTGCCGCTGGCATAGGCATCGCCCGGCTTGAACACGCCGCCACGGAAGCGCACGAGGGCGGAGCGCTCGTCCAGGTGTTCGGCCATGGAGGCCGGCAGCAGGCCCTGCTTGAAGTAGCGGGTGACCACCAGATCCATCTCCTGGCCGATGTCTTTCTCGCCGTCTTCCAGGGGCGCGATGATTCCGCTCTGGCCCACGTCCTGGTTGTCGTCCACGCGCCAGAAACGGTGGTAGACGACGCTCGCGTCGTAGTCCTCGCCCATCTGCCAGGAGGTGAAGGCAGTGGCCACCTGGAGGTTGCTCAGCTCGCCACGGAAGGCCTCGCCGAAACGGTGCATGCGGGCTTCGGTACCGGTGAAGTTGGAGCGGTTGCTTTCCAGGCCGGTCTGGCGGAACTGCTCGGAGCTGTCGTCATCGCCGCCGCCACTGCCCCGGGCGTAGGCGCCGCCGACCTTCCACTGGTCATCGATATTCCAGCGCAGGCCGAGATCCAGTGCCCAGGCGTCGACGTCGACGTTGCGCTTGCCGCTGGCGACGTTCTGATTGCCGACGGTGGTCTGTTGCAGTTCGTCTACATCGCCGGTCAGCCATGTGGCCTGGGCCCAGTAGTTCAGCGGCAGGGTGGAGCGCCGATCGAAGAAGCCGCCGTCGGCTTCCAGGCCCAGCCAGGTCAGGTCGCCGGTGGTGCGCTTGTCGAGTTCATCGACTTCCTCGCCGACGTTGGGCAGGTCGCCGTTATCACGGCTGTGGTGCAGTTTGGCGCCGACCCAGTGGCCTGGTTGCCACTGGGTGGAGATGTCGCCGAAGAAGTGCTGGCGGTCCTCGTCTTCAGGGGCCAGTTCGTCGATGTCGGTGCGGTACTCGCTGAAGCGCTCGGCGACTCCGGCATGGGCACGCAGCAGGGTGGTGTCGAAGCTCCAGCGCAGGGCTTCGATATTGGTGTCCCACCAGGTGCCTTCTTCGCTGCGCACGCGCTGGCGACCGAAGCGCAGGTGCTCGCCCGGGTAAGCGGTCAGGCCGCCGTAGTCGACCCAGAACTCGCGCATGGCCAGGTAGCTTTTGTCCGGCTCGCGGCCGTTGTTGCGCTGGCCGGCATCGGCTTCGATGTCGCTGGATTCCAGGGTGTCTGTTTCGACGATATCGGTGGCGGTAACGGCCTGGCCCATGGCGAAGGCGCTCCAGTCGCCACGCTCGCCATAGACCCAGGGACGCAGGTCGAGACCGATACCGTTGACGTCGCCACCGTCGCGGGTGCCGAGGTCGCGGTCGTCTTCGGATTGCGCGGTGATCTTCACGTCCAGGCCGTAGTTCTTGCCGTTGGGCTCTGCGGCGTGGGCGATGCTCGCGGCCAGCAGGGACAGGCCGAGGCCTGCGCGGATCCAGGGTTTGTTGTTCATCGTCGGTACGGGTCCTTATTGGGTCTGCATGGCCTGCATCTGGGGCGTGCCAGGTGCGGCGGCGCCACGTGCTGCGCGTTCTTCACGCAGCAGTTGTTCGGCGCGGGCGCGTTCGGCGGGCGGCAGCTGCTGATCAACGCGCTGGGCAAGTTCCAGGGCCTGCGGGGTGTTCTTGGGCAGGGCCAGTTGGCTGAAGACGTAGGCATTGACCAGGTTCGGCTGGATGCCCTTGCCCTGGGCGTACATCTGGCCCAGCGCGAAGTCGGCATTGATCTGGCCGTTGCGTGCGGCACTGAGCAGGTGCTCCAGGGCCTTGTCCGGGGCGATGTCGCCCAGGTAGCCGCGCAGGTAGATCTGGCCCAGCAGATAGTTGGCGGTGGGCTCGGTCGGGGCCGCCTTGAGCAGGTGTTCCTCGGCCTTCTTCGGATCCAGGGGCACCAGCTTGCCTTCGTAGTAGAAGCGGCCCAGCAGGAGTTCGGCGCGGGGCTGGGAGGCGGCGCGACCCTTCTCCAGGTAGCCCAGCATCTGCTCGGTATCGCCCTGGCCGGGGTACTCGTACAGCAGCTTGGCCAGGCTTACCCAGGCAGCGGGGTAGGTCGGTGCCACGGCTTCGAGCATTTCCTGGGCCTTGCCTTCATCGGGCTTGCCGATATCGGCGTCGGCCAGTACCTGAGCCACTGATTCCACGCGCTGGGCGGGAATGCGCCCGGCCTTGTAGCCGGCCATCAGTTGGTCCAGCAGTTTCTGCTGGGCTTCGGCATTGCCTTGCTTCTGATAGACCGTGGCCAGCTCGACGTAGCAGACGTCGGCGACCGCCAGGTTGCGGGCACAGATCTGTTCGATCTCGCCCAGGTGCTGATCGTAGGTACCCTGGGTGCGATAGACGAGGATCTGCGCCAGGTCTGCCTGGATGTGGCCTTCGGCGCGCCACTTGGCGATACGTGCTGGGACGTTCACGGATGGGAAGTCCTGCGGGTACTGCAGATAAAGCATCACCAGCGGTAGCAGGCTGCTTTCTTCACCGGCTTCGAAGGACTCCTCCAACAGTTGCGCGGTTTCGCGGCGCTCGGCCTGACTCAGCGCAGTCTTGCGCGCCAGCAGTTTGCCAAGGCGGGCCTTGGCGCGGGGCGACTGGTCCATGGCCTGGCGATAGGTCTGCTCGGCCTTCTGCAATTGCTCCGGATCGCCACTGGCGACCTGCATGTCGGCCAGACCGACCGCGGCATCGGCATAACCGAGATCGGCCAACTGGCGGAAGTTCTGCTCGGCAGTGGTGCTGTCGCCGCGCTTCAGGGCCTCGCGGGCGAGGCGTTCGTCCGGAAGTCCCGCGCAGCCGGCCAGGGCGATAGCCGCGGCCAGCAGCAGGACGGGGGTGGCGTGATGGGCCATGGTCGCGCCCTCCTCAGAAGCCCGCGGCCAGGGCGCGGTCGATCAGCCAGTCGAGGGACGGGCCGCGATCGATGCTGACTTCCACCGGCTGGCCGGCGAAAGTGCTGGGCAGCGGCTCGTCGGGCTGGATGGTGGCGCGGATGTCGGCGGACATGCTGCCGTCATGCAGGTTGCTGCTGAGGATCTTGCCGTGGCGCACCTGATCTTCGCCGGCGACCTGGAAGGTGACGCGGGCACCCGGTTTGGCCTGGGCGATGTTGCGGAAGGGGAAGCGCGCCTGGATGGTGGCCTGGGTGTCCTGGGGCACCAGTTCGAAGATCACGTCGCCCTTGCTGGCGAACTGGCCGTCGGCCACGAGCTGGCGCGCGATCTTGCAGTTGCAGGGGCTGGTGAGGGTGCCCTTCATCTGCTTGCCGAACAGTTCTTCGACGTTCTTCGGAGTGAGCTGGTCGTCGGTCAGGTGGCCCTTGAGCATCTCCAGCATGGTGGCGTTGAAGGATGCGATGGGCGCGCCTTTCTCCACGCTGGCGTCGGCGCTTACCAGGCTCTGTACCGTGCCTTCGCGGGGCATGGTGACCTGCATGGAGGGCACTGCCACCATCGCCGAGTCAGCGTGGGTGACGAAGTACAGGCCGTACAGTGAGTTGAGGATGTAGGCGAAGGCACCGACGCCAACGACGAAGATGCCGGCGCTCAGGCCGACTGCCTTGAGGCGGGCGAGGGGGCCCATGCCGCCACCGGCGCCACCTTTGCGCGGTTTAGTGAAGTTCTCGCGCTGCAGGGTGTTGAGCAGGTCGCCGGCGCTGACCAGTTCGCCCGAGAGGTGCGAGCTGATGAGGTAGCGCAGGGTGGCGATGTCGCGCGGCTGAAGGCCATGGAAGACGCAGCCGACGCGCTCGTTGCGCGAATCCACGGCGCGTACCTGGAACTCCACGTCCAGGCCCAGGCTGAGGCCGTCGATCTGGAACATCAGGCGGCCCTTGTGGTGGTCGCCGATGTTGGCGCTGGCGCGGCCGGCGGTGAAGGCGAAACCTCCGGCGGACACGTCCAGCAGCGACGCTTCGAAGCGTTCGCCACGGGCGATGTAGCGGATCTTGCCGGGGATTTTCACCCGCGCGTGCTGGCGCTGGGCTTCGGATTCATGCACCACATTGAGATTGACGGCTGTATTCATGGCTTCGATTCCTGTCAGGTTCCTTGTGCTCACACGATCGCCAGCAACGTGGCGATGAATACGCTGGTTGCGGAGAAGGTCATGGCGCGTGAGGACCAGGTGTTGAACCAGCGCGAGAAGCTCGCGAGGTCACGGTTGAGCTTGGTGTTCTGGCGGGTCCAGGACTGCTGGTCGAGGCGGAAGAAGACGTAGATCTTCACCAGGGCCCCGACGATCTGGTTGTAATAGAGGATCAAGGGGTAGGCCGGTCCGATCCGGTGCCCCGTAATGCTGAGCAGCAGGGTCAGGACGAAACGGGTGAGGCCGATCCACAGGAGGTACACCAGCAGGTAGGCGATGCTGTACTTCAGGCTGGCGATGATGGCCACGGCCAGACCCAGCAGGCAGGTCCACATCGACGCACGCTGGTCGGCCAGCACCACGGTGGTGAACCAGCCGAGGCGACGTGGGCCGAGCGCGAGGGCGCGGGAGTTCTGCCGCAGGTTGTTGCCGTACCAGCGGAACATCAGCTTGCGGCTGGCCTTGATGAAGCTCTTCTCCGGCGGGTGCTCGACGGTGTTGATGGCGGCATCCGGAACGTAGAAGGTGTCGTAGCCCAGGCGCATCAAGCTGTACCAACTGGACTTGTCGTCACCGGTGAGGAACTGGAAACGACCCAGACGCCAGTGGTCCAGGTGATCGCTTTCCACGTCGGCGATGAAGTCCGGATCGGTCACCACGCTGGCACGGAAGACCGACATCCGCCCGGTCATGGTCAGCACACGCTTGGAGAGTGCCATCGAGCACATGTTGAGGTGGCGCTGGGCGAACCGCAGCTTGTGCCACTCGCTCATGATGTAGCTGCCGCGTACCTCGCAGAACTCGTTGGTGGTCAGGCCGCCGACATTCGGGAAGAGCTTGAACCAGGGCACGGTCTTCTTCACAACGCCTTCGGCCAGCACCGTGTCGCCGTCGATCACCGCCACGACCGCGTTCGAGTCCGGCAGTTGCCGCGAAATGGCGCGGAAACCGTAGGCCAGGCCATCGCGCTTGCCGGTGCCGGGAATACGCACGAAGTCCAGCTTGACTCGCGGCGGCGGTGCGAGCTTCGTCCAGAGGTTCTTCACCAGCAGCTCATCGGACAGCTCGACGATGGAGCAGACAACAGTGGTCGGGTAGCCGCAGTCGATGGCTTCCTGGATCACCGAGCGGTAGACCATGGCGGTGGTCAGGGCCTCGATGCGGAAGCTCGTCACCATCAGGAATACGTGGGACGGGTCCGCTGCGTTGCCGAGTTTGGCCAGGCGCCGCTTGTACCAGGGGTAGACGAAGTAGAGGAACAGCGTGCCGCGCACGAAGTGCAGGGCGCCCATGGAATAGCGCCAGATGCCCACAGCCCCGATCAGCAGCAGGAAGTGCTTCGAATCGGGGTCGAATACGGACTTCGGCAGTGCCAGTGCCAGCAGCATCAGTGCGAGGAGGTAGAACAGCCAGCCCGAGGCTTCGAGCAGGCCATGCTTGATCTTGTCCATAGAGTCGTCCTGGGATCGTTGCGGATGCCCCCTTCCCGAGGGAAGGGGGCAGGGCGCTCAGAACCTGTTTACGATCTCGCGAGCTAGAGAAGAACAAGGCGAAAATGGTTGAGGAAGCGGAATTTACGAGTGGTAAATGAGCATTACTCGCTCTGCTCGCCCTTCGGGCCGCGCTAAAGCGCGTTAGCCGCAAGCGGCTTTCCGAAGCCATTTTCAACGCAGTTATTCCGACGCGCAGCGGATCGCAAGCAGGTTCTTACCAGCAGATCCCCTCGGCGTTGCCTTGGGTGCCCTTGGGCATGAAGCCCACCAGGTCGATCACCTGCTTGCCGGCTGGAGCCTGTTGGGCCAGCGGGGCGAACAGCTCGTCACGGTTGCCCAGGACGATGATGTCGGCCTTGTCGACCACCGAGTCGAAGTTGCTGTCCAGCAACGAGGACACGTGGGGGATCTTCGACTCGATGTAGTCCTTGTTGGCGCCGTGGACGCGGGCGTACTCGACGTTGCGATCGTAGATGCTGAGGTCGAAACCCTTGCCGATCAGCATCTCGGCCAGCTCCACCAGGGGGCTTTCGCGCAGGTCATCGGTACCCGCCTTGAAGGACAGACCGAGCAGAGCGACCTTGCGCTTGTCATGGCTGGAGATGATGTCGAAGGCTTTCTGTACCTGGCCGGCGTTGCTGCGCATCAGCGAGCCGATCAGCGGGGACTCCACGTCCAGCGAAGTGGCGCGGTAGTTCAGCGCACGCACGTCCTTGGGCAGGCAGGAACCGCCGAAGGCGAAGCCGGGACGCATGTAGTACTTGGACAGGTTGAGCTTGTTGTCCTGGCAGACCACGTCCATCACCTCGCGGCCATCGACGCCAACCGCCTTGGCGATGTTGCCGATCTCATTGGCGAAGGTGACCTTGGCCGCGTGCCATACGTTGCAGGTGTACTTGATCATTTCCGCCACTTCGATGTCCTTGCGGATGATCGGGGCGTCGAGCTCGCGGTACAGGGTTTCCAGGACGTCGCCAGCAGCCTTGTCCAGCTCGCCGATGACGGTCATGGGTGGGTAGTCGTAGTCCTTGATCGCGGTGCTCTCGCGCAGGAACTCGGGGTTCACCGCTACGCCGAAGTCCACGCCGGCCTTCTTGCCGGAGCAGTCTTCGATGATCGGGATCACCACGTTCTTCACGGTGCCCGGCAGCACGGTGCTGCGGACTACCACGGTGTGGCGATCGGCCTTGTCGCGCAGGGCGAAGCCGATCTCGCGGCAGACGCCCTCGATGTAGTCCAGCGACAGGTCGCCGTTCTTCTTGCTCGGAGTGCCGACGCAAATGAAGGAAACCTGGGTATCGCGAACGGCACCGGCGACATCGGTAGTTCCGCGCAGGCGGCCACTCTTCACGCCTTGCTGCAGAAGTTCTTCCAGACCCGGTTCGACAATGGGCGATTTGCCATTGTTGATCAGGTCGATCTTGGTCTGAGAAACGTCGACACCGACAACTTCATGACCACGAGCAGAGAGGCAGCCGGCGCACACTGCACCAACATAGCCCAAACCGAAGATGCTGATTCGCATCGTATTCACCTCGTCCTTTAAGCACGCTGTTTAATATGTGACGTTAGTGTCACTTCCGTTTGCACCTTTATGTCGCAGTTGCAACTTTAAAGTGCACAGGCATGAGTAATACCGGACGCCAAAGTTAGGGCGCCTGAACTGGGCATGTCGTATTGCTTGCCCGGGTAGAGTCCTGAGCTGATCGCCGCGTGGGCTCTGGCTCGTTGGTTTTGTCCAGTAGGTCGAGTTTGTTGCGCTTCTCCTTAACTAACTTATTTGGCTTTCGCCAGATAAAAACTACCCCTCGGCTCGCGCCGATAGTTTTCAAGGCAGTTTGAGATCACACCGAAATATGGTGTGAAGAATTAAGTCACGGGGGTATGAGTGTCCATCTTTTCGGATAGTTCCTACCGTTCGTCCCTGATTTTGCTTATTGCAGTTTTTTGACTACGCCCCGTGTAAGGCTCGTGGCATTCTCAGAGTTGGCGCGCCCGGGAAAAGTTCCAATCATGCAGTTTGCAATTTATCGGTGATTGCATTTTGCAACTTGGCCACTATCGCGGGGCAACTTGGCCACTATCAAGAAAACAAGTTGGCCAGTATCAAAGGCAAACTTGTGCCACGCATATGATCTTGAAGTGATATTGAAATTGCGATGGCCATTGAATGGCATCGCGCAGAGGTAGGGGTGCGCTGCGCACATCAGCGGATCTTGCGCCGCGAGGGAATGGGAGCGGTGCGCATGGCGCCCCTGGGAATGCGCGAGGCACAAACGAAAACCCCGCCGGATGGCGGGGTTCGTGGGGTCAGTCCTGGGGCTGGTCTCGCAGGAACACCAGGCTGTCAGGCTTGGAGTGCTCCGCCGAGTAGCGGTAGCCCTGATAGCTGAAGTCCTTCAGGCCGGCGGGGTCCTGCAGGCGCTCCTTGATCACGTAGCGGGCCATCAGGCCGCGGGCCTTCTTGGCGTAGAAGCTGATGATCTTGTACTGGCCGTTCTTCAGGTCCTTGAACTCGGTATCGATGATGCGGGCGTTCAGGGCCTTGCGCTTCACCGAGCTGAAGTACTCGTTGGAAGCGAGGTTGAGCAAGATGTCGTCACCCTGGGCTGCGAGGGCTTCATTCAGCCAGCCGCTGATGCGCTCACCCCAGAAGGCATAGAGGTCCTTGCCGCGGGCGTTTGCCAGCTTGGTGCCCATTTCCAGGCGATAGGGCTGCATCAGGTCCAGCGGCCTCAGCAGGCCATAGAGGCCGGAGAGCATACGCAGGTGCTGCTGGGCGAAGTCGAAGTCGGCCTCAACGAAGTCTTCGGCGTTGAGGCCGGTGTAGACGTCGCCCTTGAAGGCCAGCAAGGCCTGCTTGGCATTGCCTGGAGTGAAGTCCGGGTGCCAGCTGCCGTAGCGCGCGGCGTTGAGGCCGGCGAGCTTGTCGGACAGGTGCATCAGCTCGGCGATCTGCGCGGGACTGAGTTCGCGCAGTTGCTGGATCAGCTCCTGGGCGTGATCGAGGTACTCCGGCTGAGTGAAGCGCGAAGTGACCGGTGGGGTCTCGTAGTCCAGGGTCTTGGCGGGGGAAATCACCAACAGCATTGAATCGTCTCCTTCGGGAACGGGACGATTCTAGGGATTTGCGTCGGTTGGCTCCACCTATCCCGCCGATAGGCAGGTTGGATGCAGGCGCGGATTCGCCGCCAAGGTCAGAAAAATCGGGAAAATTCGGGGGAGGGGACTTTCGACTTTAACGGGCGCTTTCCTACACGCCAAGGGCTTTTTGTCTTGCTGTGAAAAAAGACTCGTACAGGCAAAAAAGTTCTTTTTTCTGTCATCCCGAATGGAGTATTAACAAATCAGACCGCCGAACCCTGCAGACAGGTGGCGGCCATCGGCCCTCACCTTGTTGGCACCTTCTCCCTACCGGTACGACCCGGAGCGGGGAGGTCGGCGGCCCTCCGCGGCGGAGCGCCTCCTTGGCATTCCGTCGCCTGGCCCTATAAGAAGGTGACCGAGTATGGATGACCACGGACGCTCCCGCCCTACCGCTCCAACCTTGTACGCGCTCGACACCAACGTCCTGATCCACGATCCCAACGCATTGTTCAATTTCCAGGAACACCACGTGGCCATTCCGATGACCGTGCTGGAGGAACTGGACAAGCTGAAGACTGGCAAGCAGGGTGTTGCCGCTGAATGCAGACAGGCCATCCGTAACATCGACAAGATCCTCAGCGGTGCCACCCCTGAGGAAGTGGAGCACGGAGTACCCATCCAGCGAGAGAAAAGCGGCCCCTGCGGCTTCCTCTCGATTCTCATGAGCAAACACGCAGCTCCCATCACCTGGCTGCCTGAAGACCTCAACGACAACAAGATCATCAACCAACTGGTGGAGCTGAAGAGCCGCAGGCCGGGCATGTCCGTGGTGCTGGTGACCAAGGACATCAACATGCGCCTGAAAGCGCGCGCCTGCGGGATCGACTCGGAGGACTACCACACCGACCAGTTGGTGGATGATGTCTCCCTGCTGTCCCGTGGCTACCACGACATGCCTGGGTCGTTCTGGGATCGTGTGAGCAAGGTGGAGACGCGCCAGGACCATGGACGTACCTGGCATCGTGTGCAGCTCACCGACAACCTGCCGGCAGTGCACGTCAACGAGTTCATCGTCGACGAGCAGGGTTTCGTGGGCTGGATCAAGGGCATCAAGGCCGATGAGCTGCTGATCCTCGACCTGCATCAGGAACCGCTGTTACACCAGGAAGCCTGGGGCTTGCGTCCGCGCGACGTGTACCAGGCGCTGGCGCTCTACGCGCTGCTTGACCCGGATATCCATCTGGTCAACCTCAGCGGCGCGGCGGGTTCGGGCAAGACCATCCTGGCGCTGGCCGCTGCCATCGAGCAGACCATGGTCAGCAAGCGCTACCGGCGCATCATCGCCACCCGCAGCGTGCAGGGCCTGGACCAGGAAATTGGCTTCCTGCCCGGTACCGAGGCGGAGAAGATGGAGCCCTGGCTGGGTGCGATCACCGACAACCTCGAAGCCCTGCACATGGATGATGAGAACACCCATGGCAGCGTGGACTACATCCTCAGCAAGGTGCCACTGCAGTTCAAATCCCTGAACTACATCCGTGGCCGCAGCTTCCAGCAAAGCCTGATCATCATCGACGAGTGCCAGAACCTGACGCCGCACCAGATGAAAACCATCATCACTCGTGCGGGCACCGGGTCCAAGGTGATCTGCCTGGGCAACCTGGCGCAGATCGATACCCCTTACCTTTCCGCCCCCAGCTCGGGCCTGACCTACCTGACCGAACGCTTCAAGGACTTCCCCCACGGCGTGCACATCACCCTCCAGGGCGTGCCGCGTTCCGTGCTGGCCGAGTACGCCGAAGCTCATATGTGACCCTCGACTCCCGCCGGGCGGCAGCTGCCGCCCGGCGGGGATTTCTGTATACAATCTGTCTCCTGTCCAAGGAGACTTTTAGTGCTTACCCATCTCGATGCCCAGGGCCGCGCCAACATGGTCGACGTCACCGACAAGGCGGTGACCTCCCGTGAAGCGACGGCCGAAGCCCGTGTGCGCATGCGCCCGGAAACCCTCGCCATGATCCAGTCCGGCGGCCACCCCAAGGGCGACGTGTTCGCCGTGGCGCGCATTGCCGGCATCCAGGCGGCAAAAAAGACCTCCGATCTCATTCCACTGTGTCACCCATTGATGCTCACCAGCGTCAAGGTAGATCTGGCAGCGGAAGGGGAAGACTGCGTGCGTATCGTCGCCCGCTGCAAACTGGCCGGGCAGACCGGCGTGGAAATGGAAGCGCTGACCGCCGCCAGCGTGGCCGCCCTGACGATCTACGACATGTGCAAGGCGGTCGATCGCGGCATGACCATTGAAAACGTACGCCTGCTGGAAAAGTTGGGCGGCAAGAGCGGCCATTACCAGGCCGGGGAGTAATGATGATTCGCGTGCAGTATTTCGCCCGTTACCGTGAAGCGCTCGGCATCGAAGGCGAGCAGCTCAACTGTGACCCGGCGTTCGCGAAACTGGATGATCTGCGCCAGCACTTGCTGGCCCGTGGCGGCGTCTGGGAAGTCCTCGCCGAACAGAACCTGATGTGCGCCCGCAACCAGGAGCTCTGCAGCCTGGACGAAGCCCTCAGCGACGGTGACGAGGTCGCCTTCTTCCCGACGGTCACCGGAGGCTGAGATGGCCATTCGCGTGCAGGAAACCGCCTTTGACCCCGGTGTTGAACTCAACGCGCTGCACGCGGCCAATGTTGGCATTGGCGCGGTGGTCGGCTTCGTCGGCTATGTGCGCGATTTCAATGATGGCCAGGATGTGGCTGGCATGTTCCTGGAGCACTATCCGGGCATGACCGAGAAAGCCCTGGAGAAAATCGCGGCCGAAGCCCGGGGACGCTGGCCGCTGCTCAATGTGGATATCCTCCACCGCATCGGCCGCCTGGAGCCGGGCGAGCCGATCGTCTTCGTCGGTACAGCCAGCGCCCATCGTCAGGCGGCGTTCGACGCCTGCAACTTCATCATGGACTTCCTCAAGACCCGCGCACCCTTCTGGAAGAAGGAAGACACCGCCGAAGGCCCGCGCTGGGTGGAAGGGCGGTGCAGCGACAAGGCCGCTGCCGAGCGCTGGAAATGATCCCGGCCGGGGCTGCTTTTCCTGTGAGGCGAATTTATTCGCGAAGGGCAGCGTAGCTGCCCACGGGGGGCTCCCAATGGCAGGCCTGCGGCCTGTTTGGCGAATGAATTCGCTCCTACAAGGTTCGAACAAGCCTGGCCTTTGCCGGGCTTTTTCATAGGTGATTGACGATATGTACATTTGAGTCCAGTATGGACTCACAAGTACAAGTTAGCGGCATCCACGATGATCCACAGCCAGCTACTCATTCCATTCCCATGCCGGCCAGCCCTGGCGGCGCCTTCTTCTGCCTCGAATATCCATTCCGAACCGGCTTGCCCTGCAATGTGGCGAGCCTCCATCCGTAATGCGGGAGTCGCACCATGAAGAAACTCGTTCTGCTGGGCAGCCTTGCCCTGAGCCTGCTGGCCTCCAGCGTTTTCGCTGCTGACAAGCCCTTGCGCATCGGCATCGAGGCGGCCTATCCACCTTTCGCCTTCAAGACCCCGGAAGGGCAGATCGCCGGCTTCGACTATGACATTGGCAATGCCATGTGCGAGGAAATGAAGGTGAAGTGCCAGTGGATCGAGCAGGAATTCGATGGCCTGATCCCTTCCCTGAAGGTGAAGAAGGTGGACGCGGTGCTGTCCTCCATGACCATCACCGATGAGCGCAAGAAGTCCGTCGACTTCACCGGCAAGTACTACTACAGCCCGGCGCGCCTGGTGATGAAGAAGGGCACCGCGGTCGACCCGGAATTCAAGAGCCTGGTGGGCAAGACCATCGGTACCCAGCGCTCTACCACCACCGATCGCTTCGCCACCGAGGTCCTGGAGCCCAAGGGCATCAAGATCGTGCGCTACAGCACCCAGAACGAGATCTACCTGGACGTGCTTTCCGGCCGCCTGGACGGTGTGCTGGCTGACGTCTTCCCGCTCAACGAAGGCTTCCTCAAGACCGATAACGGCAAGGGCTACGAGTTTGTTGGGCCGGTCCTGAACGATCCGAAGTACTTCGGCGAAGGCGCCGGGATCGCCGTGCGCAAGGGTGATAACGAGCTGCGCGAGAAGTTCAATGGCGCAATCAAGGCCCTGCGTGAGAATGGCAAGTACCAGGCGATCCAGGCCAAGTACTTCGATTTCGATATCTACGGCGATTGAGTCCTGCCGCTGTGAAAAGCCGCGCATCTGCGCGGCTTTTTTTGTCTGGAAGAAAGCAGTCAGAGCGCTGCACGGGCTACCTCAGGACTGGGGTGAGGGTTGCCTCCGGTTGGCTCGGTGCCTGGCCATTTCGTGAATGAATTCGCTCCTACGGGGAGCTTCCACGCGCCAACGGAAAAGGGAGCCCGAAGGCTCCCTTTTTCATTCAGCGTCCCATCCTCAGTGCAGGATCTGCCCGAGGAACAGCTTGGTCCGCTCGTTCTGCGGGTTGTCGAAGAACGCGTTGGGCTCGTTCTGTTCCACGATCTCGCCCTTGTCCATGAAGATCACCCGGTTGGCCACGGTGCGCGCGAAGCCCATCTCGTGGGTCACGCAAAGCATGGTCATGCCGTCATGGGCCAGGCCGATCATGGTGTCGAGCACTTCCTTCACCATCTCCGGGTCGAGCGCCGAGGTGGGCTCGTCGAACAGCATGATCTTCGGCTTCATGCACAGTGCACGAGCGATGGCAACGCGCTGTTGCTGGCCGCCGGAAAGCTGCCCTGGGAACTTGTGCGCCTGCTCCGGAATGCGCACGCGCTCCAGGTAATGCATGGCGACTTCCTCGGCCTGGCGCTTGGGCATCTTGCGAACCCACATGGGGGCCAGGGTGCAGTTCTGCAGCACGGTGAGGTGCGGGAACAGGTTGAAGTGCTGGAACACCATGCCCACTTCGCTGCGGATCGCCTCGATGTGCTTGAGGTCGTTGGTCAGCTCGGTGCCGTCGACGACGATGCGACCTTGCTGGTGCTCCTCCAGGCGGTTGATGCAGCGAATGGTGGTGGACTTGCCGGAACCGGACGGGCCGCAGAGGACGATACGCTCGCCCTGCTGCACGTCGAGGTTGATGTCCTTCAGGACGTGGAACTGGCCGTACCACTTGTTCACGCCCTGCAGTCGGATGATCGGCTCGCCGGCGGTTTTCTTGCTTGCTTCAGTCATGGAATGACTCCTAACGCTTGTGGCTGGTGTCCAGCTTGCGCTCCAGGCTCATGGAGTAGCGGGACATGCCGAAACAGAAGATCCAGAACACCAGGGCGGCGAAGACGTAGCCTTCGGTGGCCATACCCAGCCAGGCCGGGTCGGTGGTGGCTTGCTTGATGCTGTTGAGCAGGTCGAACAGGCCGATGATGATCACCAGGCTGGTGTCCTTGAACAGCGCGATGAAGGTGTTGACGATGCCGGGAATCACAAGCTTCAGGGCTTGCGGCAGGATCACCAGGCCCATCATCCGCCAGTAGCCCAGGCCCATGGCCGCAGCGGCTTCGTACTGGCCCTTGGGGATGGCTTGCAGGCCGCCACGCACCACCTCGGCGATGTATGCCGACTGGAACATGATCACGCCGATCAGCGCTCGCAGCAGCTTGTCGAAGGACAGGCCTTCAGGCAGGAACAGCGGCAGCATCACCGAAGACATGAACAGCACGGTGATCAGCGGCACGCCGCGCCAGAACTCGATGAAGGTCACGCAGATGACCTTGATCGCCGGCATGTTCGAACGCCGTCCCAGCGCCAGCAGGATGCCCAGCGGCAGTGCACCGACGATACCCACGGCAGCAATCACCAGGGTCAGCATCAGGCCGCCCCACTGGCTGGTGGAGACGGTGGACATACCGAGGAAGCCGCCATGCAGCAGCCAGTAGGCGACGAGCGGATAGATCACCAGGAATGCCAGTCCGTACTTGGCCTTCTGCTGGAAGCGCGGGATGAACAGCGGCGCAGCGCCGATGATCGCGATCCACACCGCCAGGTCCACGCGCCAGCGCAGGGCTTCGGGATAGAAGCCGTACATGAACTGCGAGAAACGCACCTTGATGAAGACCCAGCAGGCGCCTTCGCTGGTGCAGTCGGCACGGGTGGTGCCGCTCCAGTCGGCCTGGAGGAAAGCCCACTTGATCAGCGGCGGCAGGATCAGCCAGACCAGGTAGATGGCGAACAGGGTCAACAGAGTGTTGAACCAGTTGGAGAACAGGTTGGCGCGTAGCCAGCCCACTGCGCCGACGCTCATCCGGGGTGGCGGCTGGTCGGGCTTGAATACGTGTGTCGTCATGGTTCGGACCTCACCGCTCGACTAGCGCAATGCGCTTGTTGTACCAGTTCATCAGCAGGGAAATGCTGATGCTGATGGCCAGGTAGACGCTCATGGTGATCGTGATCACCTCGATCGCCTGGCCGGTCTGGTTCAGCACCGTACCGGCGAACAGCGAGACCATGTCCGGGTAGCCGATGCCGGCCGCCAGGGACGAGTTCTTGGTCAGGTTCAGGTACTGGCTGGTAAGCGGCGGGATGATCACGCGCAGGGCTTGCGGAATGATCACCAGGCGCAGGGTCTTGGCGGCGGGCAGGCCCAGGGATCGCGCGGCTTCGGTCTGGCCGTGGCTGACCGCCTGGATGCCGGAGCGCACGTTCTCGGCGATGAATGCCGCGGTGTACACGGTGAGCGCCAGGGTCAGGGCGATCAGTTCCGGAATCACCACCCAGCCGCCACGGAAGTTGAAGCCCTGCAGTACCGGCATGCTCCACTCGAAAGGCGCGCCGAACACCAGCGACACCAGGCCCGGAATCACTACCAGCAGTACCAGGGCAGTGAGCAGCACCGGGAAGCGCTGGCCCGTGGCCTCACGCCTGGCCTTGGCCCAGCGGGCAGTCCCGACGATCGCCGCCAGTACCAGTACCAGGCTGATCAGGAACGGCCAGAAGCCATCGGCGATGGTTGGCGCCGGCATGTACAGGCCGCGGTTGTTGAGGAAGAAATGCTCGCCGATGGCCATGCTCTGGCGCGGCCCCGGCATGGGCAGCATGACCGCGAAGTACCAGAAGAAGATCTGCAGCAGCGGCGGGATGTTGCGGAAGGTCTCGATGTAGACGGTCGCCAGCTTGCGCACCAGCCAGTTCGGCGACAGGCGCGCCACGCCCAGGATGAAGCCGAGGATGGTGGCGAAGATGATACCGATGACCGAAACCAGCAGCGTGTTAAGCAGACCGATGACGAAGACGCGGCCGTAGCTGTGGCTTTCGTTGTAGTCGATCAGGTGTTGGGAAATCCCGAAGCCGGCGCTTTGTTCGAGGAAATCGAAGCCGGACAGGATGCCGCGCTGTTGCAGGTTGTGCTGGGTGTTCTGGAACAGATACCAGCCCAGTGCCACGACTGCGACGACGGCGATGATCTGGAATAGCCACGCACGTGCCTTGGGATCGGTCCAGACCGAACCTTTCGGGGCACGCGGGGCGTTGGCAGGTTTTTGCATGACAGCCCTCTGGGAACCACTGGCCGACCGGATGGGGGACGGCGGCCAGGGTTCGCGTTGAAACGGAACTCAAACCCGGCAGCCACGTCATGTGGCCGCCGGGCGACGGTCAGCGCACCGGCGGTGCGTACTGCAGACCGCCCTTGTTCCACAGGGCGTTGAGACCACGCTCGATCTTCAGCTCGCTACCGGCACCGATATTGCGATCGAAGATTTCACTGTAGTTACCAACTTGCTTGACGATCTGCACCGCCCAGTCCTTCGGCAGTTTCAGGTCCTTGCCGAATTCGCCTTCAGTGCCCAGCAGACGAGCAATGTCGGGGTTCTTGGTGGACTTGGCCATTTCCTCGACGTTCTTCGAGTCGATGCCCAGTTCCTCGGCGTTCACCATGGCGAACAGGGACCAGCGCACGATGTCGAACCACTCCTCGTCACCCTGGCGTACGGCCGGGCCGAGGGGCTCCTTGGAGATGACTTCCGGCAGTACCACGTACTCGTCCGGGGCAGCCAGCTTGATGCGCTGTGCATAGAGCTGGGACTGGTCGGAGGTCAGCACGTCGCAACGACCGGACTCAAGCGACTTGGCGCTCTCGTCGGAAGTGTCGTAGGTGATGGGGGTGTACTTCAGGTTGTTCGCGCGGAAGTAGTCGGACAGGTTCAGCTCGGTGGTAGTACCGGCCTGGATGCAGACGGTGGCGCCATCGAGTTCCTTGGCGCTGGAAACGCCGAGCTTCTTGTTCACCAGGAAGCCTTGACCGTCGTAGTAGGTCACGCCGGTGAAGTTCAGGCCCATGGCTGCGTCACGGGAGCTGGTCCAAGTGCTGTTGCGCGAAAGGACGTCGACTTCGCCGGACTGCAGCGCGGTGAAACGTTCCTTGGCGGTCAGCGGGCTGAATTTGACCTTGCTGGCATCGCCGAACACGGCGGCGGCAACGGCACGGCAAACGTCAACGTCGATGCCTTTGTAGTTGCCCTTGCCATCGGCATACGAGAAGCCCGGGAGGCCGTCGCTGATGCCGCATTGTACGAAGCCTTTCTTCTTCACCGAGTCCAGGGTAGCGCCCGCCTGCGCGAAACCGCTGACACCGAGAACGGTTGCCGCGGTCAGCACGGCCAGGGTGGATTTCACCATCTTCATCAAAAACCTCCAGTTGCTTTTATTGGTGTTGGAGTCTCGGTCCCACCGCCGTACCCTCGTGAGGCAGGTTCAACCTTTCATGCACTGGAAAAGGTCAACCGGGGTGTCAGACCTAAGGAAGGAGTCTAGTTGGCGCTGCTCCGCTCGCCACCAGACCTTTCCTCGCCCATTGGTCAAATGGGCTGGAGACGGATTGCGCCACCCTCGCACCACGAATGGCACCAGGTGATCGCCTGCAAGGTAGCAACCTGAGTTGCTACCCAACCCGCTGCACGCCAGGGCAAGTGTTACCGAACCCAGGCGCAATATTCAGTCTGGAGCTCGTTAGCAAAGGACGTACCAGCCAGGTGCCAGTAGGCCTATTCCGATAGGTCAATAGGTAAAGTTTTAGCGGTGCGACATCTTTTTCAGTTATCAAACCATCCCTTCCAATGTCATCGCCCCACAACTGTGCAGATGCACCACAACGGAGCCACACATGAGCGACACACTGATCCTCGAGCCCCCACATCGTGCCGATGCCTGCATTATCTGGCTCCACGGCCTCGGCGCGGATCGCTATGACTTCCTGCCAGTGGCCGAGGCCCTGCAGGAAGTGTTGGGTACAACCCGCTTCGTGCTACCGCAGGCACCGACTCGCGCCGTGACCATCAATGGCGGTTGGGCCATGCCCTCCTGGTACGACATCCTTGCCATGAGTCCGGAGCGCGCCATCAACGAGGCCCAGCTGGAAGAGTCGGCGGAACAGGTCATGGCCCTGGCGCAGGCACAGGTCGACGGTGGCATCGAGCCGCGCCGCATCTTCCTGGCCGGATTCTCCCAGGGCGGCGCAGTCGTCCTGCACACGGCCTTTCTGCGCTGGCCGGATGAGCTGGGTGGTGTGCTGGCGCTTTCCACCTACGCACCGACCTTCAGCGATGAAATGACACTGTCGGATACAAAACGACAACTGCCAGTCCTTTGCTTGCATGGCACTTTCGACGATGTGGTGCTTCCCGCGATGGGGCGCTCCGCCCACGATCGCCTGGTGGCCGCCGGGGTCCCCGTGGAGTGGCGCGACTATCCAATGGCCCACGAAGTATTGCCGCAGCAGATCCGCGACATCGGCACCTGGCTGGTGGAACGGCTGCACAGCTGAACTGCAACCCTTCAGAACAAGAAGCGACCATGGCCCAGACCTTAGCTCCGCCCATCGCCAACCTGCGCGATATCGAAGAACTCGAGCGTCTTTCACTGGAACAGCGCGGCATGCCGGACAGCACCTACGAGCTGATCCGTCGCAGCGCCGAGCGTTACCCAAGCAAGCGAGTCATGACCTTCCTGCTTCAGGGCGACGCTGAAGAGACGCCCGTCGAGCTGACCTATGGGGAGCTGCTGGCGCGGGTGACCCAGGCCGCCAACGCCTTCCACCATCTGGGTGTGCGTCCGGGCAAGGCGGTGTCCTTCCTGCTGCCGAACCTGCCCCATACGCACTTCACCATCTGGGGCGGGGAGGCGGCTGGTGTGGTCAATGCCATCAACCCGCTGTTGGAGCCGGAGCACATCGCCGAGCTGGTCCATGCCGCCGACTCCAAGGTGCTGGTGACCCTGGCGCCGTTCCCCGGTACTGATCTCTGGGACAAGGTTGCCAGCCTGCGTGACCGTTTGCCCGAGCTGGAAGCCATCGTCACGGTCGACCTGGCCAATCTGCTGCCTGAGCCGCAGCGCAGTGCCGTCAAGGCTCAGCGCGGAGCGTTGCCCGAGGGTGTGCTGGATTTCGATGAGCTGCTCGACCGCTTTCCCTCCGACCACTTGCAGAGCGGTCGGGTGATTGCGCCGGATGATGTAGCCTCCTATTTCCACACCGGTGGCACCACCGGAACGCCTAAGCTGGCGCCCCACAGCCACCGCAACGAAGTGGCCATGGCGATGATCCTCGCTTACGCGATCAACCTGGGTGAGGGCGACAATACGCTCTGCGGGCTGCCACTGTTCCACGTCAACGGCGTGATGGTCACCGGACTTGCCCCATTCTTCGCTGGAGCGGAAATCCTCATCGCCACGCCACAGGGCTATCGCAACACACGGTTGATCCAGAACTTCTGGAAAGTCATCGAACGCTATCGCGTGAGTTTCTTCAGCGGTGTGCCGACCATCTATGCCGGCCTGCTGCAGGTACCCAGCGAGGGGCACGACCTGTCCAGCCTGCGCTACGCCTTGTGCGGCGCTGCACCCATGCCGGTCGAGCTGATCCGCCAGTTCGAGGCCAAGACCGGCCTCAAGCTGATCGAAGGCTACGGCCTGACCGAGGCCACCTGCGGCACTTGCGGCAATCCGGCCCACGGCGAGCGCCGGCCAGGCTCCATCGGCATGCGCATGCCCTATTGCCAGGTGAAGATCGCGGTACTCGACGAGCAGGGCCAGTACCTGCGCGATGCTGCCTCCGATGAGATCGGCAACCTCTGCGTGCGTGGCGTGACCGTGTTCAAGGGCTACTTGCAGGCGAGCAAGAACAAGGACATCTGGGTCGATGGCGACTGGTTCAACACCGGTGATCTTGGCCGCATGGACGCCGACGGCTACATCTGGCTCACCGGCCGCAGCAAAGACCTGATCATCCGCGGCGGGCACAACATCGATCCGCAGATGATCGAGGAAGCCCTGCATCGTCACCCTGGCGTGGCCATGGCCGCTGCTGTGGGCAAGCCGGACGACAAGGTTGGTGAACTGCCTGTGGCCTATGTGCAGCTCAAGCCTGGTGCCGTCGTCAGCGAGGCCGAGTTGCTGGCGCACGCATCGCTTCATGTGCCCGAGCGCGCGGCAGTGCCCAAGGATGTGTGGATCATCGAGGCCATCCCGGTGACCGCGGTAGGCAAGACCTTCAAGCCGGCGCTGCGCTTGGACGCCACTCGCCGAGTGCTGGAAGAAGTACTGGGGGCTATCGCCCAAGGCGTGACGGTGGAGATGGTGAACGATGATCGCCACGGTCAGGTCGCCGAGATCCGCGTACCGGGGCTGGATGCGTCACTGCGGGCGCTGCTGGAAGCACGCATGGCGGGCTACTCGGTGAAGTTCAGACTGATGGCTTGAGGCCATCTATACTGCCCTCAGAAGGCCGCCTCCGGGCGGCCTTCTGGTCACTGCAACATTGATTGTTTGGCGCCGGCGCCCTGGGTAGTTGTCCGGGGCGTTTCCGTGCGTCCATAAAACTGTTGCGAAATTGTGGCGAATATCAGGAATTGTCGCGTTCCTTACCGATATCCTGCCGCCCGTCGGCCCAACTTTGGGCGGGCATTGTCAGTCCAAAAGTGCGGGAATACTGTCGCACTGGGTTAACAACTGAGACAGGGATCGTTAGCGGTGCCGTCCGCTTCGACTGCCATCCGAGGCCGTTGCAGCCATGAAGCATGTCCACTGGCAAGAAGACATGGCCCTGTTGGGCCGACTGCGTCTGTTCCAGAACGTCACGGCGAGCAGCCTCGGGCAATTGCTCAAGGAGTTCCGCGCCTGCGACCTGGATGCCGGCGAGATTGTGCTGAGTCCGTTCAACCGCAACCAGTACCTTTATCTCGTTGTGAGCGGGAGGTTGAAGGTTTACCTCGGCTCGCTGGACAACAATCCCGTCAGCTCCATAGGGCCTGGAGAGTGCGCCGGTGAGATCAGCTTCATCGACAACGACCATCCTTCGGCCTACGTGGTGGCCGCAGAACCCACTACCGTGTTGCGTCTGCATCGGCAATCGCTCGTCAGCCTGTTCCAGCAGTCGCCGCAGTTGATGCAGAACCTGCTGGAAGTGCTTTGCGACCGTGTGCGTCAGGGCAACCGGATCATTCTCGACACCGAGCAGAACGCCAAGATCGACACCCTGACCGGGCTCTTCAACCGGCGCTGGCTGGAGCAGATCTACCAGCGCGAAAGCACGCGCTGTTCCTTCAATGAGCAGCCAATGTCGATGCTCATGCTGGATGTCGACCACTTCAAGTCATACAACGACCGCCACGGGCACCTGGCAGGGGACTACGCGCTTTGCCTGGTGTCCCACACCCTGCGCAACCAGCTGCGACCCAAGGACAGCATGGCGCGCTACGGCGGCGAGGAGTTCGTCATCCTGCTTCCGGAAATGGGCGGCGAAGAGGCCCGCACCATCGGCGAGCGGCTGCGGAGCAGCCTGGAGCAGATCCCTTCCTTCTATTCACCGCTGGGCGTATTGCCCGGCGTGACCATCTCAATCGGTCTCGCGGAGATGCAGCGTCCGGACAGCCTGCAGGGCATGATTTCACGGGCCGACAACGCGCTCTACCAGGCCAAGCAGGATGGGCGTAACCGGCTGAACGGGTAATTTCATCCCTGCATTACATTTCCGCTTCCTTCAAACGTCTGTTTGCTAGAGTCCGTTCACTACAAGACAGCCGGGAAGCTGGACATGCGTAAACTCCTTATCGCTTTGCTATTGCTGGCGGCCGCTGGCCTGGGGATCTTCTTCTACCTGCCGGGGTTCCTCGACCGTGAAATGAACACGGTAGCCGCGCCGCCACCCTATCGCGCCTCGGACGAGGCCGAGCAACTGCACAAGACCCTGTTCGTCGCCGACCTGCACGACGATGCGCTGCTGTGGAACCGCAACCTGCTGGAGCGCCATGACTTCGGCCACAGCGATCTGCCCCGCCTGCTCGAAGGCCATGTCGGCCTGCAGGTGTTCTCCACCGTCACCAAGACCCCGCGCGGCCTCAACTACGAGCGCAATGGTTCGGACACCGACGACATCACCCTGCTGGTCATGGCCCAGCGCTGGCCCCGTGCGACCTGGCACAGCCTGCTGGAACGTGCCCTGTATCAAGGCAAGAAGCTGGAAGAAGCCGCAGCCGGCAGCCAGGGCAAGCTGACCCTGGTGCGCAGCCGCGATGATTTCGCCAGGTACCTCGCCTCATGGGAGAAGGATTCGAACCAGACGGCCGCCATCCTTGCGACCGAAGGCCTGCATCCGCTGGAGGGCAGGCTGGAGAACGTCGACCGTATGTATGACGCGGGTTTCCGCATCATGGGCCTGACGCATTTCTTCGATAACGAGGTTGGTGGTTCCGCCCACGGCCTGGAGAAGGGCGGTCTGACCCCCTTCGGCCGCCGGGTCATAGCCCACCTGGAAGAGAAGAAGATGCTGGTGGACCTGGCCCATGCGTCCCGTGCGCTGATCGACGACGTGCTGAACATGGCCGAGCGTCCGGTGCTGGTGTCCCACACCGGTGTCGAAGGCACCTGCCCGGGCACCCGGAACCTCAGTGACGCACATGTCCAGCGCATTGCCGCCACCGGCGGGGTGATCGGCATCGGCTACTGGGACACCGCAGTGTGCGAGACCTCGGTGAAAGCCATCGTCACGGCGATTCGCTATGTCGCCGACAAGGTGGGCGTGCGACACGTAGCGCTGGGTTCGGACTTCGACGGCGCCGTGCACACCCCGTTCGACACCAGTGGCCTGGCGCAACTGACCCAAGGCCTCAAGGACGCCGGATTCAGCGAAGCGGACATTGCCCTCATCATGGGCGGAAACGTTCGCAGGCTGCTGCTGGAGACGCTTCCGTAGTCCAAGTCAAGCCCTTGAATGCCCGCAGCTCTTCGCCCTGCGGGCATCTTGCTTTACACTGGCGGCCGTTCATTCCTTAATCAATCGACGAGACCACCGTGCTCAAAGCACTCAAGAAGATTTTCAGCAAGGGTGAAGAGCCGCAGGCCGGCCCCACCCCAACCGCTCCAGCCCCCGCCCGTACCGACAAGGAAGAGCGTCCGGCCAAACCGAAGAAAGCGCCTCACGAAGCAGGCGAAAAGGCCGAAGGCTCCAGCGAACGCCCGCCCCGTGGCGAGAAAAAGCCCCGCAGCGACAAACCAAAATCCGACAAGCCGCGTCGTGAGCGCCCAACCAAGGCTGCGCGCCCTGTGGATAACTGGAAGCTCGAAGACTTCGTGGTGGAGCCCCAGGAAGGCAAAACCCGCTTCCACGACTTCAACCTCGATCCGAGCCTTATGCACGCCATCCACGATCTGGGCTTCCCCTACTGCACCCCGATCCAGGCACAGGTCCTCGGCCACACCCTGAAGGGCAAGGATGCAATCGGCCGTGCCCAAACCGGTACCGGCAAGACCGCCGCCTTCCTGATTTCCACCATTACCCAGCTGCTGCAGACCCCGCCACCGAAAGAGCGCTACATGGGCGAGCCGCGCGCGCTGATCATCGCGCCGACCCGCGAACTGGTAGTGCAGATCGCCAAGGATGCCCAGGCACTTACCAAGCACAGCGGCCTGACCGTAATGAGCTTCGTCGGCGGTATGGACTTCGACAAGCAGCTCAAGCAACTGGAATCGCGCTTCTGCGACATCCTGGTCGCCACCCCCGGCCGGCTGCTGGACTTCAACCAGCGCGGCGAAGTGCACCTGGACATGGTCGAAGTGATGGTGCTGGACGAAGCCGACCGAATGCTGGACATGGGCTTCATTCCGCAAGTGCGCCAGATCATCCGCCAGACTCCGTTCAAGGGGGAGCGCCAGACCCTGCTGTTCTCGGCCACCTTCACCGAAGACGTGATGAATCTGGCCAAGCAGTGGACCGTCGACCCGGCCATCGTCGAGATCGAGCCGGAGAACGTTGCCAGCGAAACCGTTGAACAGCACGTCTACGCCGTGGCTGGCAGCGACAAGTACAAGCTGCTCTACAACCTGATCGCCCAGAACGACTGGACCCGCGTCATGGTCTTCGCCAACCGCAAGGACGAAGTGCGCCGTATCGAGGAACGTCTGACGAAGGACGGCATCAGCGCCGCCCAGATGTCCGGTGACGTGCCCCAGCACAAGCGCATCAAGACCCTGGAAGGCTTCCGTGAAGGCAAGATCCGCGTACTGGTGGCCACCGATGTCGCCGGCCGTGGTATCCACATCGACGGCATCAGCCACGTGATCAACTTCACCTTGCCGGAAGATCCGGACGATTACGTCCACCGCATCGGCCGTACCGGCCGCGCTGGCGCCAGCGGCACCTCCATCAGCTTCGCTGGTGAGGACGATGCCTTCGCACTGCCGCCGATCGAGGAGCTGCTGGGGCGCAAGATCAACTGTGAGATGCCTCCGGCCGAACTGCTCAAGTCGGTGCCGCGCAAGCACCACTGAGGTTCAGTGGAGTGGGAAAAGGCGAAGCCAGGTGCTTCGCCTTTTTCTTTGGGGGAGGGAGGGGGAGACCTGCGTTCTCCTTGGCGAATGAATTCGCCCCTACAGCGCTCCTGCCTTCTTCCACGCCAGGTAGCGGCTCACCAGCTGGGGTCCCAGCTCGCTGGGGCGCGCGTCCAGTACCGGCACGCCGTGGGCTGCGAGGCGTTCATGCAGGCTGTTGCGGGCATTCAGGTAGTCCACTGTGCCGCAATAGGCGAGGGCGTCATCGAAGCCCTGGACCGGGGTATGGCGCAGGCTGTCGAGGACTTCCTCACGCAAGCTGACTACCAGCAGTCGGTGTTGGCGACCGAGGCGTTTCACTGCGTTGAACAGTTCAGTGTCGTCCTCATCGCGCAAGTTGCTCACCAGTACCACCAGTGCGCGGCGCCGCTGGCGTGCCAGCAGCACGTCCGCAGCGGCGCTGTAGTCGGCTGGGCGCAGGGTGCTGTCCAGGTCGTAGACGCCATTGAGCAGCACATTCAACTGCGCCGGCCCCTTCACCGGCGCCACGAAGCGATCACGTTCGGCAGCGAAGGTGGACAGGCCAACCGCATCGCCCTGGCGCAGCGCCACATAGCTGAGCAGCAGGCTTGCGTTGAGGGCGTGGTCGAAGTGCGAGAGATCGCCGTCCTGGCTACGCATGCGGCGACCGCAGTCGAGCAAAAAGACGATCTGCTGGTCACGCTCGTCCTGGTACTCGCGGGCGATCGGCGTGCGTTTGCGCGCGGTGGCCTTCCAGTCGATCTGACGCAAGGTGTCGCCGTCGCGGAACTCCCGAAGCTGGTGGAATTCAAGGCCCAGGCCGCGGCGCGGTCGCTGGCGCACGCCGAGTTGGCTGAGCCAGTCGTCCACGGCCTTCAGTTGCGCGCCATAGAGGCGCGCGAAGTCCGGGTAGACGCGTGCTTCACCGGGCAGGTCGAGCACGCGCTTGTGCCGCCACAGGCCCAGCGGACTGGGCAGTTGCACTTCGCAGGCTGGGAAGTGGAAATGGCCGCGCTTGACTGGGCGCACCCGATAGCCGAAGTCGGTGTGCTCACCCGGGTGCAGAGCTACGCGCTGGGGCAGGGGCTCGAACTCCATGGCGGCCGGGACCTGGTCGAACAGATCGATTTCCACGGAGCGGCCATAGCCGTGATGGAGGGTCAGTCGGACATCGCTCCAGCGTCCCAGTGCCAGATTCCCCGGAAGGTTACGCTCCAGGCGCGGTGATGGCAGGCGGCGCAGCCAGGCGCAATCCAACAGGCCAAGCAGGATGAGGGCGCAGAGTAGACCCCACCAGAGCAGGTTCAACTGCTCGGGCAGCTTGATGCCCAACGCTGGCAGCGTGCCGAGCAGCAGGGCCAGGCCGAAGAGCCCGGCCACCAGCACCAGCAGTGCGCGGGAAGGCTTCATAGGCGCGGCGCCGGTACCTGATCTAGGAGTTGCTGGAGTACCTGATCCACCGACAGGCCCTCGATATCCAGTTCCGGCGAAAGGCGTACGCGATGGCGCAGTACCGCCAGGGCACAGCCCTTGATGTCGTCCGGCAGCACGAAATCGCCGCCGCGCAGCAGTGCGCGGGCACGGCCACCGCGGACCAGGGCGATGGAAGCGCGCGGTCCGGCCCCCATGGCCAGGCCAGGCCAGCTACGTGTGGCGCGGGCCAGGCGCACGGCGTAGTCCAGCACCTGGTCGTCCACCGGCAGATCGCTGGCGATCCTCTGCAGAGCCAGGACGTCACGGGCTTGCAACAGGGTGCGCAACGGCGCCACTTCGAGCATATCGGCGCGAGCCGAGCGGGTGACCTGGCGTACCAGGTTCAGTTCTTCATCAGCGGCCGGGTAATCCATGCGCAGCTTGAGCATGAAGCGGTCCAGCTCGGCTTCTGGCAGGGGATAGGTACCTTCCTGCTCGATAGGGTTCTGCGTCGCCAGCACGAGGAAGGGTTGGGGTACCGGCAGGGCGCGGCCTTCCAGAGTCACCTGGCGTTCCTGCATCACTTCCAGTAGCGCGGCCTGGGTCTTGGCCGGGGCACGGTTGATCTCGTCCGCCAGTAGCAGGTTGGTGAACACCGGTCCCTTGCGCAGCTTGAACTGCTCGCTCTGCATGTCATACACGGCGTGGCCAGTCACGTCGCTGGGCATCAGGTCGGGGGTGAACTGGATACGCGAGAACTCGCCGCCGAAGCAGCGGGCCAGGGCGCGGACCAGCAGCGTCTTGCCGAGGCCCGGCACACCTTCCACCAATACGTGGCCGCCAGCCAGCAAGGCAGTGAGCACATCGTCGATTACGGCGACCTGGCCGATCACGGCCTTCTGCAATTCCACGCGCAACGCCTGGGCCAATTGGCTGGCGCGCTGACGCTGGATGGCGGCCGAGGGCGCGGAAGCGCTGCTGGCTTCGGTTTGCGACGGATCGGAAATCTCTTCGCTCATGCGTTCCGGAACCCTGTTAACTGTTACATGTGGTTTATCTGTCATAAATCAATCACTTACCTAATCTAACTTTTTTCGAGTTTTTTTGTGCGGAGCGGGTGAGTGACTGCCAACCTGCACAGTTGCAATCCGGCCACGAGAAGCTGTCGCTTGAAGTGCTGGATAACGACACCAAGAGCCGGGCTTTTGCGCTAGTGATTTTGAAGATGCTAGTGATGACCACCCTGGCTCCTTGGGGATGCGTCTAGAATGAAGCGCATTCTTCCGATACTTCCTGTTTACCTGGTCAAGCACGTTCATCAACTGATCAGACTGAATCGTCCCTGATATTGTAACCACTTCCAAGGGGCTGCTTCGGGCCGGTCTCAGTCCGTTGAAACTGTCAGAAGCCGACCCGATGGGCCCAATTATGCCGCGTCACAGCACCTCATTAAGCAACCGTGGATTTAGCAGCCAGGGAGGAATGACTCTCGCGATCCACGCAGGAGCCAATCGTTAGGACAGTTTCCTGTGGGCTGACGTGACGGCAGGTAGAACTTGGAGCGCTAATGTCAGCGTTAATGCCTTCCCGCCCCACTAGAGTTGGCCATAGTTCTACTCCTTCCGAGCAGACCTTGGCTTCCGTATAGGACAGTAGTTGCTACGGCCTCGACGTAGTCGAAAACCTCCTCAGGAGCATAGCGACGAAATTGCTCGCGTCGCGCCTGCGCCAGCTTTCCATGATTCAGGAGGCACAAATGCACCACATCGCTTAGAACGCTTCCGCGAACATCACAGTGGCGGTCCACGGAGTCGCAGATTGTCCGGTAGCAGGATACGTATGCAGCTTTGCTAGTCATTCTTGCCCCCTCAGCATATCCCCTTAGCCATCGGCCTGATCATGATGCTGTACCAATCTGGTGTCCACGCGTGGCCGCTTGTCCAATTTCGTAAGTGCAGCCTGAGGCTACGCTAAGGCTATTCCCAGGCCGAAGGTGGACGAATCAGGGAGGGAGGCCAGGGTCGTGTACGTAGCTGAATTGAGGATCTCGAATTTCCGAGAACCGGAGGGTCTTAGAGGGGCTAGCCAGACAGTCAGCTGGCTGTGCCGTGCTTGCGGCCGGCTCGAGCCCATGAAATTCTCCCCACATCCCGCTGCGGTGGAGATCGCTCATGCAACCTAAGGATCGTCACGCTCTACCCTCGCCAATCGAGCAGTATGAAGCTGAAGCTCGCCGTTTGGCCGGACAAGTTTCCGCCAATCAGCGTCGTTTCCTTAAGGTCGGTTTGGAGAAGGGCAAGGAGTGTGAACCCACTGGGCGGTTGGCTGGCCCATTCGTCTAAACGTCTATTCGAAAGGGCTTTTGGAGCGCCGCTCTCAATCAGATGCTGGGCTATAGCTCTGACATCTGAGGCAGAAGGCAGGACGGTTCGCAGGCGAGCTCGCTTGCGATCCGATATAGCTTCTCGACGGTGATGTTTACTTCACCGCGCTCGATCCGCCCCATGTAGCTGCGGTCGATACTGCAGGCCAGCGCTAGAGCATCTTGAGAAATTCCGCAGGCCTTCCTCTGGGCTCGGATGCGTTCCCCTAACGCTTTCGCCAAGTTGTCCATGACCGTCTCAATTTCACTTGAGGCGGCACTATCGTGCGTTTGCGGACACACGAGCCACGGATTATAATCCGTATTTTTTACGCGTTAACTCTTGTGGTCCCTCGATGAAAACGGCCTCGTTTACCTTCGACAGGCGTCTGTATGAGCTGCTTCAGGAGGAAGCGCGAGCAAGGTTCACGACTCGTGAACTGCGTGATGCCTATGCCAAGCGCCTGGATGGCATGACTTTCCGTATCGGCGATGTGCGCCGCTATGTGTATGAGCAAATCCGCCGAATGCTGCGCATCGGCTGGGTTGTACTCGATGAGGAGCGTCGGGCGCGGGGGCAGGTCTACTGCCTGCAACCCACACCGGCCCATCTGCAGCTGGAGCTGATCGACAACGGGTTCGAGAACAGTCTCAAAACTGCGTCTGAGCCAGTGCAGGAATCTTCAGGTCCTGATGATCCGTCTGATCCGCTTCAACCTTCATCCAATGCGGAGCAGCACTTGGAGGCGCTCCATAATGAGATCCGGTTGGACTTCCTGTCGTCGATGGGCGAGGCGGAACGATACAAGCTGCTCCTAGATGATATGCCGCATCTGCGTGACAAGGTCGAAGCCGAGTACCTGGAGGCTAGAGACCGCAGTTCACGCCTGCTGGGGCATCTCCGTGCTATCGAGAAGACACTCATGACGCTTGCTGCTGCACGATGACTAGATCGCTACGAGACTGGCAGTTCAGCTGCATCAACATGGCGTTGGAGCACTTTAACGTCACGCCGCACTTCTTCTGTCAGGCAACGCCGGGTGCCGGCAAAACGCGTATGGCTGCAGAGCTGGCCGGCAAACTGTTTGAGCAGGACAAGATCGATCTGGTGTTGTGCTTTGCGCCGTCCTGCCAAGTTGTTGAGGGCTTTCGCTCGACCTTTGCTGCGGTGCTCGGCAGGCGTCTGGATGGCCAGATAGGCGCAGTGGGAGCGGCGTTCACCTACCAGGCCATGGAATACCGAGATGAGGGGTTCTGGCAGCTTCTTGATGACTATCGAGTGTTCGTGGTCTTCGATGAAATCCACCACTGCGCTGGTCAAGACCCCCTTCTCAGCAACGCCTGGGGTCAACAGATACTGTGCCGGATACAAGACCGGGCTGCCTTCACCTTGGCTCTCTCCGGCACACCATGGCGTTCGGACGACAGGGCCATTGCCCAGGCGCGTTATTCGACGCCAGAGAGGCACTTGATCTGCGACTACCGCTATGGCCTGAAAGAAGCCATTGCCGACGGAGTGTGCCGTTCTCCGCGCATTGTCCTACTCGACAATCAGAAGGTGAAACTCACCGAGGAGCAGGGTACTGACAGCACAGTGAGGATGTTTCCCAGCATTGCCAAGCTGCTGGGGGAATCACCCGTCACCTACGAAGAACTGCTGCGGCATGACGAGGTGATCGAGCAACTGCTCGATCTCGGCTGCAGCAAACTGGATGAGCTTCGCCAGATCAAACCTGATGCGGCTGGTTTGGTGGTTGCCAGCGACATAGAGCACGCCCAGCAAATTGCTCAAGCCCTGGGCGCCAGGGGTGAGGGTTGCCGCATCGTGACCAACAAAACCGCGGATGCGCAGCAGGTGATCAATGCGTTCAGACATGGCGCCTGCCGGTGGATTGTTGCGGTTGGAATGATCAGCGAAGGCACGGACATCCCACGGCTGCAAGTGTGCTGCTATCTCAGCCGCATCCGCACCGAGTTGCATTACCGGCAAGTGCTGGGGCGAGTGCTTCGGCGCACAGGCGAGGCCGATGATCAGGCATGGATGTATATGCTGGCGGAACTGACGCTACAGGGGTTTGCAGAGCGAATTGCGGATGACCTACCGGATGACCTAGCGGTACTAAACGCGGTACAGATGCCAGCCTTCACTCCAGATGCCAAGCAACCTGGTTTTATTGGTGCTCCCGGCAATATCAATGGCCTAGACGGCAATATGGGAAATAACACTGGTCAGACTATCGGAGCAGTCGCTACGACCATAATTTCTCTTGGGGGCGCTACAGCCGAGCCAAGTTATCAGGTGAGTTTTTCCCAGCATTACAGGCAGCAGTTGCTAGCTTGCTTTTAACGCTGCGACGCCGTGCTCAATGGGAAGTCGTAGCCGGGGAAATGATGGGTTGGCTAACCTAACACTGTGAGCCAGGAGAGCTTATTGCGCTGGGTCATGCTTCCTTTTTCAAATGGCACGATTATGAAACTCACTTCGGATCACAAGACCGCACAGATGCTGACCAGGGCCAAGCAAGGTGTACTGGAAAGCACTCGGTGGCTCTCCGCGACGGAAATCGAGGGACTTTGTGGTGTCCACGGCAAGGGCGCTACGGATCAGACTTCGGGGTGGCTGCGAGATGGGAAGATATTCTCGATCCACCACGATGGCGGCGACTATTTTCCGAGTTATGCACTGGATGAACTGGACGGATATAGGCCGATAAAGGCTATGTCTGATGTCTTGAGAGCCTTTGGACCTACGAAGGACAGTTGGGGAGTCGCTTGTTGGTTCGTCTCCGTAAATAGCTACTTGGGTGGCAAACGACCTCAAGACCTACTGACCACACATCCTGATCAAGTAGTTGCAGCAGCGTATGACGAACTCCAGGGCATCCCACATGGCTGACCCAGCGCGCCTTTGCATGGGCGGGCAATAGCACAGATCAACCTACTCCTTGCAGGAACGGTGTCGTTGGAGGTGAAGCAAGGCGAGACGAAGACCGGCATGACTATCGTCCTCGTCGAGCAAAGCGCCAACCATGCATTGAAGCTGCCCGTGATGGCGAACGGTGAGATCAGGACGTCCGGTTCTGGCCGATTCTGTTGAAAAAGTCGGTGTCGTCACGATTCACTCATTCGAGGCCGGAAATACATCCGATTGAGGCGTCGCTATGCGAAATCTGGAGCAATTCAGTGTTGACGCTGGCTCAGATTTCAACGTCAGCCGCTCACTTTCGCGGCCAGACATTGCGGAGGGAGTTTTTCAACAGAATCGGCCGGAAGCGGACGTTCACTTGGCGCTACGTAAGCGCCTCTCAGATATCCTGTCATCCACCTGAATAAGCGTCCGATTTGGGAGCGAAACGTGCGCGCCGTCGACCAAAAAAACGTCTGAAAGTATGGCAAGCGCTTTCAGGGTTGAACGTTATTACGGACGACGACAGCTCACACTGAATTGCGGCTCAGGCAACAGGCCCACGTTGTTGCCCAACCTCTCGCGACACCCAATCGCCACATACCGTCGTGGCAATCTGCTGACCCATCCGTTGCTCAAATAGCGACTTCCACGGCATCAGGGAGAACCTTGTCGCTCCCCTTTCATGAATCAAAAGAATATAGGGCTTTTTGCAGGGGCCAGATGGACTCCTAAGGTAAGGCAATCGTATCGGTTATAAAAAGTTTCGAAACGGAAAATATGCTTTTGGCCGTTATCATCCTCAAGGAAAACCTCGTCCTCCCCAAGAATGCCTCCACCTTGTCTACCACAATATGCCGAAATTGATTTGAAAACCTCTAATTCCGATACATTAGAAAATTTCTGAGCGAATGCTGGTGACTGAATAAAATGCCTGCAGGGATTGGCTGCATCAAATTTGTCCGTTCTTTTTGAAATATGTGGATGTCCTGATATAACGCCAACAACTGGTTTTTCAGTGCCGATGCATTCAACAAAACGGTAAAGGGTGGTGGATAATGTATTACCGTAAGCGGTTTGAAGGCTCTTGATTGAAGCGAATTTCTCGGCCATTGCGCGGGCCTCTTCAGTAAATCTGTCACGCAAAAATAATAGCCGTGCAGCTGCAAAATTTGCTTCCAGCTCTATATGTTCATGGCAGTGCTGAGATAAGGTATTTTCATCATCTCCATGCATCATTTCCTGGTGCCATGGCAGTAAGCTGTGTCCAATTTCGTGAGCTTCGTTCCAGCGGTGCTTTAATTTAGGTACATTGTCGTCGAGAAGGATTCTTTTACGGTCAGGTAAATAAAGCGCCTGCAGCGAAAGCTTGCTGATGGCGTCCATCAATAGAGCTGGTCGCTGAAAGACTTGTTTCGTGCCAACAAATATTCGATTCGTGACCTCTTGAAGGTAGCCTGGGTTATCAGCCGTGTAAAACCTCAAGTCAAGCCTCAAAAGCTCCCTAACATCTTCCAGTCGCAGCGGCGGTTCAGGATAACCCAGCCCCTTCAACACTCTATCGATTCTACTGTCGATATCTTTTGCTGTTTTTGGAGAAACTATTAAGCTTTTAGTCACGGGTATCCTTACTCTTGGCTATCTAGCGCCCTGATAAACGCATCCAGTGCGCTACTTTCTTCTTTGGATAGTGATGCTGATGGATCTGAGCGAGCTGCAAATCTCACGGACTCATTTACTAACCTTTCGTCTCTTCTTGTAGATAATCCAGCTATTTGCATTAGATTGGATTTGTTTATGTGAAAATAACTGGCTAGTTGATAAACGGTTCTAGGCTCTGGCCTATGCCTAGTATCACCTTCGATTTCTACGAGATCGGAGAGCTCAATGTCAGCTTTTTCAGCTAATCCTTCTAAGCTTAGCCCCTGTTTTCTTCTCATCAGACAAACGAAGCGCCCGAATGCTAAATTTGCTTCATCTACTGGAGGAACTATAAAATCTTTAAAAGATTTTGCGGCGGGGTCTCTAGCAACTAGGCCTGCACCTATAACAGAGTTTTCCTCTATCGTCGCCATTCGACGCATCCATTCTTTAGTAATTTCAATTTTCATATTAATCGCCCTTCCGAAAGAAAGCAGTTGCTTGTTCTGCTGTCATCTCGAAATATCGTAGGCCTTCAGAACTTTCATCTACTCCCAAGTCCGACATACCGCCATAGGCGTAGAACGATTCAGACCCCGGCAGTGAGTGAAGACCTATGCGCCCTTTGAAGTCCTCTTGTCGACTTAGCTCAATTGCTGCCGCTAAAAGGGTGCTGCCTATGCCGCCGAACCTTGCTTGCCCCTGCATAAGGTCATTGCGGTTCCAGGGAGCGACCTCCAAGTACTCAACATAGACGAGATCCTTTCCTTTCTGCTCTTCCAAACGACACCGATGTACTGATAGGTCGTAAATCATGAGCCCTTGAGTCACACCCTCATAGGTGATGCTGAACCCGTTTTTGCTGAGCAATCCATGGATCGCCTCAATTTTGTCTTTCCAGTTCCAGCGTGGGATTTGCCCCACGTCAACGCTGGCGGCTCGGATCGTGGCTTGCTGCAATCCGTTTTGGATGGCAGGTACCCAGTACTGTACCCAGTCAGACGCATCCTTCTGAGTTATAGGTTGAAGGCTGGCTTCTACCCATGACTGGGTGCTGGGCTGCCAGAGAGGGACAGTGCTGATCGTCATAGCATCATGACCTCTGCTTTCTGCTTGGTCTTCTCGTCCTCAAAAAACAGCTTATCCCCCTTCTCCATCCTCGCTTCGATCAGCTGATATAGACGCAAGGCCTGACGGACCACAGAGGTCTTGCTGAGATCCTTCTTCTCACAAAGCTCCTCCAGAGCGGCCATCTCTGCATCTGTCAGGTTCAGAGTCATGGTCTTTTTGGCAGCAGCCATTGGTGAATCCTTCGGGCGAATTTATGGATGATCCAGTGACGTTATCACCAAAAAACAGCCACGTCAAAGCTATTGACTAGCTAAAAAATAGCTATAAATTACGCACATGGTCGTAACCTCGACTGCTTACGGAAAAGGTGTAGCTATGAATGGTGAAATCGAAGATGTGAAAGATGCGGTCCGCTCGGGTCGGGGCGTACGTGATCATGGTCCCTACTTGATCCAAGTTGGCAACGAGCAACTGGAATACCACCCTGTCACGCTGGAGGATCCGGTGCCAACCGGTCGTCAGATCCTGGAAGCTGCTGGCTCTCGTCCGGCCGAAGAGCATCTGGTGTTTCAGGTGCTCTCCAGCGGACTCCTGGAAGAGCTCCGTCCGGATGAGACTACCGACCTACGGACTCGCGGAGTTGAGGCGTTTCTGATCTTCCGCAACGATCGTTCGTTCCGCTTCGAACTCGATGGCCGCAACTTCGAATGGGGCGGAACTCGCATTTCCGGCCTCACGCTAAAGAAGCTGGCCGCGGTTGATCTCGCGACGTACGGGGTGTGGCTGGAGGTTCACCGCGGTGAAGACCTGCGCATCGGCGATCAGGAGCTCTTCGATTTGTCGCGGCCGGGTGTTGAGCGCTTCTTCACTGGCATCGTCGAAACCACGGAGGGCTGATCTATGTCCTTCCTCCCGCTCAAATGCCGTCGCTATTTGGACGATCGAGGCGTGGATTTTCAGGAAGTCGAAGCAGAGGGCCAGAAGGCCCTCCTTCTGAAAAATGTTTCTCTGCCGGTGGGGCACTTCGACGCGCCGGCAGCGGACGTGCTTATCCTGCTGCCAACGAGTTACCCGGACAGTGCACCAGACATGTTTTACACACTGCCTTGGCTCAAGTTGGCAAGTTCCACCACCTACCCTCGAGCAGCCGACGTAGCGCATTCCTATCTGGGGCAATCCTGGCAACGATGGTCCCGGCATAACAATCACTGGCGTCCGGGTATCGATGGTATCTGGACCATGCTGAAGCGAATTGAGACCGCAATGGAGGTGGCCGCATGACTCTTACGGACCTGACGCTTCAGGAGCAGCATCTTGAGCAGCTCCGCGAACTGACACATCGAGAGGATGGCAGCGAGGCCGCAGCTTATGTGCTTTTTGGCCAAGCCCTTATCACCTCTGACCCCTGGGATCGTCGTAGCCGGACTCGTTATAGCTCGCATGAGGTGATTGCCGTTCCGGAAGAGGACTGGATATCCAGCAGCCCGGTTCACGTTACATGGTCTACGCAGTCTTTCATCCGGCTGCTCAAGCGCGCGGCCAATGAAAATCTGGTAGTGGGCGTGGTCCATACGCACCCAAACGGACCTGCGTCGTTTTCCGAGCAAGATGGCATCAATGAAGCAGAGTTGTTTCGCTTGGCGCGAAACCGTAACGGCGCTGGTGCCGTAATGGTTAGCATTGTGCTGGCCGGGGCGGACGAGGTCCGTGCTCGTGTTTGGCTAAACGACCTGGAGCCAATTGCGATCAATCCTGTTCGAGTTATCGGACGTAATCTGAAGGTGTTTGATGTCACCGATGGGCAATGCCCCCAAAATGAAGCGTTCGCCCGCCAAGCGCTAGCGTTCGGGCCTGTTATCAATACGCGGCTCCGAGGGCTCAAAGTAGGAATCGTTGGCTGTGGCGGAACGGGTAGTCCGACAGCACTGCTCCTGGCACGCTTGGGTGTAGGTCAGATAGTCCTCTTCGATGAGGACATTGTTGAGGTTACAAATCTCAACCGTCTGCATGGAGCAAGGAGAGCGGATGCCGACGCTATGCGCCCCAAAGTGGAAGTGCTTGCACGTGAAATCACCGAACTTGCCCTTGGGGTGCGCGTGGTGCCGATCAGGAGTTGGATTGGATCTCCCGAGTGCCGGGACGCGCTGAAATCTTGCGACGTGATTTTTGGCTGCACCGACGATCACGATGGGCGATTGATGCTTAACAGATTGGCGTACTTCTACCTCATCCCGGTCATCGATATGGGGTTGGCCATTCAACCAGGCCAGCAGCACGTTGGAATGCTGGACCTGAGCGGTCGAGTCACGATTCTTGTGCCGGGCTCATCTTGCCTGCTGTGTCGAGGCATTGTTAACCCTACTCGCGCGCGCGAAGAAAGCCTTCGGCGTCACAACCCCGAAGAGCATGAGCGTAGAAAGCGAGAAGCATATGTCCGGGGTGGAGATAACCCCGCTCCTGCTGTTGTGACCTTCACAACAGCAACTGCTTGTTTGGCAGTCGATGAGTTACTCCAAGGATTAACAAATTTTCGGGGTGAACAGGGGTGGACTTGGCAGAGAGTCCGGCGATTTGACCTTCTCCAGGATCGAAAACCAGGAGCGCTACACAATCCAAACTGCCCGATTTGTACTGATATGACTTACTGGGGGCGCGGTGACATTGAGCCGTTCCTTGATCGAGTGGGCTAGATCATGCTGAAGCACTTTGTCAGAAACGTCATGGTCGCATTGCGGGTAATTCGACCTCCTAGATACCTTTTAAGGACTGTCGATCGCCATCCTGCTCCAGAAGAGCTCACAGCTGGTGAGCTAGTGCTAGTGAAAAGTGGTGGTAAGGAGAAATGGGCCTGCTTCATCTGTCCTTGTGGATGTGGGAACCGAATGCAGCTATCTCTTAACCCCAAGACCAGGCCTAGTTGGAGATTGTCTTCAGATTGGCTCAGTCGCCCGACTGTGTTTCCGTCAGTCCGTCAATTGAACGCCTGCCGAGGGCACTATTGGATTAGAAATGGAGATGTTGAATGGTGTCGCGACAGCGGGCGTTAGAAGAAGATGAACATGACTTCTGCATTGGGGTGAGCGCGTGGTGCGAAAGCATTGGGCAGGCGATGGGAGTGGAAGGTGGACGTTTTCAATGTGGCAGAGTATCTAGAACGGGCACGGACGCTTTTGAGGGCCGGAGACGAAGTCTCACTTCGGTACGCATGCTTGGAAATGCGCTTCGCCATTGAGAAGATCGTTTACGCGAAGCTTTCTCAACTAGCCGGAAAAAACCCTCCCGAGGTGTATCGCACATGGCAGCCCAACAAAGCCATGAAGCTCCTGTTGGGTTTTGAACCGCGAGCAGATCAAAGCGTGTCGATGTCGATTAGCTCGGTCGCAGAGGATGGGTCTCCGTTAGGAGACTGGACAGATCTGGGTGAGGCGCGTGCATTGACAGTTCAATGGTTGAACAAGAACTACAACAAGCTCGGCAAGTTTCTTCATGTTCCCGCTCTTTTCGAGCAGGACAGCGCCACTCCGCCAGACGCGCCATCACTCAGCAACATTCTGGAGAGGCTAGAGTACGTTGCGGACTCCAGCATGGTAATGAGCTTCACCATCACGGCTCACGTCCCCTGTGACAAATGTGGCACAGCAATTTATTTCAGTGGCGAGCAAATCGATCTCAGGCCGAATTAGAGTGCTACAACTCGGCCTGTCCAGCTCGATACAGAATCAAGGGGTTCGGGAGCACGTTGAAGGTTAAAAGGCTTCACTATTTCGATTATCGCTGTACCCGCTGTGAAGCTGAAAACTCCCTCCCAGCCCCACTGGATGATGAAGTGCGACACTGTTCTTCTTGTGACCAACCCCACTACTTCCGATGCGTATTCAAGGCTCTACCGCAGCAGACTGGCCATCCTGGAGTCCCGGGATGAAGTGGTGGGTGGTCCAGCGATCAGAACAGGTGACAGATCTTTTTCCGACAATGTCCTAACTCGAATGCTGACCCGGCCAGAATGGGCGTTTTTGGCTGCCGAAAGCCGCCTCTCACCAACGGCAGAACTCGGCCAAAAGCTGTCACTCACCTCTGTCTCGGGATGCACGTGAGCGAGACCAAATCTGTACTCTAAACAGTATCAGGGCTTTCGATGGTAGTTGCACAGGTCGGAGTCCAGGGACCAGATGAAAACTTCGGACATGCTAAATTTACGAAGGCATTTTTCATATTCTTTTATGATGCTGAGATCTCCGAAACTGGTTCCTTCCGTTGTTTTTGAGGGCGACTTGTTCTGGCCCGCAAGGGGCGGAAATTCATTAATCCAAGAAGTCACTTCTGAGCTGTTGGGAAATTCGCTTGGCCGCCATGGAGCCTCGCCGGAGAAAGCCCCTGCAACTGCTTCGCAAAAGCGCTTTGCTGTACACAGTCGAACTGCGCCATTGCCATTTTGCGCAATATGATTGCCGGTTTCGAGAATGGTTGCCATAGGAAGAATAAACGTACAGCCAAGCTCCACATATTCTTGATAACTTTGAGTTACTTGTGCGACCTCATTATTTCTCCCAGGAACATTCAGGATATTAAGAAAGATACTTGTATCGATTAAGCAAATGGCACTCATTGATCGACACCCTGCATGCGGGTCAACCAGTCAAGCGCCTTTCTCTTCTTGTCTTCCGGGGTGACAGGGGATTTGACGAAACGATCAACTATTCCGTTAGTGATCAGCTCACCTAAAGGCCCTTGGGATACCAAGGCTGCATAATCTTGAAGGTCCGATAGGCGCAGTAACCTGCTATCACCCTGTAAAGAGTCACGGTAGCAGAAAACGACATCGGCTAAAGCCTCATCAGGGAGTGCATCCATCAGTGCAGGATTATGGGTTGACAATAGCAAGCGAATGTTGCGTGCCGTGGCTTGGTCTCGCATCGTTTTCAGTAGTTGCCTGGCGCGCGAGGGGTGGATGCCGTTATCCACCTCCTCGATCACTACTGTTGACCCCTCAGGTGCGGAAAGCAATGCAGCTGCTATGGCGAGAACTCTAAGTGTCCCGTCTGACAACACCTCTACAGACCATTTCCGTTCGACATTACCAAAGCTTTCTACCAATTCGAGCGAAAAGCGCCCCCGTCGATCCGCGAAGAAATCTATACTCTTAACGTCTTGTTCAGGCAGACTCCTGATAAATTCAATGATTATGGGTCGAGCAACATCATCCTGCCATAGTGTATGCAATACTCCTGAAAGATTAGAGCAGTCACCTCTAAGCTTCTTGTCAGGATAACTATCCCCGCGCATCAGTGAAGGTACGGGATCTAGGAACAGCGTATTCGATAGAAGGCTTTGAAATTTATCCGTTGCTTTGGGAATTTCCACTTGCGCTTTTTTGTGCCCTGACTCAAACAGTGCTGAGCTTGCGAGCTGGCACATTACTGCTATCTGGTCTGTGCAGGTTACTTGTGGTTTTTTTCCTCCCCGAGCAAAGTTGTTGTAGGCTACTCGAATGTCGGAATTTAATCCGGTCGCGGCTTGCTCAACTCGATAAAGCGGAAAGTTTTCAGAGGGAGATGAGATACTTTCTTGGGTTATGTGTAATTCGTTCTCACGAATTGCAATCTCTACCTCAAGCTTATCCCAGCCTTTATCATCTGTATGACATCCTAGCTTGATGGAGGATGCGCCCAGATAGCCAAGATCCTTAATTTGACCGCGAAGAATTTCTTCAGAGTCGTCAACGCGATGTTTGAGCACAGAGAGTTTTTGTCCCTGGCTTAACCAACACAAAAAGCGGAACGCTTCAAGAGCGTTGCTCTTGCCCGATGCGTTTGCACCAATCATCAGAGTAAGCGGCGCAAGCTGCAAATCCTGGCTAAGATAGCTTTTGAAACTCTCAATATGAATGCTTTTTAACATGTATGCTCCTTGCTGGAGTGATGACGCTTCATACGCTTTCTAGAAAAATTTGGCCGATTCTGAGTCATTTCAACCAATTTACACCAGAGCTACGTTTGTTGAGAGCGAGTGAGTCGACGTTGGTTTCCTAGACGCATGCGACCACCCGCAAAGGGTCGAAAGCAGTCCGAACTGAGTGGCTGCTTCTTGCCGGTTTCCGCCTGACGCGACTGGCCGCTGTGGGTCGACTCCGGCCTATCGCGATAGGGCACAACCGGCCAGAAGCGGACATTTTCTGCAGGAGGTGGCTCCGTAAATTTTGGGACTGAGGAACATTAGCAGGAACCAAAAAGAAGGCCGCCCATTGGGCGGCCAAAGTCTCCAGCGAGTGCTTTTGACTAAGTAGCGGAGCGCGTGCAACCGCTCTGTTCAGCCTGGCTCCGCGGTGACAGCAGGAACCTGGCCAGGGCCGGGGTGAGGATGAGGGCGCCGAGCATGTTCCAAATGAACATGAATGCCAGCAGGATGCCCATGTCGGCTTGGAACTTGATGGGAGAGAGCGCCCAAGTGGCCACAGCGATGCCCAGGGTGACGCCGGTGAGGATCACCACCTTGCCGGTTGAGAGCAGCGCCAGGTAGTAGGCTTGGGACAGGGCCATGCCCTGGCGCAGGTTGGCGAGGGTGATGCTGAGAATGTACAGCGAGTAGTCCACACCGATGCCCACACCTAGGGCGATCACCGGCAGCGTGGCAACCTTCAGCCCGATATCCAGACCTACCATGAGCGCCTCGCAAAGCACCGAAGTCAGCATCAGCGGCAGTACGGTGCAGACCACGGCACGCCAGGAGCGAAAGGTGATTAAACACAGCGCGATCACGGCCGCATAGACCATCATCAGCATCTGCAAGTTGGCCTTCTTCACCACGATGTTGGTTGCCGCCTCGATCCCGGCATTGCCGGCTGCGGACATGAACTGGAGTGTCTCTGTATTGTGCGCTGCAGCGAACTCTTCCACCGTGGCTGCCACGCGGCTGAGGGTGTCGGCCTTGTGGTCGGCGAGGAAGACGTTGACGGTCAACAGGTCGCAGTTCTGGTTAAACAGTTCACGGGGGGCGCGGGTGATTATGGCGTTCAGCAGGCCCTGGTTACGGGGGATCTCGTACCAGGTCAGGCTGCCCTCGTTCATGCCTGCGGCGGCCTGCTTACTTAGGGCAGCCAAGGAAGTGGTGGAGACGACGCCAGGTAGTTGTTGCAGACGTGCCTCCAGAGCATCCACGGTGACCAAGGTGTCGTAGTTGGCGCAGTAGTACTGCGGAGTCTTGACCATCACCACGTACTTGTCGCTGCTAGCCGCGTAGTTGCTGATCATGAAGGCGTTGTCGAGGTTATACCGAGAGTCCGCTCGGAGCTCGGGGGCGCCCGGATTGAGGTCCCCGACTTTGACCTGCAGGCTGATGACGAACCCCGCGACGCCCAGCACGCCCGCGATGACCAAGGCCAGTGTTGCCCATTTCAGCTGAGTGAAACGATCCAGGAATGCCCAGAGCGGATGCCGACTGTGCTCCAGGTCGTTCAGAGCCAGGCGCTCCGCTTCGGCTTCGCGACGGGCGGCGGTCTTGCTGACCCCGGTGTAGGACAGCAGCACGGGCAGCAACACTAGGTTGGTCAGGACGAGGACCATGACACCCAGGGTTGCAGTGACCGCTAGGTCCTGAATCACCGGGATATTGATGATCATCAGCACGGCAAAACCCACCGCATCCGCTAGCAAGGCCATGGCGCCGGTTAGGAAGAGGCGGCGGAAGGTGAAGCGTGCCGCGACCAGCTTGTCCGCCCCACGCCCGATATCCTGCATGATCCCGTTCATCTTCTGCGCGCCGTGACTGAGGCCAATGGCGAATACGAGGAAAGGGACGAGGATCGAGTAAGGGTCTAGGTCATAGCCTAGAGTCGGAAGTAGGCCAAGCAACCAGACCACGGCCACCAGAGAGCAACTCAGTACCAGCAGGGTGCTGCGTACGCAGCGGGTGTACCAGAACAGCACCAGGGCGCAGATCACCAGGGTGCCGGCGAAGAACACCTGCATTAGCCGCAGGCCGTCCATCAGATCGCCTACCACCTTGGCGAAGCCGGTGATGGAGATCTTCACATTGTCGCTTTGATACTTCTGGCGCAACGTCTCGAGTTGGCTGGACAGCTGGTGGTAGTCGATGGGTGTCGCGCCATTGGCGCTGGCGTCTTGCAGGGGCAAGAGGATCACGCTGGAGCGCATGTTCGCCGCCACCAGGCGCCCGATCTCGCCAGAACGCTCGACATTCTGGCGTACCTGCTCAAGGCTCGCGGGCGAGCCGTCGTAATCGTCGGGAATCACTGGGCCGCCGTCAAAGCCGTCTTCGGTGACGCCGATCCAGCGAGTGGCTGGGGTCCACAGCGACTTCATGTAGGGGCGATCGATGCCGCCCAGCAGGAACAGTTCGTCGTTGAGCTTCTTGAGGGTTTCCAGGTACTCCGTGGTGTAGATGGTGCCCTCGTTCACCCTGAGTGCGATTCGCAGGGTGTTGCCACCCTCGCCAAGCTGGGCGCGGTACTGGAAGTAGTTCTGGATGTAGGGGTGATCCACCGGGATCATCTTCTCGAACGCCGCGCTCAGGCGCAGGTTTGTTGCCTGGTAGGCGAACAGGCAGCTGAGCAGTAGGCAGAGCGCCACGACCAGACCGCGATTGTTGAAGAGGAGGCGTTCGACCAGGCTACCGGACTGCCGGTCAAAGGGCAGAAGGGAGCTTTCAACGTCCGGCTGGTGATGGGTCACTTTACTGTTCACGAGCGGTGCTCCGATTCAGGTCTCGGTTGGCGATGCGGATTACGCCGTGGGTGGTGGAGACAGCGAATTGGCCATCGGGCAGTTCGCTGATGCCGGAGAGGAAACCGGACTCAGGAATGGGCAGCATCTGGAAGGTCCTGCCGTCATCACGGGACAGCAGGATGGTGCCGGTCTCGTCGGCAAGGACTAGCTCGCCGCTGCTCAGTCGGGTGCCAGCGGTGAGAGTGGCCGACTGGTGGTTCGGCAAGGGTTGCCAGGTCGCACCTAAGTCCTCGGTGCGGTAGGCCTTACCTCGAAGACCGTATGCGACGAGGCTGCTCGGGCCTGTCGCAACCATGCCGAACAGGGTCCCGCTGGCCGGTGACTCCAATGTCTGGAAGCTCGCGCCACCGTCGCTGGAGCGCAGCATCAGTCCCTGTTCGCCGGCGATGAACAGAGACCCGTCGAGTTCCAGGATGTCGTAGAGATGCAGGGCCGATGGGTTGTCCAGGCGTGCACTGATGGACTTCCAGCTCTTGCCTCCATCGTCGGTGGCGAAGGCCAGGCCGTATGCGCCGACCACGATGCCGCGCTGAGCGTCGAAGAAGTGCAGGTTGAGGAAGGGTTTGTCGGGCCCGTCGTCTACCAGACGCTGCGCTTCAGCCAGTCGATCCTCGGCATCTTCTCCCGACTCGGCCTGTGCTGCCCCGAGCGCCAACTGTGCCGCCTGCACGCCATCCAATTGCCGTGACCAGGTGCGGCCGCCATCGCCGCTGTGTAGGACCACGCCGGCGTGCCCGACCGCCCAGCCGTCGGAGGCTGTTGCAAATCGTACGCGAGTAAGAGTCACGCTCACTGGCGAGTCCACCTGCTGCCAAGTGGCGCCGTGATCCTCTGAAATCAGAATGAAGCCGCGTTCACCAACGGCCACCAAGCGCTCACCCGCTTGGGCCAAGCTGAGCATCAAGGAGCGCACCGCCAGATTGCTCTGGAGCGCGGGCTGTTCGAATAGGTTGCCCTGCCGGGGGACGTCGCTGGCCACCGCGCCGTCCATGCCCAGAGCTGTGACGAGCGCGACCGCGACCGACAGGCGCCCGAGCCAGGGCCTGTATTGGGAGTAATGCATTTCGAAGGACCTCAGGGGAATCACCAAGGGCGGGCGACCCAGAGGGGCCGGCCCGCCGCGGGCCTCAACGTACGGAGCCGGATGCCACCGCGTTGCCGGTGAAGAATTTCTCCGACTTGGTCGGCACTACCTTGTAGCTCTCGCCGTTGAGTCCCTGCACCATGCTGTAGGTGTTGGCCTGCAGGTTGTAGATGACCACCGGTTTCACCACTACCGCGGGGATGGCGGGCACAACGAAGGGCAGAACCTGGGACACACGCCACAACTTGCCTTGGGCGTCGTAGCCGTCCGCCAGGGCGATGGTCCAGCTGTCCTCGTCAATGTAGAAGCGGCGTTTCGGTACGGCATGGCGCTTGCCGGGCGCCACGGTGGCCTCAACTTCCCAGACCCGATGGAGTTCCCAGCGCATCTTGTCGGATGCCAAGGTGTCTTTGGTGTAGACCTCGTCGCGCTTCTCAGAGTGGAATTTATTGGTGTTGTAGGGGATGTACATCTCCTTCTTGCCAATCAGCTTCCACTGGTAACGGTCTGGGTGGCCGATGAACCCGTGCACTTCATCGAAGTAGTTGGCACCCGAGGCCACGAAGTCCGGCGTGTCATAGCCCACGGTCGGTGCGCGGCGCACGCGACGCTGGCCCACCAGGTATTGCCAGGCCTCACGGGGTGTCCCCGGATCCACGCTGTCATGAGTCACGAGGGACTCACCGGCCTTGAACGGTGGTTCGTTGGTGAGGAAGCGCAACAAGACGTACTGGCCCGACCATTTATCGAGCCCACCATCCTTGTAGTAGTACGGGTACTGCCAGTTCTCGATGCCGCGGCTTGCCATGGTGCGGGAGCCGTCAGCATTGCCAATCATGTTGACGTAGCCCATCTCGATGGATGGCGCTTCGACGCGCAGGAGGAAGTTCCAGATCGCCTCGCTGCCATCCTTCGGGATTGGGAAAGGGATACCGCCATAGCAGCCGTCGACCGACAGACCACCCTGGGTCAGCTTGCAGCGCGTGGCGTTAGCGAAGGTGTTGTCGTACACCGATTGGGGAGCGGCAGCAGTACGATGCGACGGATATACATCGAGAAAAAAGCTGTCCGGGTACTTCGCCAACAATGCCTTGGTACCTTCGTTGAGCTTGTCAGCATGCTGAGCGGCGTTCTTGGCATCGATTCGGAACAGCGGCTTCTCTCCCGGGAAGGGGTCTACCGGTACGTCACCGAATCGAGCTCCGGAAACGTCTCCGGTAAGTCCGCCGGTCCAGGCAGGAATGGTGCCGTCGCTATTACCGGCCTTCTCTGCGCCCATTGGCGTCAGGTTGCTTTTCAGCGCGTTGGCTTCTTCTGGGGAGACCGCGGCAGTGGCATGGTTTGCCAGAAGGGCAGCTGTGAGGGTCGCCGACAGAAGCAGGGCATGCTTTTTCATACTTGTTCTCCTAGGCATGGCTGATCAGAAGGTGCGCTGGATCGAGAACGCGATGAAGTCGCGATCCTTGAGCGTCTGCTTGAAGGTGTACGCATTGGTGTTGTCGATGACCGAGCCGCCCTCGCCAAAGAAGTTGGTGTAGCTGAGGGAGGCGTACCAGGCCTTCTGGTAGTCGGCCTTCAGGCCAATGGTGAAGTCCCCGCCATGTTCGGGGCCGAAGGCTTGCGGGGTAACCGAAGAGCGGCCGTGGGGGTTGTAGCCCACGGTGATCGGCACCTGCATGTCCACTCCCGGGAAGACCTGGAAGTACTGGGGCTCGAAGGTGAAGCGCAGCGAGTAGGCGTCGCGCGTGGTATTGGGATCGAGTTGGTCGCCGTTCTCCTTCACCTTCAGCCGGCGGTTGAAGGCCAGCTCACCAACGAGGCTCGCACCATCCCAAAGAGCCGAGCCGCCGTAGACGTTGATCATCGACAGGTTGGCATGCAGCGAGTCGCCGATCGGGTAAGCGGGGTTGCTGTCGTTGTCGGCGTCCATCCCGGTGATGACAACACCGCCTGTGGGCGCCAACGGAGTATCCACGCGCATCGACACCTCGCCAGCCACGTTGGCCTCGCCGACCAACGTGCTGAAGCTCGCGCCGTAGACCTTTACGTCTTCCGGATAGACGCTGACATAGGTGTCGTCTGCACCGGGCACCAGGGCCGCCGGACGGAAGTAGAAGATGGGCGTCTTCTCGTGGTATCGAGCTGCGTAGATACCGAATTCCCAGTCTTCAACGCTGAACTTCAGCTGGGCACCAAACTGGCCGGAGTCGCGGGCACGGATGCTATGGTCGCGGAGCAGTCGTCCGGTCGGGAAGAAGACGCTTTCGGCTCCGTCGCCAACGAAATCGCCACCGCTGAAATAGCTGCCCGAAGCAGGTAGGCGCGTCTTGTTCCACTCGAACTGGTAGTAGGCGCCGACGCTGACGGTATCGGTAAGCTGCCAGTTGCCGGAAATCTGCTCGGTGGGCAGCAGGATTTCCTTGAACTGCGAACCGGGCACCGACTGCAGTTTCACCAGGTCCACCGTCGATTGGGCATTGGCGATGCCATTGGCGCCGAAGAACAAGCTTTCCCCGTAGATCTGAGTGAACTGGCCCAAGCGACCGGAGAGGCGCGTTGAGCCGACGTCGGTAGCGCCGTAGACGAATGCATCGAGTAATTCCGCTTTGCGCCCGTGCAGCTTCTCAGTGTCGTCAGTGAAATGGTCATGCGGCACGCTGATTGCGTTCGCGGTACCGGGTGAATCGTTGTCGTTGCTGTCGTTGTAGACAGTGTCGTACCAAGCGGCACCGCTTAGTCGTGCGCCGACGTCGCCGTACTTGATGTCCAGTTCGGAAAGCAAGTCGAAGCGGTTCGAGATGAGGCCAGTGCTGAAGTTGCGGTCCCCATCATCCATGTTGGGATTGCCCACGCTACTGCCCGGTCCAGCAGAAACGCTGGCTTCTCGGCCGTGCAGGCGAAAGGCGTTGCTGTACTTAACGGTGTTATCCCAGCTGGTAGAAAGGCCGTCGATACCAGTGTCGAACTGAAAGGCCAGAGAGTGGGCGGACATCAGTGCGATTGCGGCGCCGATGGCATTCAGTGCGAAAGCTGGTACCGCCGGCGAAACCGGACGACGTTGCTGCATGTTCATGGATACCTCTTCTGCATTTTTTGTTTTTGTTGCAAGTGGCTCCATCCGTAGATGCGGATGAGTTCGGGTTGAAGTGCGGATCTCTCCTCGGATCAGGATTTAGGGATCTATTCCAAGTTCAGCGCGGCTAGCCCGGCAGTGGCTATCAGCACGTCGAATTCGGATTTCACACCGCTTGCGGCAATGCCTCCCAAGGCATAGCTGCCCTGCAACACCGGTAGTCCGCCACCCATGGGAATCACATCCCTCAGGGAGCTGGTCCCAAGCTCGCCGGCGGCCAGCATGTCGGCGAAGAAACGGGTCGGACGCCGGGTGAGCGCGGCACTACGCGCCTTGTCGATTGCGATCTGTGCAGAAGACGGCGTGGCCCCCGGGAGGCGGCGAAAGGCGAGAAGGTGTCCACCTTCGTCTACTACGGCTATTGAAACGCCCCAGCCGTTCTCCTGGGCCTCTTTGGCCGCGGCATTGAGCATCTGGTCGATGTCATTTGCATCGAGTACTGGGCGGTGCTGCATGGGCTGTCTCCTGATTTTGTTTTTGTGCGCAAAAAAGATTTATTTGCACCAAAACATGCTTTGTGCACAAAAATAGGGCCCCTGCAGACTCAAAGTCAAGAAAAAAGAATGCTGCCCCGACGTCCTTTGCAGGGGGGCCATTCGACCAGTCGAGGTCGGGCGATGGGGAAGCCATGGATTACGGGAACAACAACAAGATGAAATTCGTGTCCGAGGCGCTGGCGCGCCTTTCCATCGGGAGACTGCTGGCCATGGGCTTTAGCCTGCTTGGTGGGCTCTCTGCCTTTCTGGCTGTGGTGGCTGTGGCCAGCCTGCAAGCGGTGTTCAAGGGCGAATCACACCTGCAGGTCATCGCCGACGTTCATGCCGGAATTCTCGGTGCGCGCAGCTTGGAAAAAAGCTACAGGCTGAATGGTGTGGCGACGGCTCGCGAGGAGGTGCATCGAATCGTCAGCGGAATTCCGGCGCAACTCACTGCATTGGGCGGGGTAATGGAACCCCTGATCCAGTCTTGCGAGCGGTATCTCAGTCAGTTCGAGCGTCTGGTAGATGCCCATGACCAGGTCGCTCGAACGAAAGCGGTGATGGCTCGTGAGGCAGATGCGGCGCGAATTGGATTTGAGGGCGTCGAGCAGGATCTGATCGAGTCGGCCATGGTTGACGGTCCAGAAGGACGCGCTTCATTGATGTTGCTGGACGGAGCGACGTCGCTGATGCGCAAGCTGATGGTGTTGCGCAACGCCGAATGGGAATATGACCGCAACTCAGACCAAGGTCGCTATGACCAATGGGTTTTGCTCATGAGCGATCTGCGTTCATCCACCCAGGCTCTTGCGGCAGGTGCCGCGGATCGACAGCGCGAGGTGCTTGAGAGTGCCTCGCGCTCACTTGAAACCTATCGTTCGGCCTTCGAAGAGTATCGGTCCAGCACGCTGATAAGCCACGAGGCCGAGCTGGAAATGGATCGGATCGCGGGGGAGATGATGGATATGGCCACTCGTGCCCGGCAATCCGTGAATGACCGCCAGAGAGTACTCAATCGAGACGTCTACATCTGGCTCGTGGCGATGGCCGCTTTGACCCTGATGCTGGGGGCGGGGGCGGCACTGCTGATCAGGCGGCAGATCATCCACCCCCTTCGCTATACCGCCGAAGTTGTGAACCAGATTGCTGGCGGACAGTTAAATCGACCGGTCCATGTGGGGCGTACCGACGAGTTGGGACGAGTTCTGGAGGCGATGGGTCGGATGAAAGATAGCCTGCACACCATTGTTAGCCGAATCGAACTGGGTAGCGTGCAACTGGAGGGGGCGGCGGGCTCTTTGGCGCTAGTGACCGAGGACTTGGCGTCGGGCGCGGTGGCGCAATCACATGAGACCGACCGCGTGCTGGAGGCAATGCTCAGGATGAGCGAATCCCTGGGAGAGGTTGCAGTCCGGACAGAGCAAGCCTCGGGATCGGCCAGTTCGGCCCGCCGGGAGGCAGTCGAGGGCAGTGAGAGTGCGGCAGCCGTATTGCGGCAGGTCGATCTCCTAGATGAGCAGATTCAGGAAGTTAGCCAGGGCATGGCCGTGTTGGATGCGCAAAGCGAACGCATAGGTCGTGTACTGGAGGTGATTCGGGGGCTGGCTGAGCAGACGAACCTGCTTGCGCTGAACGCAGCAATCGAAGCTGCAAGGGCGGGAGAGATGGGGCGAGGCTTCTCGGTAGTAGCGGACGAGGTACGGAACCTTGCTAATCGGACCCAGGATTCGGCAGGCGAGATTGCCGGCATGATTGAAGCGCTGCAGCGAGAGAGCAAGGAGGGACTACAAAGAGTAGCTCGTGCGCGGCAAGATTCGGCCTGTGCCCGAGAACATTCATCCAAAGCAAGCGCGGCACTTGCGCGAGTCAGTGAAGACGTCGCGAACATCCATGCCATGAACCTGCAAGTCGCTGCCGAGACGGAAATTCAAAGCCGTATGTCTGGTGATGTCAGCCAGAGCATGGTCCGTGTTCGCGAGGCTGCCGAGCAAGGCAAGGAGCGAGGAGACCAACTCCTGCGGGCTTCGCGGGAGCTTGCCCAGCTGGCGGAGCAACTGAGGGTGGTTCTGAAGCACTTCACGCTTTTGTAAAACGCCCTGCTTGAAATTGCACAATTCTATCTTTGTGCATAAAATTGCTTGTCGTGCAACCTTTTATGGACTTGTCATCCTATGCAAACCACACAAAGTAGCCCCCTGATCGAGGTGGCGCTGCAGCAGATGAAGCGTTCAATCATCTGCTGCGAGCTTGCGCCTGGTGAAAAACTCAAGGTTGCTGAACTTTCCCAAGCCTATGGCCTCAGCAGCTCCCCCATTCGCGAGGCGCTCAATCGCTTGGCACAAGAGGGAATTGTGGATGCCAGCGAGAACAAAGGCTTTCGCGTGGCGGGCTTGTCGGTCGACGATTTCGATCAGATTACTCGACTGCGCTGCCTGCTGGAGGGAGAGGCCCTCTCAGACTCGATCCGTTGCGGTGATGATGCGTGGGAGGCCGATGTATTGGGCGCCTTCCACCGCCTAGGGGTGGTCGAGAAGAAGCTTGGCAATATTGGTGTTGCGCTGGACGACGATTGGTCGGCCCGCCACAAGGCGTTCCACTTTGCACTGATGTCGGCGTGCCCGTCGCCCCTAATGCTGGGAATTATTGACTCGTTGTTCGATCGAGCGGAGCGTTATCGCCGCTTCTGCGCCCTTCGTCGAAAGGTGGAGCGGAGAAAAGGGGACGAGCACAAACGCCTGATGGAAGCCGTGCTGGCTCGGGACTCGGCAAAAGCTGTTTCAATGCTTCAGGCTCACATCAGCCATACGCTTGCACGCGTATCTGACGTACTGCTTGACCAGCATTCAACCATGCAATGACGCCTATGCACCCGGGTAGGGTGCATAGGACTTCTACGGAATGAAACACTTAGGAGTGAACGCGCTCTCCTTGTGAGTGAGCGCGTCAGGATTGCTGTGGCGAGCAACCCTTGAATAAAACGCGCAGCCCCGAAACCACATTGGGGCTGCGCAACGCTCAACCTTCCAGCCTGCTCAGGCAACGATCCAGCATTGCGATTGCCTCTTCCAGGGATTGGGCGCCTCCGAACACATAGTGGTCAGGGCGAACCAACAGAACCTTGCAGTTTTTCTGCGTCATCCAGTTACCCAGGACATCGTCGAGTTCACGATACTGGTTCACTTCCTGCGGATCGTCGCTGGTGAGGCGAACCAGCGCCATGGAAAGACCCCGCTTCTTCAGGTTCTGCTCAGTGAGCGAGATCAGTTCTTCCGTCTGCTCGAACGACTCGGCAACGACCAGGCGGAATTGTTGCCCTGTGAAGCGATCCAGGAGGTTCTCCTCACCGAAGCAATTGATGACTCGGGGTTGCGGGAAGAGCTCGCCAGCGGGGGCCTGGTGATCGATGAATCCGCCAGTTAGACCTGGAATCAAGGCCTGACGAATGGTGCCACCAGGATTCGCGCGCATCTCCGCCAGGAGGCGTTCATCGCGTACGAGGGCCCTCTGTGGATTACGTTCACAAATGGTCTGGCCGAACTCCTTGGCGACCTCGGTGGTGCGCCGTACATGCGGAATGCGCTCTTCCTGGTACGAGTCGAGCAACCTAGGCGACGCCTGGCCGCGGCGAACCAGGGCGAGCTTCCAGATCAGGTTCATTGCATCGCGAATGCCCTGACACATGCCTTGAGCCAGGAAGGGCGGTGTCATGTGGGCAGCGTCGCCCACGAACAGCAGATTGCCAACGCGCCAGCGCTCGAGAATCAACGCGTGGAATCGGTAGGTCGAGGCGCGCCAGATGTCGTACTCCCCAGCTGGTAGCCAGCGCGAGATGAGCTGCTGTATGGAGTCGGTGCGAACGATGTCGGAGGGCAATTCACCAGGATTGATCATGAACTCCCAGCGGCGATGTCGCCCTGGTCCCACAACGAAGGTGCAGGGACGCTCGGTATCGCAGTACTGAACGTTGGTTTCGGGAAGGCCGGCTCCGGCACCGTCTTTGAGTAGCACGTCCACTACCAGCCAGGGTTCATCGAACTCCAGATCTTCCATCTGAAGCTGCAGGCGAGTTCGAACCGGACTGGTGCCGCCGTCACAGGCCAGCACATAGGCGCTAGTGAGGTCCTGGGTGGAGCCATCCTTACGGACGATCCGAACCCTGCAAACGCCGTTCTCTTCCGAAACCTCCTGCACTTCATTCCCCAGCCAGACATCCACGTTGCTGAAGAACTGGATGTTCTCGCGCAACGCACGTTCGAGCGGCGGCTGAGAGAAGACGTAGTTCGGAGCCCAGCCCAGAGTGTATGGAGCCTTGGCGGCTTCGATGCGCTTGATCAATTGGCCTTGGCCGTTGACGTAATGCGAGGCGCGGTAGGGCATGACGTGGGATTCGATGGCATCGGCCAGGCCAATGTTGTCGAAGGTCCGCATGACCTCTTGGTCGAGGCCCATCGCCCTGGGGTTTTGGTAAATGGTGTCGCTTTTGTCCAGCACGAGGGTTTTCAAGCCCCGCTGGCCGGCGAGGTTGGCAGCAGTTGCGCCGACGGGGCCCATGCCCACGATGATCAGATCGAAATCCATTGTGGTCTCCATCTTGTTGTTGTCTTAACGGCCGCAGGTTGTGATCAGGCCAAGGTGTATGCGGTCTTCAATGTCGTGAAGAATTCGATAGCCTGATGACCCTGCTCTCGCGGGCCGTAGCTGGAAGCCTTGGTTCCACCGAAGGGCACGTGATAGTCAACGCCGGCGGTGGGTGTGTTGACCATCACCATGCCGCTCTTCACATGCCGTTTGAAATGAGTGGCGTGTTTCAGCGAACCGGTGCAGATTCCAGCCGACAACCCGAACGGGGTGCCGTTGGCGATTTCCAGGGCGTGCTCGTAGTCATCCGCAGGAATGACGCAGGCGACCGGACCGAAGATTTCCTCCTGCGCGATACGCATATCGGGGGCGGCATCGACGAAGAGAGCTGGGCTCATGTAGTAGCCTTCGCTCGTCCGGCTTAGAGGTTGGCCGCCATAGGCGAGACGGGCACCTTCGGCCTGACCGATATCCACATATTCAAGGTTCTGGCGGAGTTGAGCTTCCTCTGCGACAGGACCGATGTGAGTACCTTCGTGAAGCGCATGGCCAACCCGGATTTCACTCAGGCGGGACGCAACAGCCTCAATGAAGCGCTGATGGATACCTTTCTCGACGATGATACGAGACGAAGCTGTGCAGCGTTGTCCGGTGGAGAAGTAGGCGCCTTGCACAGCACACTCAACAGCATGCTCGAGGTCGGCGTCGTCCAGCACCACCAGAGGGTTCTTGCCGCCCATTTCCAATTGCAGTCTCGCCAGGCGCGCCCCTGCAACCTGCATCAGATGGCGCCCTGTCGAGGTCGATCCGGTGAAGGTGATTGCCGAAACATTCGCTGATTCGGCTAACACCTGACCCACCACGCTGCCGCGCCCCATCACTAAATTGAAGGTACCGGCCGGCAGGCCTGCACGACTGATGATCTCGGCAAGTGCCCAAGCGCTGCCCGGAACCAAGTCCGCCGGCTTGAACACCACGCTGTTTCCGTAGGCCAGGGCAGGGGCAATCTTCCAGGCCGGGATCGCGATGGGGAAGTTCCAAGGTGTGATGATGCCTACCACGCCAACTGGCTGGCGTAGGATGTCGACTTCAATGCCGGGCCGGACCGAGTCCAGGTGTTCGCCTGTCATTCTCAGCGCTTCGCCAGCGAAGAACTTGAAAATATGGCCTGCGCGGCTGACTTCCGCGACTGCCTCGGGCAGCACCTTTCCTTCTTCACTTGCCAGTAATCGCCCCAGCTCCTCGCGGCGGGCCAGAATTTCCGTGCCTATCTGATCAAGCGCTTCGGCGCGTCGTTGCGGACCGTATGCCGCCCAGAGCGGTTGAACATACGCAGCAGCTTGAATGGCCTGCTGTGTCTGCTGCGAATCCGCCTGTGCGTAAAGTCCGACCAGGTTGGAGAGGTCCGAAGGGTTCAGGTTCTCGCGAACGCCAGGCCCCTCGCACCAGACTCCGTCGATAAAGTTCTTGTGCATAGCCAAAGCTCTACCCGCAGAAGGCGCGGCCCGTGAGGACCGCGCTGGATGGGTTACCAGCGAACGCGCTGTTCGGCGATACGCTGACGCGTGGACTCGATCCACTCTTCGCGGGTTTGGAAGCCCGGCCGGCTGTGGCACATCGCCTCGGTGCGAGCGAGGATTTCTTCGCTGCTCTGGTCCAAGTCCAGCGGCTCGCGGCACGGCTGGTTGGTGTAGAACGGCGAGTCCACGTACATCTCGATCGGGTTGCCCTCGGGGTCCTTGAAGTACATGGACCAGGCATTGCCATGGTCTACCTGGTCGATGTTCTGGATGCCATTGGCCTTGGCAAAGGCGTAGTAGCTCTTGAGGTCATCCAGCGAGTCGAGCAGGAATGACAGCTGGTTGATAGGGTTGAACGGCAGGTCGACAGGCTTGCCATCGAACAGCACCAGCTGGTGATGGATTTCGGGGTTTTGGGTCATGAAGAAGAGCCGGTGGCCGGTGGAGGCTACGCCCTTGTCACTGACGATGAACCCGAGCTTTTGGCAGTAGAACTCGACCATGTTGTCCAGGTCGGCACAGAAGGTTCCGGTGTGGGTGAAGTTGATCCGCGGAAGAGTGGCCATGTGCTATGTCCTGTTCTTGTGATTGTGGGATGGAAGATCAGACTTCGTCGATGACGGGGTTCGAGAGCGTTCCGATCTGGGAAATGACCACCTCGAATACATCGCCCGGTTTGAGGAAGATCGGCGGCGTACGTTTGAAGCCGATTCCGCTTGGGGTACCGGTGGCGAGAATGTCGCCGGGGTTCCAGTCCAGTGCTTGCGAGACGTACGAGATCAGGTGGGGGATATCGAATGCCAGCTCGGACAGACTGCCCTCTTGCATCTGCTCGCCGTTGAGGATCCCTCGGACTTGGAGCTGGCGATAGTCGACGATTTCATCTGCCGTCACCAGCCACGGTCCCAGCGAGCCAGTGCTGCGGAACGTCTTGCCCATGCCGTACTGGTGGGTGTGGAACTGCCAATCACGGACACTGGCATCGTTAAAGCAGGTGTAGCCGGCGACGTGGTCCATCGCATTCTCGGGCGCGATGTGCGACCCGCCTTTTCCGATGACTACTGCCAGTTCGGCTTCGAAGTCGAACTCCTCCGAGACTGTCGGACGAACCAACGGGGCACCATGGGCCAGCAGCGTTTCAGCGAAACGCTGGAAAATGACAGGGTGCTTGCCGACCTTGCGACCTGCCTCCTCGGCGTGAGCCACGTAGTTGATACCTACGCAGATAACCTTTCCGGGCGCGGGAATCACTGGGTCGAGGCGTACCTCATCCAACGCGTGATCGCTGGTTGCATTGGCGGCCAGCAGCTTGGCCTGGGAGAGCTTATCAGGGTTGGAAATCAAGCTGGCCAGGTCCGGTACGCCAGGCAAATGCTTGGAGAGGTTCACAACGCGATCCCCAACGACGGCACCGAAGCTGGCTTGGCCGTTGAACTGGTATGAGATGAGTTTCATTAGGTACCCTCCGGGGTGTTTTTTGTGCACAAAACATAATTCCTTGCACAATAAACCGCAAGATGCATAATGCGATAGCCCCGTCGTGAAAATCTTTCTCGGCAGTACCAGCAGGAGAACGAGAATGTCTTTGGTGAAAGTTCGCAAGTACAAATTGGACGTGGAGGAGATCCTCCATGAAGGAGGCCCAATCGCTGCGCAGCCACTGCGAATTGCTGTCGCAGTGGCTGTAGTCGAAAACCCCTATGCGGGCCGTTATGTCGAAGACCTGCTGCCGTTTATGCAGGAGCTACGCACGCTTGGCCGCGACCTGTCGGGCCGCCTGATCGAGGCACTCGGCGGCAGGGAAAAGGTTCAGGCATATGGCAAGGCCGCAATCGTGGGTGAGGATGGCGAGCTTGAGCACGGTGCCGTCTGGCACGAGGCAGGTGGCTGGGCGATGCGCGAGGCTCTGGGCGACCCCAAAGCAATCGTGCCCTCAGCGAAGACCATCGGTGGTCCTGGTTGCCGTCTGGTGCTACCCCTTGGGCATATCCAGGCGGCCTACGTCCGCAGCCACTTCGGCGTCGCTGAAATGACTCTCTGGGATGGTCCCCGTCGCAACGAGATTGCATTCGGACTGGCGATGGCTACCGGTGGGCGAATTCATGCGCGTCTGGGTGGCTTGGCTGCAGCTGACGTCAAGGGCGAAGACGGCCTTCGCTAATCATCCATAACTCGATTAGAAGTACCGCACTCGGCTTGCCGCCGGGGCGTATCTGCACAACAAGAACAAAAGTTGGAGATACCCATGACGAAAATGATGCGTGCTGCCCGTATGTATGAATGCGGCAAACCCATGGAGCTTGAGAACATTCCGGTTCCATCCATTCGTCCCACGGAGGTCCTGGTTCGAGTCAAGGCCTGTGGAATCGTGCCCAACCTGCACAACATCCTGACCAACTGGACTACCTGGTTTCCTCATCTACCGCTGCCAAAACTGCCTGCCATATTCGGGCTTGATCCCGCGGGTGTAGTCGAGCAGGTTGGTGAGCAGGTTTTCGATTTCAAGCCAGGTGACCGCGTTTACGTCAATCCGGCCCGCCACTGCGGCTCCTGCCGCGCCTGCCGATCTGGCAACACCACCGGATGCAGCGCTTATACCTTCAATGGTTACTTCGGCTTCACACCCCGCAGCCCCCAAATGTTCGAGCACTATCCCTACGGCGGGCTGTGCGAGTACATGCCAGCTCCCCAGTACAGCCTGGTTAAGATCCCGGACAGCATGAACTTCGAGACTGCAGCTCGGCTGGGCTACCTTGGCACGGCTTATCGCGCGCTGAAAAAGGCCAATGTTGGCCCGGGGAGCACTGTCCTTATCAACGGCATCAGCGGGACGTTGGGGCTGGGTGCGGTTGCGCTGGCATTGGCCATGGGGGCACGCAAGATCCTTGGTACAGCACGCAACGAGGCGTTGTTCCAAAAGGTTAAGGATCTGGCTGCACCCGGCCGTATCGAGATCCACACCCTGGGCACCGGCTCCATCGCGCAGTGGGCGGAAAAAGTCACTCACGGGGAAGGCGTTGATGTTGTCATCGATGCTCTCGGCCCTGGCGCTACGTACGAACCGCTGGTTGATGCACTGCGGGCCCTGCATCGCTCCGGCCATCTGGTCAACATCGGTGCCGTAGCCGGAGATGTTCCCCTCGATCTGCACTGGATCATGGACAATGACATCAATGTCTGCGGTTCGGCATGGTTCACCACCGGACAAGGTCAGGAGATGGCCGATATGGTCGAGGCAGGCGTACTGAACTTGTCGTTCTTCGAGCACACAGTGTTCCCGCTCGAGCAGGTCAACCAGGCGATCAGTGGCATTGAGAACCGACACGGCGGTTTCAGCAACTACGTCATCGCGCCCTGAGCAAGCGCCGGGCAGGGGCTTACTCTGCCCGGCACTTCGATCTACCTGACCTGAGTGGTGTCGAGCATGCAAGTAAGAAGAGTTGTGACTGGGCATGATGAATCGGGGCGTTCGGTCTTCCTTTCTGATGGTCCGGCTCCCCGGCACAAGGATTTCCAGGACCTACCAGGTCACGGTGTGGCACAAATTTGGTGTTCTGGCGCCGGGAGTGAGGAGAACGGTGATCCGACCCTACTCTACGGATCGCTCATTCCTGGTCCAGGCGCTACGTCGTTGCTGATGGTCAATTTCCCGCCGGACACTGTTATGGCGACACCTATCGATCCTGGCCGTGCGCTGGGCGAGCTGATCGATGCTCTGCCCGGACTGTTCGAATGCTTCGAGCCTGACCAGCCGGGTATGCACCGGACCCCCACGATCGACTACGGCATTTTGCTGGAAGGCGAGCTCTGGCTGGAACTCGATGACGGCCAGGAGAAACTGCTGCGTGCTGGTGATGTGATCATCCAGAACGCAACGCGGCATGCCTGGCGCAACCGCTCGCAAGCTGTCGCCAAGGCCGCCTTTTTCATGGTGGGTTGTTCCACCACCTGATCCATCAGGGCCTTGTTACCTCCGCCTTCGGGCGGGGTGGACGGGTTAGTTCAGAGAAGTGCAATGACTGAAGTTGTGATTGTTGCCGCTGTCCGCACGCCCATCGGACGGTTCGGCGGAATGCTGTCCCAAGTTCCAGCCACCGAACTGGGAGCAGTGGTTTTACGTGCCCTATTGGACCGCACTAGGGTGCCAGCGAAGGATGTCGATGAGGTCATCATGGGGCAGGTCCTGACAGCAGCTGCCGGGCAGAATCCCGCTCGCCAGAGCTCAGTAGCTGCCGGGCTGCCGTTCACAGTTCCGGCGTTCACTCTCAACAAGGTATGTGGCTCTGGACTCAAGGCAGTTCATCTGGCCGTCCAGGCTATTCGCAGCGGAGATGCCGAAATTGTCTTGGCTGGCGGGCAAGAGAATATGAGCGCCACTCCCTATCTGCTGGAGCGTGCACGGCAGGGGCTGCGCATGGGGCATGCCGAGCTACTGGACAGCATGATCCATGACGGATTGTGGGACGCCTTCAATGACTATCACATGGGCATGACCGCGGAGAACCTGGCCGAACAGTATGGGATCACTCGTGAGCAGCAAGACACCTATGCGCTGTCGTCCCATCGGCGAGCAGTTAACGCGAGGCTTGCTGGCCGGTTTGAAGCAGAGGTTGTTCCGGTGACCGTGGTGGGACACAAAGGTGGAGCCCAAACGCTCGTAGAAGATGAGCCGTCGACTGCGGAACCTACCCTGGAAGGTTTAAGCAGGCTCCGGCCGGCCTTTCACCGGGATGGTTCGGTAACGGCAGGAAACGCGTCGTCGTTGAATGATGGTGCTGCAGCAGTCATGGTCATGAGTGCTCACCGAGCCCGAACTTATGGTCTACCTGTATTGGCGACGGTTAGAGCATTTGCAAGCGTTGGCGTCGAGCCTTCGGTGATGGGGATAGGACCGGTATTCGCAACCGACCTCTGCCTGCAAAAGGCGGGGTGGAGCCTGGATCAGCTCGATCTCATCGAAGCCAACGAAGCATTTGCAGTTCAGACCCTGGCGGTAGGCCGGGAGTTGGGTTGGGACACTGGCAAGGTCAACGTCAATGGCGGGGCCATCGCTCTGGGCCATCCGCTTGGCGCCTCAGGTTGCCGCATCCTGGTGTCGCTGTTGCACGAAATGGGCAGGCGCGATGCACGGTGTGGACTCGCCACGCTATGCATCGGTGGCGGGCAGGGCGTTGCCCTTGCCTTGGAACGTGGCTGAGGGGAAATCTGGATGAGAACAGTCCAACTTGTGGGGCTTTCAGGAAGCTTGAGAGCCAACTCAGCTCACGACGTGATCCTTCGCACGATCTCCGAGGAGCTTTTGCCGGTGGATACCCGGTTGATCGTGCACTGCCTCCACGAGATTCCCCTGTACAACGAGGATCTGGACGGCGAAGGCGCTAAGGCTCCTGAGCCGGTCCGGCGGTTCCGGCAAGTTGTCCTCGAAGCGGATGGCCTAGTGATCGGGTCTCCGGAGTACAACCATGGCATGTCGGGCGTGATGAAAAACGCGCTTGATTGGCTGTCTCGCCCACACGGCAAGTCGGTACTCAAGGGCAAGCCCGTTCTGACCTTCACCGCCTCTCCCGCATTTACTGGCGGAGTCCGCGCCCAACAACAACTCAACGAAACGCTCTGGGCTATGCCCATGGAGTTGGTTCGCTATCCCCAGATAGTGATTGGTGGCGTGAACTCGAAGATCGCTCAGGGACGGCTTGTGGATGACGCCGTGCGGCAGTTTTTGGAAAAGGGGCTGCTGGAGCTTCGAGCAATGATCCCGCGCTTCTAGACAGCAAGTGCTACCGAGCTTTAGCTGACCCGTACACCTGAGGTGAATAGATATGGACAAGCCATCGACCGTTCGAGGCCTGGAAGACTTGGGCCGCGAGCGGTTGTCGAAGAGCTTCTTCATGCGTGACTTCCTTTACTCGGAAATCAGCCAGATAGAGGGCATCCCCAACATCCCGGATTTCCCTGAAAGGGCGATCCAGGCGGGGCGAAAGCTGTGTGAAGAGCTACTCGAGCCGTTGCAGGATCGTTTCGGCCGAATTGCCATCCGGTCGGCATACCGCGCTCCTGCCGTAAATGCCAAGGGGGCAGAGAATAATCGGCAGTACAGCTGTGCTGACAACGAGCGGAACTTCGCTTCTCATATCTGGGATTACCCCGACACTGAGGGCTACCTTGGCGCAACGGCCTGCATTGTTGTCCCTGCCTTGCTACCGTGGTACGAGCGGTATGGTGACTGGACCCCATTGGCTTGGTGGATTCATGACCACCTCCCCTACACCAGCCAGTTCTGGTTTCCTCGTTTGGCGGCTTTTAATCTGCGCTGGAGCGCAAATCCAAACACCCGGCAAAGCATTGGAACCAACGTGGTGAATCCGCAAACTGGAGGCACTGATGCGCTGGTGACTGACGGTGTTGCATCGCTATCGCGTGACGAGAGATGCGCGCTAGTTGATCGCTGGATATCGAGCTTAAGCGGAAGTTAACTCTCGTGCGCGATGCAGTTTTCTCGAACGAAGTGATGTGCCAGGGTGCCCGATTTTGGTCGCTTTCAGCCTTTTGGAAGCGGCCGCTATGGGTCGATCTCGGCAGCTATTGGTCGATCTCTGCCTGTCGCGTTGCTGCCATCAGCGGTCATCAACGATGTAATTGGCTAGTCAGATGGGGGATGCAATGTTGCAATGCGAAATCGACCTATCCATGCGGCTTTCTTGAAGCCAGATCGACCACCTTGCGGTCGTTCATCTTAGCCTCGAGCACACGGTTCTCCTCCAACAGCACCTCATTGATGGACGCGAGATTGGCGACCTTGGCCCGCAGTTCCTCGATCTCCTGACGGTAGGCTGCGGACTTCTTGCGCTCGGCAAGCAAGTCTTGGTGCTTCACATCGCGCATGGCGCGACTGGAGCGCCCCTGAGCCTCGCGGATAGCCTCGGCAATTCGTGGGTAGTAGTTGTGAATCAGCGCCTTCGATACGCCCGCCTCGCGGGCTACCGCGGCGATGGTAACCTTGGTTTCCCCGGTGCGGGCGCGGCCCTTCTGGATACGGAGGAGGGCGAGCTTCAGATCCTTCTCCCGATCCTCGGCCGGTTTGTAGTTGGCTGCCTTTTCCTTGCGCTTCATGCGATCAGAATCTCCGGGTCGATGCCCAACTGGGCCAATACGTCACGGTAGCGCCTCAGGTCACGCTCCACGCGCTGGCGGCCGCCCTCGCCAATGTCCGGGCAATCCAGCACCTCTTTCAGATCACCGTAGAGTTGCTTATAGATGGCCGCGTGGCGGAGCCCGATCACGGCATTGCTGCAATTGTTCCCGCAGCGGCTGGGCTCAAGGGTATTACCGACGCAGCCGCCATCGTCCGCTGTACACCAGGCATGGCCGTTGCTGCGTATCGCAGTGCTATCGGCAATGGACTTCAGCATCGAGGCGCGATCCTTGAAGATCAGCAGGTTCTGCGGCTCCCGTTGCCAATGCTTGAGGGCGCGGCCATAGCCTCCGGCCAGGGGGGCGTCACCCAGCCAGTTATCGACGACGCCGAGCTTGATATCGTCCAACTCGTCCTGAATATCGTCGAACAACTCAAGGTCCAGGTGCTGCCCCCAACTGTCGTCCATGGCGTAGCCCAAAGTCATGTCCAGCGACCAGTGCGCGAAATGCTCCTTGAGGTAGCGCAGGTCACCGAAGCGGCTGTGCGCGGCGTAGTTGGCGAACTTGCGGCGGAACTGGTGGCTGGCGAGGTCCCAGCTCAGCCCGCAAGTCTTGGCGAATGCCTTAAGTTTTTCGTTCCAAGTAGAGGTAGAAAGCGTGCGTACCTCATTGCCCTCTGTCGCATTAACGCCGAGAAAGAGCGCGTGGCGGTGCTTCTGAGCCTCGACGATCTGCGGATCATTCGGGGTGGCGCGGCGGCGCTGCACGATCTCGGCGGCGATCATGGCCTGGTAGGGCGCGGCCCAACGTTCCATCAGGCGGAGGGTACGCACGGCAGCCTCGGGGATCATCCAGTCATGGATGCCAGTATCGGTCTTCTCCGACCGTGAGCGCATCCAGTGGTAGATGGTGCCCTCATCGTCCTGGGTGCGGTGGTGCGCTCCCGACTGCACGTTGGCCAGTTCGTGGTTGCGACAGCCGGAGGTGCTGGCCAGGACGATGTAGCAGGCCGTGCGCAGGTCGATCAGTGCTTTGTTGAATACCCTCAGACCGCCTATCCAACCAAGGATCTCCAGGTGGCGGTTCTTGGCCGCAGTGATAGCCTCCCGACTCTGCCCCATTCGCTGTTCCTTTCGCTGAGCCGCGAGGGCATCCAGCGCATCGCGTAGGTCAAGCAGTTGCTGGCCGCGTTCAACCTGCTGGTAGGCCTGCTCGAACAAGGTGCAGAACACATCATCGGGGATCAGCGGCGTCTTGCTGCCCTCGACTCCGTGTCCGGTGAGTCCTGCCATCGCCCTCGCGGAAGTCTGGGGCCAAGGATGCTGTGGCATCGGCTCGTCGGTGTACTGGCTCAGTTCATGGAGCGCTTCGACGGCGCTGAAACGGCTTTGCAGCGCGCGCGGTGACAGCGGCTTGCCCTTGGACCGGTTGGTCTGCCGGTGCGCCTTGCAGGCTTCCACATAGGTCTTGCAGACCAGGGGTGTCACCGCGCCCAGTTGGTCGATCTTGAGCGCCTCTAGGTGGCGCAGGAATAGCCTTGCATCACAGAAATTCTTTTGCAGCATGGCGCCTTTAGGCCGAACCGCCCCGCGACGCCCACGCCGTAGATAGCGGTACAGCATCGCCTTCATCACCGCCCGAAACGCCGGCGGGACGGTGCTGAAGTCCAGCCATTTCCTGCTGGCCTGCGCGTTGCTAGTGAAACCGTCGAGGTGCCAAATGTTGTCGCCGTAGCGGCTGCGGATGACCCACTGCCCATCGACCTGAGTAGCGCTGATGATCAGGGCGTCGCGTTCGGGCTCGGGGAGCCCGCGCGCATCACTTGGCTGGGCGGCAAGGGGTGAGGGTAGCGTCGCCAGGGTGTTGTCATTCATGCAATGACCTCCAGACTGTCGATCAAATCAACCGACCAGAACGGGTGCGGCTGTGTGCGGGCGCGCTCACGGGCGGCTTCCACGGCTGCGGTCTTGAAGGTGCCGCGTCGCAGCCCCTCGGCAACGATGTAGTGGTCGATCAAGCGGGGGATGTGGGCGTACTCCCGTGCCCAGCGCCGCTTGTCCATGCGCGAGCGCTCGGCCAGCACACGGAAGTAGAAGCTGAACAGCTTGTACAGATCCTCGGCGGTTACCGCGTAGTGCTTGCAGCGCAGGCAGTTCATGAAGTTCATGCAAGTCACGCCCTCGCGCTTCGGGGCGTACTGGCCATAAATCTGGTCGGCGCAGTGGCCCATAGGTGTGTCCGTATAAGTCGCACCGATGGTTCGAGTCAGCAGTTCCTGCACCAGTACCTCGCCCATGAACTGCCAGTTGCGACGGGCATCCTTGCCGGGCGCCAGGTAGTGTTGGTCGGCCACCTGCAGGGTATTGCCGAGGGCCGCGGCGGTGGTCGCCAAATCGCCGTCGGTCAACTCGAAGATGCGGTTGGCAAACGTCTTACGCAAGCGCGAGATATTGATGCGCAGTGGCTCTCCGTCGCTGTCGATCAGACCATGCTTGGCTACGAGGAGGTTTGTCGCCCGAGCCAACATTTCTGCGCTCAAAACCGTGACTTGACCGACACTCTTGCCGTTGCGACTGCGGTACAGCCATACGCGGCCCTTGAGGTCATCCGGGGCCTCCGCATCCAGGGGCTCGGTCAATGTCATCACGCGGCGGATCAGGCGCTCCACGTTGGTTCGCACGCTCGGCGTGGACTCTAGAAGGCGCTCGGCGTCTGACTCTGCTCGTAGCGCCACCTTGCTGGTGTTGTAGCCGCGCCGCTTCCATAGCACCAGGAAAACGGTGTTGTCCTTGGGGTGCGGGCGCAGGCAGTCGCGGCCCATTTCCAGCAGTGGCGTGGTATTGCGTCCGGTGTGCAACGCCACGATCAGCAAGGCCAAGCCCAGCAGTTCACTGGTCACAGGCGCGCCGTCGGCCCAAATCGGCTTGATCTCCTGTCGCAGCGCCACGGTGAACGCCTGCCGCTCGCGGTTGGACAGCGCCGTTTCACCTCTGGCCTTACGGTTGCTGTTCGGGAAGGGGTTGCAGGGGAAGGTGGCCGCATCTCCGGAGGCGACCAAGGGGATCAGACCGCGCCGCCCTAAGGCGAGCAGGACGGGCTTGGTCTGCGAGTAGAAGGACTTCTGAGTGGTAGTCTCCACGCCCCGCCCAGCCAGATGGCCGAGATAGCCGTCGATTAGGTCCCGGTTCACATCGGCCAGGGCCAAGTCACGGCCAAAAGCCGTCGCCCGCAACACACAGTACTCGAGAAAATAGCGCAGCCCACTATTGCAGTAGCTAACCACGGTGCCGGCCGCGAGAATGCCCTCCTGGCCGGCGAGGAAGCGTTCGATCTGGCGCTGGCAGGCGTAGGTGATGGGGTCGACACCGGCGCCGTACCAGCGGGCAAAGTCGAAGCGACGGGCGCTAGAGGTGTTCCGCCCGAACTCGACCGTGGTGTTCGTCGGAGGGATGGCCTCGGGCAGAATGACCACATTGCCTGCGGTGTCGAGTGAGTGCTCGATTTGCGGGACGCTGAGGTCGGTCTTGGCAAAGACCTTGCGCTTGCCCATCAGGCCGCCTCCGCCAATGCGTTCAACTCGTCGTCATAGGCCAGCACCGCCTGGTCTGCCATTTCGTTGACCAAATGCAGGTACACCATCGTCGTCTGAATCGAGCTGTGGCCGAGTTGCCGCTGAACGTATACCAAAGGCTCCAACCCGCTCTCAGGAGTGCGCTGAAGGCTGACCAGGGTATGGGTGGCATAGGTATGCCGGAGCATGTGCGTATGGACCTTGATTCCAGCCCGCTTGCCGGCCTCGCTGATGATCCGATTGAGGCTCTTGCCGTCCTCGCTATAGGGTTCCCCGAACTGGTTGAGGAACAGCGCCCTTTGTGGGGTCTTGCTCAGCGAGGCACGCTCGCCGCGAACCTTGGTCACATAGCGGTAGAGTTCGGCCATGAACTTGCGGCTGACGTGAATCTTTCGCGGCTTGCTGCCCTTGGTCGCCATGCCGCTGCCGTCGGACGGATCGAGGTGAATGCGGAGATTCCGCTCGGTTTTTCCCCCCTTGTCTGGGTCGAAGACATAGGTCAGTGGGAAGGTGGCGATTTCCTCGCGGCGCAGACCCGTCTGCAGCGCCAGGCGCATCATCATCCGATGATGGGGGTTCTCCACTGCGGCTAGGAGCGCCTTGACCTCGGCCATGCTCAAGAACTTGGGCAGGGCCTTGGGGCGATGCGGCATCGCATCGTTCACCATGGCCTTACCACCACTGGCATCGAGATGCGCTAGGAAACCTGTTTGGCGCCTCACGGTGCGTTCTTCGTAGGTGAAGGGCAGGCGCTTCACCCACCCCTGCTTTAGCGCGAATTCGTAGAACTCGCAGATGTAATGCAGGCGCTGGTAAGTGGTGTTCGGTGCCAGTTCGCATGAGTCCAGGCAGTAGCCCCGATAGGCCGCCACAAGGGACTTGGCCTCGCCCCGATCAACGTCGCGCCAATCCAGATCATGGGCCTGGAGGAAGCTGAAGAAGTCGTACAGAGCGCGTCCTGTGCTGGGCCAAGATCGCTTGGAGCCAATCCTGCCACGCAATATGTAGTCACGAATGAACAGGTTGGCCGGGACGCAGCTTTCCATCGAGTCCCAAAGCAGAATCGGGAACCCTGAATAGGGTTGCCCAGCAATCACAAAATCTTTAGTAGCCCATACAAGCTCCATCTGCCGTCCCCTGCGCTGACCAGACACTTAATCCCTTTGCCTGCTTTCGCAGAGTTAGGGCCATTAGATCGACCCTCAAGCACCATCTCAGGACAAAGGGCTCGTCAGGGACGATTCCTTAATAGAACGGGAATCTAACCTTTGCAAGGTGCCAGATCATAGGGCATTCCTGAGGGTTTGCAGGTGGGCGACCTGGCGGGTGAAGTCGGCGGCGGTAAGCCGTTGCTTAGGCAGCGGCCGCATGGCCTGGCTGATGGCGCTGGGCGGCAGACGGGTCAGGCGGCCCAGCACCTGCCACTGCTCGGCCACGGGGAGCCGTTCGAATCCGGGGTGACGATGACGGGCGCGGCGCTGGATATCACGTTGCAGACCTTGCAGCAGGCTGGACTGGCCACTGCGACGGAGCAGGAAGTCGGCGCTTCCGCGCAGGTGTTCTTGCAGTTGCCGGCGCGCGCGGCTGGCTGGCGCCTGTAGCGGCCCCTGGCGTTGGCCAACGTGCCAAAGCAGCAGGACGACGAACAGGGCGAGGGCCACCAGGGCTTCGGGGAAGTTCTGTCCGAGCAGGGTGACCAGGCTGTCGCGTTCGGCGCGGTAGAGCAGGGTGACGGTGCTGTCCTGGGTCAGATACCAGAGCAGCCAGGCGTTGTCGTACTCGTCGATATCGCGGTTCTGCCAGATCCAGCCGTCGGTAAGCACGGTGACCAGACCGTCGCCGTGGTCCAGCTGCAGCATGTGCGTGGCCTTGGCGCTGTTGGCCCAGGCATGGGCGCGGTTCTGGCTGTCGTAGAGATGGAATTCAGGGTCGAAGCCGGCGTAGGCCGGTGCCTGTTCATTTTCCAGATAGAGCTTGGTCAGCTCGGGGAACGGATCTCCCTCTGCGAGCTCCTGGTCGTCCTGGGGAGAGACAGAGGCCGCAGCCTGTTCCTCGGTGCGGTTGTCCTCAGGCGCCTCGGGCTCAGTGCTTTTGTCTTCGTCGAGCTCCTTGGCTTCGAATTGCTGGATGCCCAGTCGATCCGCCAGCAGGTCGCCGCTCTTGCCGTCGCTTTCGTCATAGATGCGCTCGGCGATGAACAGTAGGTGTCCGCCCTTGCTCGCCCACTCCAGCAGGCGGTCGGCCTGGCGTGGCGTCATGCGTGAGCGGCTGCCGAGCAGCAACAGGCTGTGGCCGGCACTGGGCAGATTGTCGAGTACTTCCAGGCCGTTCGCCCGCACTACTTGCAGGCCCTGCTTGCGCAGGAAGTGCTCGGCGGCGAGGTACGGATTGCCCAGTACTTCCGGCGCGGGGCCATGTTCGACGATGTCCTGATAGGGCTGCAGACGCCCACCAAGATGGATCGCCAGCAGGCCCAGTAAAAGGAACAGGCCGGCGCAGATCAGGAAGCGCAGGCGCGGTTTCATGTTGCGGCTCCGGCGTTGAACAGGCGACGCCAGCCATCGCAGAGGCCTTGGCGCAATTCGCTTGCGGGCAGGCGGTGGCCGTAGGCGAGGTTCTGCCAGTGCCCGGTGAGGACCTGGCTGAAACCTTCCAGCTCGGTGTTGTCCAGGCGACGCACCAGTTGCAGCACTTCACCTTCGGTATGGGATTGCTTGAGCGGCAGGCGGAAGTCGTGCAGCAAGCGGCTCAGCAGGGCGCGATAGAGCAAACCGAGGGCTTCGCGGGGTTGGCTGGACCAGAGGCGCTCGGCCTCCGCAGCGACATCGTCCGGAAGGCTTTCCGGCGCCAGCTCCAGACCGAACAGCACTGAAGGCGCTACGCGTGTGCGGTGCTGGGGCAGTCCCAGTCGTCCGGCGAAGGTGCTGAGCCAGTCGCGATAGCGCCAGAGCAGCAGGGCCAGAAGGCTGATCAGCGCACCCCAGAGCAGTACCTTGATGACCAGGGCAAGTGTGTCCAGGCTCTTGGCGTACTCGGCCAGCTTGAACAGGCTGCGGATGAACTCGGCCCAGCCTTCGACGTCTTCGGGCTTCAGTTCCTTGTCGGCGGCCTCCTCGCCCAGACGCCAGCGAGTGACGGTTTCCCGGTTCTGGAAGGGCGGATTGTCCAGCAGGGCGCCAATGTCTTCCTTCGCGGCCTTGCCGGTCAGCGACTGGTGGGTGAGGCGTTCGGCATCGGGGCCATCGAGGAAGGCCTGGGGTGCAAGGCACAGGGCCGGCGCGTCATCTGCCATGGCCGGTTGCGGCAGCTGGCTTAGCAGCAATCCCAGGCCCAGCAGAAGCGCGTAAGCGGTACCGGTCAGGCGCTGGCGCATGCGGCGGAACTGCAATTCGATGTCCCAGCCTTCCAGGGACGTTCGACGGTTCAGGTACAGGGTGAAACCGCAGGCGACGTAGACCGGTCCCCAGATCACCAGTACCAAGGCATAGAGGCTGTTGGACAGGTGCTCCAGCCAGAGCCACTCGCCCGAGGCCATTTCCAGAAGCTTCTGCCAGTCCCAGTCGATCACCACCTGCTGGGGCAGCATCAGGTAGAGCAGTGTGATGAAGCCGAACCAGAGGGCGGATTCCAGATGCACGCCGATCACCGTCAGCCAAGTGGCACCGCCCGCGTTGCGTTGCCCCAGGACCACCAGGCGCTGGCTGCGTGCCTGCCCGGAAAGTCCTTCCAGTTGCAGCACCGGCAGATCGAAACTTCGGGTGGTGCTGAGGCGCCGCCAGGTCAGGCTGGCGAGCAACTGCGGCTTGAGCAGTCGCGGGTATGCGCGCAGGGCCTGCCTGAGGGTCGGCGTGTCGCCAAACAGGGCGCGGGAGAGAATGTACAGCGGCAGCCGTTCATAGGCGGGCTTCAGCAGCCAGAAAAGGAAGACCGCCAGGCCCGGATACTTCCAGCAAACCAGCGTGAGGAGGCCGAACACCGGCAGGGTCACCAGTGCCCAACTGGCCATCAGCAGGCCGGCATGGCGACGCGCCAGCAGTACGCCGAGGTCCATGGCCTCCCAGGCGCTACGCGGACGGATAGTGACGCTGGCGTCAGTCAGGCGCATGAGTCCTCCTGCCCACCAGCCCGAAATAGAGCGCGACCAGCAGCCAGAGGCAGGCGCCAACCCAGTATTTCACCTGGGGCGTGACCAGGGTCATGGAGGACCAATAGGCTTCGATGAAAGCAGCGATCACCAGCAGCAGTATCACTCCGGCTACCAGCTGTACGCTGCGTGCACCGGCCAGGCGCAGCGCTTCGCCGCGGGGCAGACGGCCTGGCGCGAGCAGGGCCCAGCCCAGTTGCAGGCCGGCGGCACCGGCGAAGGCGATGGCGGTGAGTTCGAACGCACCGTGACCGATGACGAAGGACCAGAAGGTTTCGCCGAAGCCGATCTGAGTCAGGTGCCCGGCCACCGCACCTATGTGGAGGCCGTTGAACAAAAGGAAGAACAGGCTACCGACGCCGAAGAGCAGGCCGCCTGCGTAAGTCTGAAAGGCGATGCCGATGTTGTTCATGATGTAGTGGCCGAACATCATCCAGTCGTCCCCGGAGTCTCGTTCGCTCATGGGGCCGATGCGTCGGGCGTCAGGGTCGTACATGGACTCCATCGACGACACCTGCTCCGGATCCAGCACGCTGTAGACCAGATCCGGCCAGTTGTGCACCAGCAGGCCCATCAACAGCAGGCTGCCATAGAACAGCAGGCAGGCGGCAGCGATGCTGCGCCACTGGCTGCGCACCAGGCGCGGGAATCCGCCCAGCAGGAAGCCCAGCAGGCGCGCGCCGAGGTGGCTGCGATGGCGGTAGAACTGCTGGTGGCCGCGCATGGCCAGTCGGTGCAGGTGCTCCACCAGGTGGCTGCTATAACCGCGCTCCTGGGCCAGCGCCAGCTGTTGGCAGACCTGCCTGTAGTCGGCGGAGAAGCTTTCGCAGGCGCGAGCATCGGCCTTGCCACGTTCGAGGCGATCGAGCAGATCGGCGAAGGCTTTCCAGCCAGCCTGATGCTGGCGTTCGAAGAGATTCTGTTTCATGGCGTGCTCGATCCCAGCAGACCACGGGCGATGCCGTTGATGCGGGCTTGGGCCTGTTGCGGCATCACGTTCAGCGGCGCGGCGAGGATGCCGGCGAGTTCAGCGCGGCGGGCCGGTGACAAGTCGGCCTGGCGTTCGGCGAATCCCAGCAGGGCGCGCTGGTCGGCGAGGGTCAGGTCGAATGGTGCGCGCTCAGGCTCGGCATCTGGTAGTTCGGGACGCTGGGTCTTCTCGTCGCGATAGACCACCAGGCTGCCGGCGGCGATATCACCCAGGCGCTTGAACGTTGGATGCAGGAGGCAGCTGAGGGCGCCCAGGGTATAGGCGAAGGGCAGCAGATCGACGAAGCGCAACAGGTTTCGCACCAGGGAGGCGGACCAGCCAATGGGAGTACCGTCGTCATGCACGACACGCAGCCCCATTATCTGCTTGCCGGGCGAGCGGCCCTGATTGAGTACTTCGAACAGCACCATGTACCACCAGTTGAGCAGGAACATGAGGATCAGGCCGAGGCCGAAACCGAGTTGTCCGAGCAGGGCCAGGGCAATGAACAGCACCAGCATGATGGCGCCACGAATGGCCAGGTCGATGGCATAGGCAAGAGCGCGTGGCAACAGGCCGGCCGGACGCAGAATCAGGTCGATGCCTTCCGGTGTTTCCACCTGGTAGCGGGTGTCCAGCGGTTGGGCCTGGGAGTCGGCAGGTTGGGGACTGGCTCGGTTTGCGGGCATCGGCTGGGCGCCAAGGGGAAAGCCAGATGCTAGCGAGCGGCCGGTATCCAGGCAACCTGGCCGAGAAGACTCAGCCCGCATGCTGTGAAAGATTTGGAGTTTTCGACGGAGCGCATGGCACGCAGGTGCGTGCGCGAAGTGCGAGAGGCACGGGCATGGGGCAGTCCTTGGCGGGGGGCGATCGTCCAGTGGCGGCGATTCTAGGCACGCCGGAAACCGCCCAGCAAGTCGTTGGATGGCGAAGTTTCACCGCCCGTTCAGCGCCTTTGCCATACACGTCCCGGTGATAGACTGCCCAGCTCACGAACAAGGGGGACGCCGTGACTTCCAGCATTTTCTGGCACGACTACGAAACCACCGGCATCAACCCGCGGTGCGACCGGCCACTGCAGGTAGCCGGAATTCGGACTGACGAGGCGCTCAACGAGATCGGCGAGCCGATCAACCTCTACTGCAAGCCCAGCGATGACATCCTGCCCCATCCGGCCGCTTGCCTGGTCACCGGCATCCTGCCCGCTACCCTGGCGGCGAAAGGGTTGGGCGAAGCCGAGTTCATGCATCGGGTACATGCCGAATTGGCCCTGCCAGGAACCTGCGGCGCCGGCTACAACACCCTGCGCTTCGATGATGAAGTCACCCGCTACAGCCTCTATCGCAACTTCTATGATCCTTACGCTCGCGAGTGGCAGGGCGGTAACAGCCGCTGGGATCTGATCGACCTGGTACGTACTGCCTATGCACTGCGTCCAGAGGGCATCGAGTGGCCGCAACAGGACGGTCGCGTCAGCCTGCGGCTGGAGCTGCTCACTGCGGCCAACGGCATCGACCATGGTCAGGCCCACGATGCACTTTCCGACGTCCGCGCGACCATTGCCCTGGCACGCCTCCTGCGCGAGCGCCAGCCGAAGCTGTTCGACTATCTCTACCAGCTGCGCAGCAAGCACAAGGTCCAGGAGCAGGTGCGGCTGCTGCAACCTCTGGTGCACATCTCCGGGCGCTTCTCCGGTGAGCGACATTACCTGGCAGTGGTGCTACCCCTTGCCTGGCATCCGCGCAACCGCAACGCGCTGATCGTGTTGGACCTGCAGTCGGAGCCGGGCCCGCTGCTCGAACTGGATGCGGAAGTGCTGCGCCAGCGCCTCTATACCCGACGCGATGACCTGGCTGAAGGCGAACTGCCGGTGCCACTGAAATTGCTGCATATCAATCGTTGTCCGGTAGTCGCTCCCCTAGCGGTGCTGCGCGAAGCTGATCGGCAGCGCCTGGGCGTTGATCTGGAACTCTGCCAACGTCGTGCCGCGTTGCTCACCGAGCAGGCTGTCATCTGGCAAGAGAAGTTGCCGGTTATTTATGCGGAAGAGGAATTCTCTTCGCCGGATGATCCGGAGCAGCAATTGTATGACGGATTCCTCGGTGACCGTGATCGTCGCCTGTGTGAACAAGTGCGGCTCGCCGATCCGCAACGTTTGTCTCGCGAGAATTGGCCGTTCGATGACCCGCGCCTGCCTGAGTTGCTGTTCCGTTACCGTGCAAGAAACTTCCCTGAAACTTTGTCGGAATCCGACCGCTCACGATGGGAGGCGTTTTGCAGGAATCGGCTGAATAGCCCGGAATTCGGGGCGCCTAATACCATGGAGAGTTTTTTCAAGGCGCTGGATGAGTTCCAGCTCAAAGCTGATCCGGCACAACAGGTGGTGTTGCTGGAGTGGCGTCGATATGCCACGGAACTGCGGCATCGCTATCAGTTGTGAAAACGCCCCGGGTACTTCCGGGGTTTACCCGCGCCAATAAAAAACGCCAGCAGATGCTGGCGTTCTTTATTGCTGAAGGCTTAGCCCAGGATGGTGGCCCAGCTTTCAACGGTGTCAGCGCCCCACTTGGCTTTCCACTCTTTCAGAGTCTTGTGGTTGCCGCCTTTGGTTTCGATGACTTCACCGGTGTTCGGGTTTTTGTACTGCTTGACCTTGCGGGCGCGCTTGCTGCCGGTGGCAGAAGCTTTCGCGGCGCGCGGGGCCTTGGTGGAGCGGGCATCGGGATCGAGCAGGGCAATGATGTCGCGCAGGGACTTCTGATATTCGCCCATCAGAGTGCGCAGTTTGCCTTCGAACTCAAGTTCTTTTTTCAGCTTGTCGTCCTGGGACAGGTTCTTCAGGCGCTCCTGGAGCTCCTTGATGGCTTCTTCCGTTGCCCGGTATTCGTTGATCAGCGACATGTCGGCGTCCCTTGTTGGAATCGTACGTTGACTTGCGATTGCGAAGTGTCATCAATAATAGACAGCGATTATCTGCAAGTAAATAAGCAGGAAAACTTTTGTACGCATTGTCGGCGACTTCTTCTTTCATACTAGTCCGCCGGTCGCTCAAGTGCGTAATTGCGCTTCGTACACTCGCTATATCGATGTCCGCTTACGCCCCTTAGTTGTGCGTCGCGCTTTTTTTACGATGGCCGGCAATCCGCTGTAACCCACGTGGTTACTGAAGTTTTTGCGCGTAGTGGCTAGAATGGCCGCCTTTGTGAAGTCTCTGGAGTGTTCCCAAATGCGCACATTTCGTCTGGTGATTGCCTGTCCGGACGGCGTCGGCATCGTAGCCAAGGTCAGTAACTTCCTGGCTACCTACAACGGCTGGATTACCGAGGCCAGCCATCATTCGGATAATCAGAGCGGCTGGTTCTTCATGCGCCATGAAATCCGTGCCGATTCCCTGCCTTTCGATCTGGATGGTTTCCGCCAGGCGTTCGCGCCCATAGCCCGTGAGTTCGCCATGGACTGGCGGGTGACCGACTCCGAAGTGAAGAAGCGCGTCGTGCTGATGGCCAGTCGCGAGTCCCACTGCCTGGCCGACTTGCTGCACCGCTGGCACAGCGGTGAGCTGGATTGCGAGATACCCTGCGTGATCGCCAACCACGATGACCTGCGCAGCATGGTGGAGTGGCACGGCATTCCTTATTTCCACGTACCGGTGGATGCGAAGAACAAGCAGCCGGCCTTCGATGAGGTTTCGCGCCTGGTGGAGGAGCACAATGCCGATACCGTCGTGCTTGCCCGCTACATGCAGATTCTCCCGCCGGAACTCTGCCAGCGTTATGCCCATCAGGTGATCAACATTCACCACAGCTTCCTGCCGTCCTTCGTGGGGGCCAAGCCTTACCACCAGGCTTCACTGCGTGGTGTGAAGCTGATCGGCGCCACGTGCCACTACGTCACTGAAGAGCTGGATGCCGGCCCGATCATCGAACAGGACGTGGTGCGAGTGACCCATCGCGACAGCGTTGAAGACATGGTTCGCTTCGGCAAGGACGTGGAGAAGATGGTGCTGTCCCGTGGACTACGCTATCACCTTGAAGACCGGGTACTGGTGCACGACAACAAGACCGTCGTGTTCAACTGACGACCTTGGCGGGCATCCGCTCCGGTCAACCGGAACAGGAGCCCGCCCATGCTCAAATCCATAAAGGTGCGCGACTACATGACCCGCCACCTGGTGACCTTCAGGCCCGACACCGATCTTCTCCTCGCCATCGAGCGGCTACTGGAGCATCGGGTATCTGGTGCGCCCGTGGTGGACTCGCAGGGCCACCTTATTGGCATGCTCTCGGAGGGCGATTGCCTGCGCGGCATACTTTCCGGCGCGTATTACGAAGCGGCGATTGGCAATGTCGGCGGATATATGTCCACCCAAGTGGAGAGCGTTTCGCCCGAAGCCGACATCATTGATGTCTGCCAGCGCTTCCTGCGCGACAAGCGACGGCGTTTTCCAGTAGTCGAGGAGGGGGTTCTGGTCGGCCAGATCAGTCGCCGCGATGTGCTGCGCGCGGTGAAGGGCTTTGCTCAGCATGACCCTGAACAACCACCGGAAGTCTGAGGATCGCTGCCATGGCTGACCCACGTGACCGAGCAACCTCCAGTCCGCCGCCTACGCTCGGCGAAGGCTGCGTGCGGCGTTATGACCCCCGATGAGCTGAGCGAGGAAAACGGCACCGAGTTCCCAGGGGCCGCCGAGTTGTGGCGAAAGACGCAGGAAGAGGAAGAAGAAGCGAAGAAGGCGCCATAGGGCGCCTTCTTCGTTTGGGGCGTTAATCGCCCTCTCTCCGAAGAGGAGAGAGTTGGGGTCAGATCCGGAAGCTGCCCACCAGTTGTTGCAGACGCGCAGCCTGCTGGTCGAGGTCGGCACAGGCGCGCAGGGTGGCCTGGAGGTTTTCCACGCCTTCCTGGTTGAGGGTGTTGATCTCGGTGATGTCCATGTTCAGCGAGTCGACCACGGCGGTCTGTTCCTCGGTGGCGGTGGCCACCGACTGGTTCATGCCGTCGATCTCGCCGATGCGATGGGTCACGCTGCCCAGGCGCTCGCCGGCCTGGTTGGCGATTTCCACGCTCTGCTCGCTGTAGCGCTGGCTCTCGGTCATGGTGGTGACCGCTTCGCGGGCGCCGACCTGCAGTTCCTCGATCATCTGCTGGATTTCCTGCGCCGACTCCTGGGTGCGATGCGCCAGGTTGCGCACTTCATCGGCCACCACGGCGAAACCACGGCCGGCTTCCCCGGCGCGGGCGGCCTCGATGGCGGCGTTGAGTGCCAGCAGGTTGGTCTGTTCGGAAATGCCTTTGATCACTTCGAGGATTTGGCCGATGTTCACCGTCTTGCTGTTCAGCGTCTCGATGTTGCCGCAGGAGGCGCGGATCTTCCCGGACAGTTCGTTCATCGCGGAAATGGTGCGCTCCACCACCTGACGGCCATCCTCGGCGAGGGTGCGTGCGGAGGACGCCTGGTGCGAGGCATCGGCGGCGTTGCGGGCGATTTCCTGGGCGGCGGCGCCCAGTTCATTGATCGCCGCGGCGACGCTGTTGGTGCGGTTGGCCTGCTCGTCGGAGTTGCTCATGGACGAGTTGGAGGCGTTGAGCACGAGCTTGGCCACCTGGTTCACCTGATTGGTGGCCGAGGACACTTCGCGGATGGAGCCGTGGATACGCTCGACGAAGCGGTTGAAAGCACTGGCCAGTTCGCCGAACTCATCCTGGGTATGGATCGCCAGGCGGCGAGTCAGGTCGCCTTCACCCTGGGCGATGTCCTGCATGGCGCGACCCATGATGTGCAAGGGCTGCATCAGCACACGGATCAGCATGCCGAGCAGGATCATGATGATCACCACTGCGATCACGGTGGCAATGATGGCCGATGCACGGAACTCGCTGAGCATGCTGTAGGCCTTGTCTTTGTCCACCGAGACACCGATGTACCAGTTAACAGAAGGCAGGCCCTTTACCGGGGCGAAAGTGAGGATGCGGGTGCTGCCATCCAGTTCGACTTCGCTGAAACCGGTGCTGATGGCAGGCGTGTTCTGCGGATAGATGTCCCGCAGGCTTTTCATCACCATGTCCTTGTTCGGATGCACCAGGATCTTGCCGTCGGAACTAACCAGGAAGGCGTAGCCCATGCCGTCGAAGTCCAGCGCGTTGATGATCTGCACCAGCGTCTGCAGGCTCAGGTCGCCACCGGCTACGCCGAGGGACTGGACCGGTGTGGCAATGGTCATGATCAGCTGGCCGGTGGCTGCGTCCACATAGGGTTCGGTGAGGGTGGTGCCGCCAGCGCTCTTGGCGCCCTGGTACCAGGGACGGGTGCGCGGGTCGTAGCCCTCAGGCATTGCGCTGTCCGGGCGCATGGTGAATTGCCCGTCCTGGGTACCGAAATAGGTGAACGCAAATGTCGAGCTCAGTGCCCGCTGTTGCAGCAACGCAGGTACGGCCTCAGGTGAAGAGTTGGCAGCCAGGGATTCGGCCACGCTTTCCACCAGCAGAATCCGGCCCGATAGCCAGTTCTGGATATTGCTGGCGGTGACATCGCCCATTTCCTGCAGGTAGTTTTCCAAATCGTCTCGGAGCGCATTCCTTTGCAAGTAATCGTTGTACAGGGTGAACAGCGAGAAGGCTGCAATGACCACCAGCGAGGCGGCGAGCAGAATCTTGTGGCTGAACCTGAGGTTTTTGATCATGTTTGCTTGCGTCCGGTTGGGTCAGGCACCAGTCTTTATGGCACGCGAGTGCTGAAAAACTGAGTAGAAACGTCGGTTTATATATCGGCGGGAATCAATGAAAGCTTTAACCGAGGAAGGCGAAATGCCCGATCAAAGTTCCCTGGTTCTCGGCGCTGGCCCACAGGGCAATGCCGTATCCCAGGCCATGAAACTGGCCAATCGCCACGGGCTGATCGCTGGCGCCACTGGCACCGGCAAGACCGTGACCCTCCAGCATCTGGCCGAAGTCTTCAGCGATGCCGGTGTGGCGGTGTTCGCGGCGGATATCAAAGGTGATCTGTGCGGTCTTGGCGCAATGGGCAACCCCCAGGGCAAGGTGGCCGAGCGCATCGCCTCCATGCCCTGGCTGGGCCACCGGCCCCAGGCCTACCCGGTAACGCTCTGGGACGTTGCCGGGCAGTCCGGCCATCCGCTGCGTACCACGCTCAGCGAGATGGGGCCGCTGCTGCTGGGTAACCTGCTGGAACTGACCGACAGCCAGCAGGCCGCGCTCTATGCAGCCTTCCAGGTGGCTGATCGTGAGGGTCTGCTGCTGCTCGACCTGAAGGATCTGAAAGCCCTGCTCAACCACCTCAAGGATCACCCGGAGCTGCTGGGAGAGGACCGCGCCCTGTTCGCGGGTTCCTCTGCCCAGGCACTCCTGCGGCGCCTGGCCACCCTGGAACAGCAGGGCGCCGAGGCACTGTTCGGGGAGCCGGCACTGCAACTGGAGGACATCCTCCAGCCGGATCGAGACGGCCGTGGGCGCATCCATCTGCTGGATGCCAGTCGTCTCGTCCATGAGGCTCCCAAGGTGTACGCCACTTTCCTGCTCTGGCTGCTGGCCGAACTTTTCGAGCAACTGCCCGAGCGTGGCGATGCCGACAAACCGGTGCTGGCGCTGTTCTTCGATGAAGCGCATCTGCTCTTCACAGGTACCCCGAAGGCCCTCCAGGAGCGCCTGGAGCAAGTGGTGAGACTGATTCGTTCCAAGGGCGTTGGCGTGTACTTCGTCACCCAATCCCCCAGCGATCTGCCGGATGATGTGCTGGCGCAGCTCGGCTTGCGCATCCAGCATGGCCTGCGCGCTTTCACCGCCAAGGAACAGAAGTCGCTACGCGCAGTGGCCGATGGTTTCCGCCCCAACCCGGCGTTCGACGCGTTGGCTGTGCTCACTGAACTGGGTATCGGCGAGGCCCTGGTGGGCACCCTGGAAGAAAAGGGCACGCCGGCCATGGTCCAGCGCGTAGCCATCGCTCCGCCGCAGTCGCGAATCGGTCCGTTGAATGACAGCGAACGCGCCGCACTGGTGCGGAGTTCGCCCCAGGCCGGTCGTTACGATAAGCCGATCGATCGCGAGTCCGCCTATGAAATGCTCACCGCCCGCGCAGCCCAGGCGCCCGTCGAAGAGCCGGAGCAGACGGGCGGCAAGGCTTCGGCCAGCCAGCCTGGCGTGGGAGACCTCGCCGGTGAGCTGCTGGGTTCCTTCGCCAGCCAGGCGATGAAGACGGCGGTGCGCCAGGCGGCCAATCAGCTCGGCCGGCAACTGGTGCGCGGCCTGATGGGATCGTTGCTGGGTAGTAGCAAGCGCCGTTGAAGGGAACTCATTGTGGGAGCGAATTTACTCGCGAATGAATTCGCTCCCGTAGTTGAAGAATCAGGAACGAAAAAGGGCGCCACAAGGCGCCCGTTTTTCATGCTCGTCCGAATCAGACGATGAAGGTGATGGCCAGCCAGAAGAGGGCGGCGGACAACACGATCGTAGTCGGCAGGGTGAGTACCCAGGCCATCAGGATGTTGCGCACGGTACCGCCTTGCAGGCCGCTCTTGTTGGCGACCATGGTGCCGGCGACTCCGGACGACAGCACGTGGGTGGTGGACACCGGCAGGCTGTAGACGTTGGCCAGGCCGATGGCGCAGGCAGCGGTGATCTGCGCGCTCATGCCCTGTGCGTAGGTCATGCCGTGCTTGCCGATCTTTTCACCGACGGTGCGCACCACACGCTTCCAGCCCACCATGGTGCCGATGCCGAGCGCCAGGGCCACGGCCAGGATCACCCAGAACGGCGCGTACTCGGTGGTGGCGGTCAGGTCCTTGCGCAGCTTCTCCAGGTCGGCCTTTTCACGGGCCGGCAGCTCGGAAAGCTTGCCCACTTTCTTCGCGGTGTCGTCCAGGCAGAGCAGGTAGCGGCGTACTTCCACGCGGGTTTCGTCGCTCAGGTCCCGGTAGTTGGCAACGCCGTTAAGCTTGTCCAGCAGGGCGGCGATGGTCGGCTCGGTCTGCTTCGGATCGCAGCGATAGAGCTGCGGCATCTCGCTGCCATTGCTCTTGCCCAGGGCCAGCATTTCACCAAGGGTGTTGGTATGACGCTGGTAGAACTGGCTCAGGTGGGTTGCTGCGTCGCGGGTACGCTCGATCTGGTAGGTGGTGCTGTTCAGGTCCAGGACGAACTTGGCCGGCACGATACCGATCAGCACCAGCATGATCAGGCCAACACCTTTCTGGCCGTCGTTGGAACCGTGCACGAAGCTCACAGCCATTGCGGAAAGCACCAGTACCAGGCGGTTCCAGAAGGGCGGGTGCTTCTTCTCGTCAAGTTCCTTACGGGTTTCCGGCGTCTTGTGCATCTTCGACAGCGGATACAGCCATTTCAGGCTGAGCAGTACCAGGGCGGCGACCAGGAAGCCCGCTGCCGGCGAGAAGATCAGCGACAGGCCGATGTCGATGGCCTTGCCCCAGTTCACGCCTTCGGCCAGCGGCACATCGGTGAGCACCGCGTTGGCCAGACCGACACCGAGGATCGAACCGATCAGGGTGTGGGAGCTGGAGGCCGGAATACCGAAGTACCAAGTGCCCAGGTTCCAGGCGATGGCCGCGGTGAGCAGGCTGAACACCATGGCCAGGCCATGGCCGGTATTGACGTTGATCAGCAGTTCCACAGGCAGCAGGTGGACGATGGCATAGGCCACGCCGACGCCGCCCAGCAACACACCGAGGAAGTTGAAGACTCCCGAGAGGAACACCGCCCGGTAGGGCGACATGGCCTTGGTGTAGATGACAGTGGCCACCGCGTTGGCGGTGTCATGGAAACCGTTGATGAACTCGAAGGTCAGGACGAATGCCAGGGCGAGACAGAGGCTCAGCACCAGCCAGGCATCTAGCCCGCTGAAGAGATCGAACATGAAAGTTGTGTGACTGGCTCATGAAGGGGCCGCGATTATGCCAGAAAACCGGTCGTCGCCCAGACCCGGGCGTCGAGCGGTCCCTGGTATCCCTGGCAGAAGTTGTCGCAAATCAATACGAAAGTTCCCTCGGCTGGCCGGGTGCGACAATTTGTCAGGGTTCCTCTCTGAGCTCTTTCTCGATCTTCTCCAACTCTTTTTCGAAGCTCTTGTCGAGCAGGCTGGGCTTCTTGCGCCAGGGCTTGCGTTCGGGGTCCCTTTGCGCGGCATAGGTGGTTACTTCGCCGCCGTATACATCCTTGTAACGTTGCGCCTGGCGCTCGAGTTCGGCGCGCAGTTCGTCTTTCGTCACGTGGTTAATCCGTTTCTCTGATTAATGGTCTTCAGCTGCAGCGGGCGATCTAGAGGCGTCTGCCTCCTAAGCGTCGGTCACCCGATAGAGACCGTCGTAGCGGTCTTCTTGTAGGACAATGTTCGGTTCTCGCAACTACTGGGGACTTACCTACGCACTACGGAAAGACCCTGCGAATGTTCTGGGAATAGAAGTCGATTTCTGTAAAGGCCCAGACGGAACATTCCCGAGTATAACAAGCAAACGGGAAAGCTCCATTATTGGAGTTCCCGTTCGAGTGAGAGATATCTGCGTTTGCGGAATCAGGAGTTGCCTAGTAGAGACCTGATTATCCTGCCGAGAGTTTCCATTGCCTGTTCACTGGAATTGCTCCAGGGATGGCCATAGTTGAGGCGGGCGCAATGGCCGAAACGCCGTGTTGCCGAAAAAATCGGCCCCGGCGCGATGCTGATGCCCTGCGCCAGGGCGAGCTGGAACAGGCGCAGTGAATCCACCTGTTCGGGGAATTCCAGCCAGAGGAAGTAGCCACCTTCCGGGCGGCTGACGCGGGTCTCCTCGGGGAAGTGCCGTGCCACCGCCGCAAGCATCGCATTGCGCTGGCTTTCCAGGGCATAGCGCAACTTGCGCAGGTGGCGGTCATAGCCGCCATGTTGCAGGTAGTCGGCGATGGCGGCCTGGGCCGGCACCGAGGCGGAGATGCTGGTCATCAGCTTCAGTCGCTCGATCTGTCCGGCGAAGCGTCCGCCTGACACCCAGCCCACCCGGTAGCCGGGAGCCAGGCTCTTGGAGAAGGAACTGCAATGCATCACCAGGCCTTCGCTGTCGAAGGCTTTGACCGGCTTGGGTGCGTGCTGGCCGAAGTACAGCTCGGCGTAGACGTCGTCTTCGATCATCGGTACCTGATGTTTGGCCAGCAGGGCCGCCAGTTGGCGCTTTTTGTCTTCGGAAAGACTTGCCCCCAGAGGGTTCTGGAAGTTGCTCATGAACCAGCAGGCCTTGATCGGCAGCCGCTCCAGGCTGTCTTCCAGCACTTGCAGGTCGATGCCATCGCGTGGGTGGACGGGGATTTCCACTGCTTTCAGCTTCAGCCGTTCGAGCACCTGGAGGCTCGCATAGAAGGCCGGTGCCTCGATGGCGACGAGATCGCCTGGACGCGCCACCACCTGCAGGCAGAGGTTCAGCGCTTCCAGTGCGCCATTGCAGATCACCAACTCCTCGATGGGCAACGGCAGGCCGCCGACCATGTAGCGCAAGGCGATCTGCCGACGCAGGGCATGGTTGCCCGGCGTCATGTCGGACACCGTCGAGCGCGGGTCCATCTCCCGCACCGCGTGAGCCATGGAGCGGGCCAGGCGTTGCAGGGGGAACAGTTCCGGGCTGGGGAAGGCCGAGCCGAAAGGCACGGTGTCCGGGTCTTTGATGGAGCTGAGTACCGAGAACACCAGTTCGCTGACGTCCACCTCGGTGGTCGCGGCTTCCCTCGGCCCGGGCTGGGGCTCCGGAAGCGGGCGGCGCACGTGCTCGCAGACAAAGTAACCGGAGCGTGCACGGGCCATGATCAGCCCGCGACTCTCCAGTAAGTAATAGGCCTGGAACACGGTGGAAGCGCTCACACCGTAGGTGCGGCTGGCGTGGCGCACCGAGGGCACTTTCTGTCCCGGGGCAAGCACCCCGGTGCGGATCAGTTCGGCGATCTCGTCGGCGAATTTCTCGTAGCGCTTCATCTTTTCCTGGTTGGGCAGCGGCCAGTTGGTGCCCAACTCTAAGCGCTCGGCGCGTGCGCCGCCATGATCCCAGGCCATGCTTCAGCGCCTCGGACTGACGAAGGTACTGTTGGCGCTGGTCTCGGTGGTCGGGTCGTCCAGGCTGCGTACTACGAAACGCAGCGGGCGAGAACCGGCCGGGCCGCTATCGTCGGTGTGCGCCACCGAGACCGGTAGCGAGAGAATCTCGCCAGCGCCGATGCTTACCTGATGCTCGCCTTGCAGGCGGAAACCAGGGGCATCCGCCAGCTCCACCACATAGCGCTGCTCCCGCTGGGTCTTGTTGATCAGCTTGAGGTTGTAGATGTTCTCGATCTCGCCGACGGCGTTCTCGCGGAACATGCCGCGGTCCTTGATCACGTCGACCGACAGTTGTGGACGAGTCGCACCCAGCCAGAAGAGAGCGATGATCATCAGCATCAGGGCGATGGCATAGCCGATCAGTCGCGGGCGCAGCAGGTGGGTCTTGCCACCTTCCAGCGCGCGCTCCGAGCTGTAGCCCACCAGGCCGCGGGCGTAACCCATGCGATCCATGATCGAGTCGCAGGCGTCGATGCAGGCGGCGCAGCCGATGCAGGCGATCTGCAGGCCGTCGCGAATATCGATGCCGGTGGGGCAGACCTGCACGCACATCTGGCAATCGATGCAATCCCCCAGACCCTGGGTTTTCGGGTCGCTGCCTTTCTTGCGCGGGCCACGGGACTCGCCGCGAGTGGCATCGTAAGAGACGATCAGCGTGTCCTTGTCGAACATCACGCTCTGGAAGCGGGCGTAGGGGCACATGTGGATGCACACCTGCTCGCGCATCCAGCCTGCATTTATATAGGTGGCGGCGGTGAAGAAGATCACCCAGAACAGCGCAGTCCCGCCGACCTCCCAGGTCGCCAGGTTCGCCACCAGATCGCGTACCGGGGTGAAGTAGCCGACGAAGGTAATGGCAGTAGCCAGGCTGATGGCGAGCCAGAGACCGTGCTTGGCGGAGCGGCGCAGCAACTTGCCGGCGCTCCAGGGCGCGGCGGCCAGCTTGATGCGCTGGTTGCGGTCGCCCTCGGTGATCTGCTCGCACCACATGAAGATCCAGGTCCAGACGCTCTGCGGGCAGGTGTAGCCGCACCAGACGCGACCGGCGAATACCGTGATGAAGAACAGGCCGAAGGCGCAAATGATCAGCAGCCCCGAGAGCAGGATGAAATCCTGGGGCCAGAACGTAGCGCCGAAGATATAGAACTTGCTGTCTTCCAGGCTCCACAGCACCGCCTGGCGACCGTCCCAGTCGAGCCACAGGGTGCCGAAGAAGAGCAGGCACAGCAGGCCCGCGCCGAGGCGGCGCAGGTCACGGTAGAAACCGGTGAAGCTACGTGTGTGGACAGGTCCGTTGGAGGCAGAAAGGGGTTTGCTTGCTATCGGCGGCAGGTTAGGGGTGACCTCTATTACCTGCGCTGGAATTCTCTCGCTCATGATCAGTGCCCATCAGGCTGTTACGGCGAGACGGACTATAGGAATGCACTGATGGGCAAAACAGATTCAGATCAGCCGGTAAAAACCATATCAGATTGGCCATAAGGGGACGCCAGGCCGCAAGGCGCGTGGCATGGGCACCTTGCGACGGAATGCGTTGCAGCTGTGCGACATCCAGTCGCGGGCCGTTGGGGGAGTCCAGCGCCGTGCGTGATTCTGATCCGCACGGACGCCCGGGCTGTACTGTCAATGCAACATCGAACCGATGCTTGCCACCGGTATGGCGCAGCTTGGGTAAGCGGGCGGACAGTACTGGGTCACGGCCAGAGGTTGTGGCAGGGGGCGCATCAGTATTGCGGCGTAGGCAGCACCGAAGGCGCAGATGATGACGGCGAGAAACAGCTTTCTTCTTGTTTTCATGGTCATGCCTCTGCAACGGAGGGACATCTTGTTATGGGGCAAGACTAGGAACCGCTGCGACAAACCGCCTCGTCCGAATGGACTAGATGCTGGGACGAACTGCTGAGTGCCATGAAGAGCGCGGCAATGGCGCGCGCTTCCTGCAGCTCACCCGACGCCACCAGTGCCGGCAGCCGTGACAGGGGTACCTGCATGACCTCCAGGGGTTCCGGTTCATCGCCTGTGGCCATGCAAGGTTGCAGCTCCTCCGCCAGCACCACGCTGCAGCTATGGCACAGGTGCCCGGGAGCCAGGGTCAGTACGCCCAGCTCGCGGAGGCGTCCGGCGCGTAGGCCGACTTCCTCCATCAGTTCGCGATTAGCAGCTTGCAGCATGGTTTCGCCGGGCTCGACACCGCCCTTGGGCAGGCCAAGCACGCGTTGTTCGACGCCGACGGCATATTCGCGAACCAGCAGCACGTGGTGGGGATCGGGCAGGGCCACCACCAGTACCGATTGATAGCCGGAACCGCGCAGACGCTCGTACACCCGCTGCTGGCCGTTGGCGAACTCCAGGTGCAGGGCTTCGATCTGGAACCAGTCGCTCCTGGCCAGCAGTTCGGTTTTGACGATAGTGGGCAGGCTGCGCATGGCGGGCTCCCGTGGCGGACCCAATAGAGCGTCGCGCGCATCGGTGCTAAGGGCATCGTCTGGATGGACTAAGTCACAGCCAGGGCGCAGGGCTGCGGGTGGTGCTGTAGGAGCCAGCTTGCTGGCGAACGGCCGCGAGCGGGAGTGTTCGCGAGCAAGCTCGCTCCTACGAAAGGGCATGGGCCCGACCGCTCACCCCAGCGTCGCCACGCTGCGCAGAATCAGTCGTACCAACATGGTCTGGCGCGTCACTCCGGTCTTGGAGAAGGTGGAGCGCAGGTGCGCCCGTGCCGTGTTGCGGCTGATGCCCAGGGCGTCGGAGGCCTCATCCAGGGTCAGGCCGTTGGCCAGCAGCATGGCCAGTTGGGCTTCGGCCGGGGTCAGGTCGAACAGTGCCTTGACGATCTCTTGGGGTGCGCTGGATTCCTGTTCCGGATCGCTGATGAAGATCACTACCGACGGGCACTGCTTGCCTTCGTTCCAGGCCGACAGCGGCACCGAACGCACGATGATGCCGAGGTCCGACTTGCCGGACGGCCGCTGCACCCGCAAGGCCTCTACCACCGATGGCAGGTTGTTTTTCTGCGATTGCAGGGCCTGCTTGACCAGACGGCGGAACTCCTGGGTATCCCGTGGGTTGCCCACCTGCAAACCATCGTTGACCAGCTTGAGGCCGTCCTTGTCCTGCAGAAGGCGTTCGGCCACCCGGTTCGTCTGCAGCACCTTGCCGTCCTCGTCGAGGATGATGGTGCCCACGGCGAGCTGGTCCACCGCGCCGGCGTACAGGTTGCGCTCGGTCTCGATGCGGTTGAGCTGCATGTGGATCTTGATCGAGCGTTCCAGGTGCGGGATGAACTGTGCCACCAGCGCCTTGTCGTCTTCAGTGAATTCCGCGTCCTCGCGGCCCCGGCTGACGCGGATGCGGCATTGCGCACCGTCACTGGTCCGGATATCGGCGCCGAGGATGTGGAACACCCCCACTGGCTCCAGGAAGCTCTTGAAGAATTCCGACTCTTCCCACTCCGTGCGGGAGAGGAATTCGCTATTGGTCACTACCTGCCGGTTGGGCAGACCGACAAAGGGGTCCAGTGCGAAGAAGTGCTTGTTGTAGGACGCGGTGACCTCGGAGGAGCTGCCCGTGGTGTTGACCATCAGGCCTTCGGCGTTCTCGCTCGGTGGCCGCAGGATAAAGGTGACGTACTTGCTCTGCAGGTACTGGTTCAGCTGATTGAGAAAGGTTGCCCAGGGGATGTCTTCCAGCGGTCCCTGATAGAGGTTGCCGAGCATCCCGCTGAATTCATCGAGCGTGAGATTGTGTGCCATGTCTGAACCGCTTTTTATTTTTGTAGGGAGCTTCTTACAGACTAACGGGATCATTCATCAAGACTGATCGTCTCCCACTGATCGGGAGACGATCGATCCCTACCGGACTCAGGCGGTCTCGGTGATGTCCAGAACAACGAAGGAGCGTGGCTCGACGAGACTTGCGGGCAGCTCGGCGATGTCGGTGTAGAACTGGTCGTACCACTTGCGCAGCTGATAGACCGGGCCGTCGCCGTCGCACAGCAGCGGGTTATCTACACGGGTCTTGCTGTGCCATATGGCCACGTCTTCATAGAAGGCGGCCTGGGCCTGCTGCACGTAGGCCTTGGCCATTTCGCGGTTCTGCTCGTCGGTCAGGCCGGGAACCTTCTTCACCAGTACGCCGTAACGCAGGGTGAAGCTGTTCAGGTCGATAGGGACGTGGCAGTTGAGCAGGATCGAGTGGATTTGCACGCCGTCCATGGCCCCAGTCATCTCGGTGATCTGGTAGGCCGGGCCGTAGTAGGTGGCCACCGTGGTCAGCTCGCTGTCGCCGGACAGGCGTGCGCTGCTGCCGCGCATCACCTGCACTGCCATGTGGCGCTCGAAGGTGTTGCTGAAGTGGTTGAGGTCGGTGCCGTGCACCGAGTCGAAGTGAGCCATGTCGGAGATGTTGTCGATCAGCTCGCGGCAGTTGGTGTCGATCTTCAGCTCGGCTACTTCCCAGTCCGCCCATTCTTCGCTGAAGCAGGCGTCGATGCGCGGGATGGCCTGTTCTTCGATCGGCGCATTGCCTTCCGGGTCGTTCCAGACGAACACCAGGTTGTTCTGCTCCGACACCGGCCAGGACTTGATCTTCGCCCGCGGGGGAATGCGCTTGGCGTAGGGAATGTCATCGCACACGCCGTCGGCGCGCCAGCGCCATTCGTGGAAGGGACAGCGGATCGCGTCGCCCTCGACACAGCCCTGGCTCAGGTCCGCCCCCATGTGCGGGCAGAAGCCGTCGAGGATGCGGATCTGTCCATCTTCCCCGGCGAAGGCCACCAGGCGGGTGCCGAACACATCCAGACGATGCGCCTTGCCATCACGGTACTGCGCGGCCAGGCCCAGGCAATGCCAGCCGCGTGCGAAGCGGGGTTCCAGCTGCTTGGCTTCGATTCGGTGCAGGGTACTCATCTTCTTGTTCTCCCATCGGGGTTCTCGAGGGCTGCTTGCGGCTCAGGCAGACCGGCGCAGCGGATGCACTGACCGGATTCTGCGGTGCCAGCATTTCCCGGCATCGTCTGATCGGACGATGGCCCTGGCCGGCGCCACGGTTTTACTGCGGGCGGGAGCAACGACCAGGAGTACCCGAGGGTGATCCACATACTCGATGAAATTCCGCTGGCCGCGGCGCGTCTCGCGCCGGTGCTGGAAGCGCTTGAGCGTCTCTACCTGCCGGCCTGCGCCGCACGTGGTCTGACCCTGGAACAGCGCTGGGTTTCGCCGCCGGTGGTGGTGCCGGGGCAGATGAATACGATCTGGCTGCTCTGGCAGGTGGCCGACGTGTGGGCCTACTACGCCATGCGCAGTGCGGCCGGCGATGAGGTGCGTGCCTTCTGGGACCTGGTGGAAGCGGATTGCGATGGACGGCGCCGTCACGTACTCGGCCCGGCGGGGCACCCCCTGGAGGCGCCCGATGTGGAGTGAGACCCTGCAACTGACCCTGGCTCAGGACTCTGATCCGGCTGCCGTCGAATACCATCTGCGCGAGAGTCTCCAGGCGTTGCCCGGCCTGCTGCATCTGGGCTTTGGTGCGAACCTGCCCGGTAGCTGGGGCGCCGCCGATTGCACCCTCGACCTGGCGTTCTCCGAGTCGGCCCCCACTGACCTCGACGATATCCTCGGGCGTGTTCCCGGCTTGGCTGGCGTCCAGCGTGTTCGCTACCAGCGCATCGGTGGCGGGCTCAGGAAGCCGACCATGGCCAGCGGCATCTGGCGCACGCTGCTACTTCGGGTGCGGCCGCAGGCAACCACGCAACAGCGTGCGGCGCTGGAGCAGGACTTGCTGCGGATGCCTGCCTACATGCCCGGCATCCGTAACTGGCAGCTTTCACGAGTGCAGTCTCCGGGACGCTGGACCCACGTCTGGCAGCAGGAATTCGCCCGGGTCGACGATCTGCTCGGGGAATACCTCAGCCACCCCTATCACTGGGCCTGGGTGGATCGCTGGTTCGATCCGGATTGCCCGGACTGGACGGTAGACGCCATCGCCCATGTCTTCTGTCCCTTCCAGGCAAGCCTGCTTGGCAGGGTTGCCCCTTTTACAGACAACTGACCGGGAGACTCGCATGCGCGCAGTGGTCATCGAACGCCTTGGTGGAGCCGAGGTGCTGCAAATGATGGAAGTCGAACGCCCCCGGCCCGGTCCCGGCGAGGTACTGGTGCGGGTGGTTTGCGCTGGCGTCAACCCGGCGGACTGGAAGTGCCGCGAAGGCTACCTGGGAGGATTCCTCGACTATCGCTTCCCTTTCATCCTTGGTTTCGACCTCGCAGGAACAGTCGCTGAACTGGGTGAGGGCGTGGGCGACCTGACGCCGGGCAGTCGGGTGTTTGCCCAGAGTGATGTCGGCGCGGGCAAGTGGGGTTCCTACGCCGAGTACGCCTGCGTATCCCGCGCGTCCCTGGTACCCATGCCCGACAATCTCGGTTTCGCCGCTGCGGCGGCCGTGCCCACGCCGGCACTGGCGGCCTGGACCGGCCTGCTCGAAGAGGGCGCCCTGCGTCCGGGCCAGACTGTGCTGATCCACGGTGGCGGAAGCGCGGTAGGTGGCTTTGCCATCCAGTTCGCCCGCTGTGCCGGGGCCCGCATCGCGACTACCTGCAGCGCAGCTAACGCCAGCCAGGCATGCGCCCTGGGTGCCGAGGTCGCCATCGACTATCGCGCTGAAGATATCCACAAGGCACTTGGGCGGTGGGCACCGGAAGGGGTCGATCTGGTACTCGACTGCATTGGCGGCGGCAGCCTGACAGGCGCGCTCGACCTGTTGCGCCCTGGTGGTGCCCTCGTCGCCATCCTCACCCTGGCGCCGGGCGATGCCGGTCCCGACCATACCGAAGCGGCCCGGCGTGGGCTTCGCACCGCGGTGGCCTACAGCCGCATGCCCAGCGGCGAACTGCTGGGGCGCATCGCCAGCCTGCTGGCCGCTGGACGGGTGCGGCCCCCGGCCTTGGACCTGCTACCGCTGGCGGAGGTGGCCAATGCCCACGAGCGCCTCAAGCAGGGCCGCGTGCGGCGCAAGCAGGTTCTGCAAGTCGCCGAGTGAGTGACGCCCTCGTCCGCTCGGACGATGGATTGGCCAGCCGAAGCGGCTCTACTGGCTCCGACAACAACTAGAGCGAGGGGCGTCAGCCATGCGAATCGAACAGGGCCAGGTGGCGGTGATCACGGGTGCGGCCGGCGGCATCGGCCGCGGCCTGGCGGAAGAAGGGGGCGCGCGCGGCCTGCGCCTGGTGCTGAGCGACGTGGACCCGCAGCGTTTAGCGGCCCTGGCCGGACAACTTCAGGCGCAAGGCGTCGAAGTAGTCAGCCGCGAGGCCAACGTAGCCGATGCGTCCCAGGTGGATGCTTTGCGCGATCTCGCCGTCGAACGCTTCGGCGGCGTCGATCTGCTGTTCAACAATGCCGGCGTCATTCAGACCGGCTTCAGCTGGGAGATCGAAGCCAGTCGCTGGCAACGCCTGCTGGATATCAACCTGGGGGGCGTGATCAACGGCATCCGCAGCTTCGTCCCCCTGCTGCTTGGCCAGCAGCGCCCGGCTCAGGTGGTCAACACCGCGTCCCTGGCCGGACTGGTTTGCAGCCCCATGCTCGGCCCCTACACCGTGAGCAAGCAGGCGGTGGTGGCGCTGTCGGAAACCCTGCACTACGAACTGGCTGCGTTGCAGTCACAGGTCAGCGTGGCCGTGCTCTGTCCGGGCCCGGTAGCCAGCGACATCATGGCGTCCAACCGGACTGCCGGTGCCGCTAGTGGCCAGCTCGATGCGTTGCTCGACAGCAGCATCCGCCAGGGCATGGACCCGCGCGATCTTGCCCGCGAAGTCTTCGCCGGCATCGAGGCCGGACGCTTCTGGCTGCTGCCCCACAAGAATTTCAAACCGGCGCTGGAACGGCGCCTCACCAGCATCCTCGACGAGACCAACCCGGTCTTCCAGATGGCCGAAGCCTAAGGACCGCATCATGCCCCTCGATCCTCAGATCGCCGCCGTACTCCAGCAATTCAGCGGCATGCCGCAACCGGACTACAGCCAGCTCGATCCGGTCCAGTACCGGCAGTTCTGCGACAACCTGATGCCGCCGATTCCCGGCGAGCGCCTGTTCGAGGTGCGCAACCTGGGCCTGGCCGGGGCCGAGGGCGAGCTGGACGCGCGCCTTTACCGACCTGAAGACCGCGATGATCTGCCGCTGCTGGTGTTCTTCCATGGCGGCGGCTTCGTCATTGGCAACCTCGATACCCACGACAACCTGTGCCGCAGCCTGGCGCGCCTGTGCAACGCGGTGGTGGTGTCGGTGGCGTACCGGCTGGCACCGGAAAGCCGCTTCCCGGCGGCGCCCTACGACTGTTACCGCGCCACCTGCGACCTGGTGGAACGGGCCCGCGAACTGGGCTTCGATGCCAGTCGCCTGGCCCTGGCCGGAGACAGCGCAGGGGCCAACCTGGCCATCGCCGTGAGTCGCCTGGCCCAGATTCGCAAGGGCCCGCGTATCGCCTGGCAGTGCCTGTTCTATCCGGCCACCGATGCCCGTTGCGATAGCGCGTCCCATGCAGCCTTCGCTGAGGGCTTCTTCCTCACCCGTGAACAGATGCGCTGGTTCTGGAGCCAATACCTGCCGCGCGCCGAACTGGTCGACGACGCCCTGGCATCCCCAGTGCGCGCCGAGGACCTGGTCGGCCTGCCGCCTACCACGCTGATCAGCGCCGAGTACGACCCGCTGCGTGATGAAGGCGAAGCCTTCGCCCAGCGCCTGCAACAGGCCGGGGTGCAGGTCCGCATGGAGCGTTGCGAAGGCATGATCCACGGGTTCATCAGCATGGCCGCGTTCGTCGGACGGGCCCAGGCCGCGCTGGAATCCGCCTGTGCCGACCTGCGTCGCGCATTGAACTAGAAGGAGCGCCCATGGACAGCCCACAGCGACTGATCGAGGCCATGGCCAGCGGCGCAATGCTCGTGGTGACCGATGACGATGAAGGTGAAGGCTCGCTGGTAATTTCTGCCTGCCGGGCCGATGCCGCTGCCATCAACTTCATGGCCCGCGAAGCGCGTGGGCTGATCTGCCTAGCGCTCACCGAGGAGCGCTGCAAGACCCTCGGCCTGGAACTCATGGTGCCCAACTCACGCGCCCGCCAAGGCATGGGTTTTACCCTGTCCATCGAGGCACGTACTGGGGTTTCCACCGGTATCTCCGCTGCCGACCGTGCACGCACGATCGAGGTCGCGGTGGACCCGGCCAGCAGCGCCAGCGACCTGGTGCAGCCCGGCCACATTTTCCCCCTGCGTGCCCAGCCGGGCGGGGTGATGCAGCGTGCCGGACATGTCGAAGCCGCGTGCGACCTGGCGCGCCTCGCCGGCCTGATCCCGGCCGCCGTACTGGTCGGCATCCTCGACGAAGACGGTGAGCCCGCGCGTGGCCAGACCCTGCGTGAGTTCGCGCAACGGCACGGTCTGCCGCTGGGCAGCGTGGCCGACCTGATCCACTACCGCATCCTCCACGAAGGCACTATTCGCCGCTCGGGCGAATACCCAATCCAGACCCGTCATGGCGAGTTCCGCGTCATCACCTACCTGGACGACTACCAGGGGCAACTGCACCTGGCCCTGGTACGCGGCGAAGTCCACCGCGACCGACCGGCACTGGTGCGGGTACAGGCCGCGGAAACCCTGAGGGACCTGCTCGATAGCCACCCTGGGCAGTGGAACCTTGACCGTTCGCTGGCGAGGGTGGCAGAAGAGGGCGCCGGCGTCGTGGTACTGCTGGCACAGCAGGAAACGCCGGCCGCGTTGATCGAACAGCTCCAGCAGGGCACGCACAAGCCCCGCCCGCCAAGCTTTCCCCAGCGCACGCTGGGAATCGGTGCACAAATCCTGCGGGATGTGGGCGTTCGCAAGATGCGCCTGCTGAGTTTCCCGGTGAACTACAAGGCGGTGTCTGGCTTCGAGCTTGAAGTCGTCGAGTTCGTTTCCTTGGATCAGGAGCAGGCATGAACCCGCACCTCGACTGTGTGTTGCAACCGGCCCGGCTTGCCGGGCTTCAACTGCGCAACCGACTGATCAAGACGGCCACCTTCGAAGGCATGTGCCCCGGCGGGATTCCCGGCGACGACCTGATCGAGCATCACGCGGCCATGGCTCGCGGCGGTGTCGGCCTGACCACCGTGGCTTATTGCGGTGTCTCGCCCGACGGACTCACCTTTCACGACCAGATGTGGATGCACGCCGGCATCTTCCCGCAGCTGCAGCGCCTGACCGCGGCGGTGCATGCCGAAGGTGGCGCTATTTCCGCCCAACTCGCCCACTGCGGCTACTTCAGCCGCAATCGCCCGCTCAACATTCCCCGGCCTCGCGGTCCGAGCGCCTGCATCAACCAGTACGGCCTGTTCTCCGGCATTCCCTTCGGAGGTGCCATGGGCATCGTCGACATCGGCCGAACGGTCGCTGAGTATGCCGCGGCAGCCGGGTTGGTCCGCGATGCCGGCTTCGATGCCATCGAAATCCACATGGGGCATGGCTACTTGCTCAGCCAGTTCATCTCGCCAGCGTTGAACAAGCGTCGCGACGCATACGGCGGCGCGCTGGAAAACCGCATGCGCCTGCCACTGCAGGTGCTGGCGGCGGTGCGTGGCGAGGTGGGACGCGATTTCCCAATTCTGGCCAAGCTCAATCTCAGCGACGGATTTGCCGGTGGCCTGCAGATCGAAGAGTCCTGCCAGGCGGCGCGTCTGCTGGAGGAGGCGGGACTGGACGCCATTGTCATGAGCGGCGGGTTGGTCAGTCGCACACCGATGTTCCTCTTTCGAGGCGCGAGCCCGCTGCCGCAGATGGTGCCGCTGGAGAAGAACCCTTTGCAGCGCACAGCGATGAAGTGGTTCGGTGGCGCCAGCTTCCCGGACCTGCCATTCGAAGAGCTGTACTTCCTCGAGCTGGCCCGGCAGATGCGAAGCGCGGTGAGCATGCCACTGGTGTATCTCGGCGGCGTCACAAGTGGCGAAGGCATCTCTCAGGCGGCGCAGGAGGGATTCGACTTCCTCGCCCTGGGACGTGCCTTGCTCAATGACCCGCACCTGCCGCAGCGCCTTCGGCATGAAGGCTCGAACTGGCGTAGCGCCTGCACCCACTGCAACCAGTGCGTAGCCAGCATGGCGTTGCCGGGTGGGATTCGCTGCGTGCTGAACCAGTCGGCCGCCTTCCTATAGGGGTGAATTCATTCGCCAACCGGTCCTTAGGACCGGTCCGGTACTTTCCGGGGAGGCTTCGCATCCCTTGGCGAATGAATTCGCCCCTACAGGGATCGTGTGCCCATCAAGTATCCAACCAGAAGGAACACCCATGACTCGTGAAGCATTCCCCGATGGCGTCGCCCTGGTAGTGGGCGGCAGTGGTGGCATGGGCCAGGCGATCTGCGAGCGCCTCGCCGAGGCCGGAAGCGATGTGGTGCTCACCTACCACCGCAACGCCGAACGCGCGCAGTCCGTGGTAGGCGCGGTAATGGAGCGCAGTCGTCGTGCCGAGGCGGTGCAACTGACCCTGGGCGATGAAGTGGCCGTTGCCGCGACGCTGCGGCAGCTCACCGCCGGCCGGCGTATTCATACCCTGGTGATCGCCTCCGGCTCCGACATCAGTCAGCCGCGCATCGGTGATCTCGACCTCGCGCAATGGAAACGAGTGATTGACGCCGACCTCAACGGTTTCCTCAACCTTGTGCTCTGCCTGCTGCCGCATATGCGCGATCAGGGCGGTGGTTCGATCGTGCATATCAGCTCCGCCGGGCTGTTCCGCTGGCCTGAGGGTGACGTGTTGTCGGTGGCGCCGAAGGCTGCCATCGAGTCGTTGATCCAGGGGATCGCCAAGGAAGAAGGCCGTCATGGCATCCGCGCCAACAGCGTGGCCATCGGCGTGATAGACGCGGGAATCTTCCACCGTCTCTGGGCGGACGGCACCTTTGACGAGCAGTGGAAGGACGCGGTACAGGGCAAGCTCTGCGTCAAACGCTGGGGCATGGCAGAGGAGGTGGCCGAGGCAGTGGCTTTCCTCGCCTCCAATCGTGCCGGCTACACCACAGGCCAGGTGCTGGCGGTGGATGGGGGATACGGGGTCTGACGCTTGAGGCGTTGGGCTTGCTGTAGGGTGGGGCCACGCTCTACCGGTCCACCATTCGTGATTCATCCGGACTCCGCTGGTGGATGTGTACGGCGACATCCACCTTACGCACGTTGCGAGTGTACGTAGGTTGGTGCAGAGCGCAGCGAAGCCCAACGTGGCTCGGTATCAGGTCCGCACCGTTGGGTTTCGCGTAGCTCAGCCACAACCTACGGGTCGTACAAAAAAGCCCCGCATTCGCGGGGCTTCTTTTCGATCACTGGAATCTCAAGGCTTCAACCCGCCCAGCATCAGCTTCGCCTGAGCCTGTACCAGCGGCGAGGCGGTGTAGTTGCCGTCGATGGGGGTGATCACCGCCTTGCCGAGGGACAGCTGGTAAGAGTCGCCCTGCTTCTGTTCGGTAGTCGGTGCGGGCGGCGGCACGAGGTTTACCCGTACGACGCCGTCAGCGCCCTGCTGGGGGGCGAAGACCACATTTCCCCAGTCGCTGATCGGGGCGAAGGCCACGCCCGTAACCTCGCCTGACTCCAGCGCCGGGTAGTTGATGTTCAACCCGGTATTGCCCGGCAGGCCAATCACGTTGGTTTCGCAGTAGGGCTTGGCCTTGCCATGGCTCTTGTCGCAGGTGCGTTTCGCCTCGGCGCCGATGGCGGCCGCGCGGTTGATCACGCGGACCGCGAAGCGTGCGGTGTCGTCCATGGCGTTCAGGGTTTTCTGGTAGCCGGCCTGCGGGTTCTGGGCGATCAGTTGCAGGTCGATGGCGGTGGACACGGCTACTGCTGGCACACCCTTGAACATGGCACGGACGGCGGCGTTGACGGTGCCGGACATCTGCGTCAGCGGTCCGACGTTGTCACCGAAGTTGGTGCCGGACACCACCAGGTCAGGGCGGTTGTCCTTGAGCAGCAGGTCAAGGCCGACGTTCACCGCGTCCACAGGCGTACCAATTGCAGAGGTCTTTCCGGCTGGCGGGACATAGCCGGCCGGAGCACCGACGCAGTATTTGTCCTGGGCAAGTTGGGTAATGGCGACCGGCTGGCCTGGTACCACGACGCTGGCAGCGCCGATGCCGCTGCTGTCGTTCTGCGGACCGACGAGGGTTACCTGGTGGCCGGCGGCGACCAGCGCCTGGTAGACGGCGTCGATACCGGGCGCGCGGCAGCCGTCGTCGTTGGTCAGGAGGATGTTCAGGGCGCTGGCCTGTGCGGACAGGCCAAGGGCGGCCAGGCAGATGCCGGCGCTCAACAGCGTTTTCATTGTTGTTTCCTCGTGAGGTGGGGCTGTTTGGAAAAAGCTGACCCTAGGGTCGATTTGTTACAGGCTTTCGAGGGTGCTGTTGCAACTGCTGCCGGGCGGCGGCGCCATTGCGGCTCCGCCACCCGGCATGCCTGGGATCAGCGACCCTGCTTGCGCAGGCTCGCGACGGTGAAGTTGCTGGCGTCGAAGTCGCTGGCGTTGAGCTTCGGCGCGTCCTGGTCGTTGATCAGGCGATCGGCCAGGTAGGAGCCGGCGATCAGGTCGTGATAGACCGCGACGCGGGCGTGGAAGCCCTGCAGCTCATAGGCGTAGATCGAAGCCTGCATGTTGGTGCGCCAGAGCTGGCCCTTGCCGTCGTAGTTGTCGGCCAGGGCGGCGGCCCAGGTGTCCTCATCGAGGTACATCACGCGCTTGCCGTAGACGTGGCGCTTGCCGGGCTTGAGGGTGGCTTCCAGCACCCAGACACGGTGCTTCTCATAGCGCATGTATTCCGGGTTGATGTGGCCGCTGGTGGACAGCAATTGGTCGAGCTTCACGGCCGGGTCATCGAGCCGGTAGTTGTTGTAGGGGATGTACAGCTCCTTCTTGCCCACCAGCTTCCAGTCGTAGCGGTCGGGGGCACCGTTGAACAGGCGGTCCTCGTCCATCACGCGGAAGCCGCCGGCGCCGTATGGGGTGTCATAGGCCACAGTGGGTGCGCGGCGCACGCGGCGGTTGCCGGGCAAGTACTGCCAGCTCTGGCGCGGTTGGGCCAGGGGGTCGGTGAACTCGTTGCCAAGGAAGATCTCTCCCCGCTTCCGGGTGGGTTCCATGGTGGTGATCATGAAGTGCGCCTGGATGCCGTTGAACCCGGTCGCGTTGCCCTTGGGATCGGTCCAGGGCGAGAGGATCTTGTAGTTCACCAACTCGAACTGGCGGTTACCGTTGGCCAGGGTCAGGGCCATCTTGTAGGTAGCGTCTTCCTTCCAGGCCACGGTGTGGAGGTTGTGGTTCCACATCAGCTCGTAGCCATTCTTCGGGATGGGGAATGGCGCACCACCGTAGGCGTTGGCCACTCCGTTGCCGTCATTCACGAGCTCGGCGTTCAAGGCATTCTGCTTGATCGCATCTTCCACCCACTGGGCGTAGCGGAAGTCCCGGTGACTCGGGTAGACCGGCATCTTGAAACTCTGTGGATAACGCTGGAACAGCGCCTTCTGCCCGTCCGAAAGCTGGTCGGCGTACTGCGCCATGTTCTGCGCGGTGATGGTGAACAGGGGCTGTTCGCCAGCGTACGGGTCAGGGTGCTTGTTGCCACTGCCGGCAAATTGCACCTGGGGCGGTGCACCGCGCCACTTGCCGCTCCAGGCGGGAATGCTGCCGTCGGCGTTGCCGGCTTTCTCTGCACCGGTGGGGGTCAGCTCCTGGCCCAGGCGTGCGGCTTCTTCCGGACCGACCTTGGCCAGGGCAGGAGCGCTGGCGATGCTGGCAACGAGCAGGGCGCCCAACAGAGGGGCGGGGTTTTTCATGAACATGTGCAAGGCTTCCGTGAGGGTTGCGGGGAAGCCCTGGCCCCGCCGTCTTGCGCGGCACGGGTGCCAGGGAGGGGCTCGGCTTATTTGCCGAGCTTGCGCAGGTTGGCGGCGGTGAAGTAGCTGGCGTCGAAGGCCGCGTCGTTCAGCTTTGCCGGCGTCAGGCCGTTGACCAGACGGTCGGCCAGGTAAGAACCGGCGATCAGGTCCTGGTACACCGCCACGCGGGCGTGGAAGGCCTGGATCTCGTAGGCGTACACGGAGGTTTGAGTGTTGGTGCGCCAGAGCTGGCCCTTGCCGTCGTAGTTGTCGCCCAGCGCGGCCGCCCAGCTGTCCTCGTCGAGATAGAACACGCGCTTGCCATAGACATGGCGCTTGCCCGGCTTGAGGGTCGCTTCCAGTACCCAGACACGGTGCAGTTCGAAGCGCACGTAGTCGGGGTTGATGTGGCCGGTGGCGCCGGTGATTTCACTGGCGGGCAGGTCCGGGTCGTCGAGGACGTAGTTGTTGTAGGGGATGTACATCTCCTTCTTGCCCACCAGCTTCCAGTCGTAGCGGTCTGGGGCGCCGTTGAACAGGCGGTCCTCGTCCATCACGCGGAAGCCGCCTGCACCGTAGGGCGTGTCGTAGCCGATGGTGGGTGCGCGGCGTACACGGCGGTTGCCGGGCAGGTACTGCCAGGCCTGGCGCGGCTTGGCCAGCGGATCGGTGAAGTCGCAGCTGAGGATGATTTCGCCCTTCTTGCGGGCCGGCTCCTGGGTGCTGATCATCGCGCACGCCTGGGTGCCGTCGAAGCCCTGGACGGAACCCCTGGGATCATCCCAGAGCGACAGGATCTGGTAGCCGACCTTCTCGTTCACGCGGCTGTTGTTGGCCAGCACCAGCGACATGTTGTAGGTGGCCTCTTCCTTCCAGGCACGCGCCGGCAGGTTCTGGTTCCACATCAACTCGTAGCCATTCTTCGGGATCGGGAAGGGCGAACCGCCGAAGGCATTAGCCACGCCATTGCCGTCGTTGACCAGTTCGGCGCTGAGCGCGTTCTGCTTGATGTTGGCTTCCACTACGGGTGAAAAGCGGAAGTCGCGATGGCTGGGATACACCACGATCCGGTAGGTGTCCGGGTAACGCTTGAACAGCGCCAGTTGGCCGTCGGATAGCTTGTCCTTGTACTGCTCCACGTTGGCCGCGGTAATGGTGAACAGCGGCTTCTCGCCCGCATAGGGATCGGGGCGCTTGCTGCCGGTGCCGTCGAATTTCACATGGGGTGGGGCGCCCAGCCATTTTCCGCTCCAGGCGGGAATGCTGCCATCGGCGTTACCGGCCATCTCGGCGCCCATGGGGGTCAGGTCCTTGCCCAGGCGGGCGGCTTCTTCGGGGCTGACCTTGGCCAGCACGGGAGTGCTGGCCAGGCTGGCGGCGAAGAGGGCGATGAGGAGCGGTTTGTTGTTGTGCGCTTGCATCTCGTCTCTCCTGCTGCGGTGGATCAGAAGCTGTACTTGGCGCTGAGGCCGAAGTTGTCGCGGTCAGCCAGAGGGGTGTCGCCGGCGTCGCCGAGGAAGGCGTTGTAGCGGGCCTCGACGGTGAAGTTGTTGAGGTAGCGCCAGGTGGTGCCGATGCCGAGGCGGTCGTCGCCTTCGCCCATGCCGAAGCTGCCGGCCATGGAGGAGTCGCCGCCGAGCGACTGGCTGTAGATGAGCGGAACGGTCAGGTCCCAGCCTTCGAAGATGTTCAGGTACTCAAGCGACAGGTTGAGGGTGTAGCCCCAGGCCTTCTTGTCGTTGTAGAGCTCGTCGGTGTTGTTGGTGGTGATGGGCACGGCGCCGCCGAAGCCGTCCGGTACGAAGACGTTGAAGCTGGGCGCGCGGTCGTTGTCGAGCACCTCGTTGTAGCCAACCTCACCGGTCAGGGTGGTGTTGTCGGCGAAGGGCTGGTCACCGAAGGAATGGATGAACGACACCTGCGCCTGCAGGGTCTCGGCGCGCACCGCGTGCGGTGTCAGGCCGGTATCCACCAGCACCGGTTGGCCATCGCGGTAGCTCACTTCACCGCTCACGTTGGTCTCGCCGAGCACAGTGGAGAAGCTGGCGCCATAGAGGTCGATGTTGTCGAAGTAGCGCACCTGGTACTGGGCGGAGTTCCAGTTGGTGAGGAAGTCCAGGGTCGGCGCCTTGTCGTGGAAGCGGATGTAGTAGAGACCAAATTCGGTGTTGTTCAGCGACTCGGCGACGTAGGTCATGGCCACGCCGTACTGGCCGCTGTCGCTCGGCTTGTCGTCGCCGATCCGGCGGGTCAGGCCGAAGGCGTCGGTGAAACCGCCTTTATCCATCTGGTCGGTGACCGAGAAGAAGCTGCCGACACCATCGATCTCGGTCTTGTCCCAGTCGTACTGGTAGTAGGCCTGCAGGCCGAGGTTGTCGGTGAGGCTGAGCTGGCCGAAGAGCTGGCCGACCGGCAGGAAGATTTCCTTCACCTCCACGCCAGGGGTATTCACCTTGGTGCCATCGGCCGGGCTCATGGCTGAGGAAATGCCGTTGGCGATGAACAGGCTCTCGCCCCAGCTCACCACCTGGTCGCCGAGGCGCAGGTTGATGTCGTGGCCGCCCATGTCCCAGGCGCCGTAGAGGTAGGAGTCGAGCAGGCGGACGTCCTTGCCGTGCTGGTCGATGGTGTCATGGGGGAAGTGGTTGGCCTGGGAGCAGCCGCCGCCAGCGAGGCAGTTGGAGGTGCCGGTGCCGTTGTCATTGCTGCGGTTGTAGACATCGTCGTAGAAGCCGCTGGCGCGCATGAACAGGCCGAAATCGCTGCGCCAGTTGAAGTTGGCCTCGGTGAGGAAGCTGGCGCGGTTGGTGATCAGGCTGCCCTTGTCGAAAGCGTTGTTGCCGTCGTCGATGTTGGCGATGTTCGGGTTCGGGAAACCGTTGGACAGCGCGTGATCGCGGGACTCGGTACGCCAGGCGAGGGCGTAGGTGAGGGTCGTGTCCCAGGAGATTTTCAGGTCATCGTTGGGCTGGAAAGCCAGAGCGTGACCCTGGCCAGCATGGCCGAGGGCAAGGCCCAGGCAGGCAAAGCGGATCGCGGAGTGAAGCGGCGCAAGGGGATGCCCCTTTGTTGTTCTTATCATGATGTCGCTCTCGGCGTGTCTGGGCACAGCTCGTTCCGCCAGGCCCAAGATTGAGTTGAGTGTGGCGGGCTGACTATGTGGTCACCGAGAGGGCGCAACATCGTCCGAAAAGACTAAGCGGAACGGCCCGGCACAAGGTGTCTACCGCTAGTCCCAACGGACGATGTTGCTGCAAGGAGGGCTGTCGAGAATCCGGCTGGATTGCGCATACAGAACAACAAGGGAGTAACCCGATGAGCGCCAACAGCCTGCAGTGGGACGACAGTTGCGACGTACTGGTGGTTGGGTCAGGAGCCGGCGCCATGACCGCTGCGCTCCGTGCCCGAGACCTCGGTTCGAAGGTGCTGGTGGTGGAGAAGAGCGACCGCTACGGCGGCACCTCGGCCGTATCCGGTGGTGGTATCTGGATACCCTGCAACCACCGCATCGAGGCCCTCGGCGGTGAAGACTCGGCCGAAGAAGCGATCGCCTACATCCGCGCCGTGACCCATGGCGAGATCGATGACGGACGCATCGAGGCCTACGTGGAACAGGGGCATCAGGTGGTACGCTACCTCGAAGCCAATTCGCGGGTGCGATTCGAGGCCCAGCCACGTTACGCCGACTACTACCCGGAAGTCCCCGGCGGCAAGCCAGGCTACCGCTCCATGGACCCGCTACCCTTCGACGCACGCCTGCTGGGGGACGAGTTCGCCCGTATGCGCGAGCCTTCTCCCGGCACCCTGATGATGGGCCGCATGGCCATGACCATGAAGGAAGCGCAGGTGCTGTTGTGCCGCGGCCCTGGCTGGTTCGGCCTGACCTTGAAGATTCTCTGGCGCTACTGGCGCGACCTGCCGGGACGACTGCGCTCGAAGCGCGACCGTTTCCTGACTCTTGGCAACGCGCTGGTTGCCGCCTTGCGCCGTTCTCTGCTGGACCGCGACGTACCGCTCTGGCTCAACTGCCGGCTCGAGCGCCTGATCGAGGAAGACGGCCGCGTGCTGGGCGCCGAAGTGATCCGTGATGGCCGCCGCCTGCTGATTCGTGCCCGTCGTGGTGTGGTGCTCGGCGCTGGTGGTTTCGAGCGCAACCAGGAAATGCGCAGCCAGCATCATCCGCAACCCTCCCGCAGTGCCTGGAGCGCCACGCCGCCGTACAACACCGGCGATGCCATTCGTGCTGGGCAGGCACTCGGCGCCGCCACCGCGTTGATGGACCACAGCTGGTGGGCGCCCACCACCCATGTCGAAGGCGAGGAGAAGCAGCGTGCGCTGTTCGTCGAGCGCACTCTGCCTGGCTGCATCATGGTGGATGCGGCGGGGCAGCGCTTTGTCAATGAAGCCGCGCCCTACACCGATATCGTCTATGCGATGTACGAGCACGACAGTGAAGGCGCCCGCAGCGTGCCTTGCTGGCTGGTGTTCGATGCCGAGTTCCGTCGCAAGTACCCCTGCGGTGCGCTGTTGCCGGGCTACGCGATGCCGGATAGCCGTTTGCCGAAGCACTTGCAGGGCTATTTCTACAAGGCCGATAGCCTGGTGGAACTGGCCGGGCAGATCGGCGTCGATCCCGCCGGGCTGTTGCGAACAGTTGAGCGCTTCAACCCGATGGCCGAGGCCGGGCGGGATGAGGACTTCCACAAGGGCGACTCGCTGTTCGATCGCTACTACGGTGACCCCACTGTGCAACCGAATCCCTGCCTGGCGCCGCTGCTGCAAGCGCCTTACTACGCCGTGAAAGTGGACGCCGGCGACATCGGCACCAAGGGCGGCTTGCTCACCGATGTGCACGCCCGTGTGCTGCGAGAGGATGGAAGCCCCATCGCCGGGCTCTATGCCATCGGCAACACCGCCGCTTCCATGATGGGCCGCACATATCCCGGTGCCGGCTCCACCATCGGCCCGGCCATGGTGTTCGGCTTCCTCGCCGCCAGTCATATCCACGATGCGGAGCAGGAGGCTGTAGGGGCGAATTCATTCGCGAAACAGGCCGCGGGTCTGCCCTCCTGATTCAGGGAAGAACGAATTCTCACTACTCCCCGTAGCGTGTGCTGCGCACACCGAAACATCCGCACGGGGCTTCCGGTGCGCATGGCGCACCCTACCCATTCGGGAGAATCCCATGACTGCAAGCAAACCCCGTATCGCCCTGGTCACCGGCGCCAGCCGTGGCGTCGGCAAGGGCATCGCCATCGCCCTGGGCGCCGCCGGTATGACCGTCTACCTCAGCGGTCGCTCCAGTACCGAAAGCGCCAGCCGCCTGCGTGGCCAGTTGTTGCCCGGCAGCCTGGCGGAAACCGCCGAAGCAGTGACCCGGGCTGGCGGCCAGGGCATCGCCGTGCCCTGCGATCATCGCGATGACGAACAGGTGCACGCACTCTTCGCCCGTATCGAACGGGAGCAGGGTCGTCTCGACCTGCTGGTGAACAACGCCGCTTTCCTCCACGAGAACCTGATCGACCCCGGCCCTTTCTGGGAAAAGCCCCTGGAACTGGTGGACATCCTCGATGTCGGCCTGCGCTCCGCCTACATCGCCAGCTACCACGCGGCGCCATTACTGGTGAAGAACGGCCACGGCCTGATCGCCTTCGTCTCGTCCTACGGCGCCGGCTGCTATATGCACGGCCCGGCCTATGGCGCGCAGAAGGCGGGTGTGGACAAGTTCGCGGCAGATATGGCGGTGGATCTCGAAGGCACGGGCGTCAGCGCGGTTTCCCTGTGGCTCGGGCCGCAGCGAACCGAGCGCACCGCAATCGCCGGTGCCGAACGGGCCGACCAGTACGAAGCCTTCCTGGCCGTGGCGGAAACCCCTGAGTTCAACGGCCAGGTGATCCATGCCTTGCTGAACGACCCGCAGCTTTCCAGCCTCTCCGGACAGACCCTGGTGACGGCGGAGTTGGCGCAGGGCTATGGCATCAGTGAAGCCGAAGGGCGCCAACCGCCGTCCTATCGGGAGATGCTCGGCAGCCCTCGTGTGCAACATCCGGCGCGGGTGATTTGAAGCGGGATTGCAAAAGGGGCGGCCGAGGCCGCCCCTTTTTTCTTCCAGTGGCTCAGCCCCAGTGCGCCTGGCCACCATCCAGCGGAATGGTTGCACCGGTCAGGTAGCGGGCCTGGTCGCTGACCAGGAAGGCCACGGTGCGGCCAATATCGTTCTCGCAATCGCCGACCCGGCCCAGGGGAATGCTGTGAACGAACGCTGCCGCTTCATCCGGGTAGGCGTCCATCCAGCCGCGCAGACCGGGCGACAACGCAAGCGGCGCGATGACATTGACGCGGATGCCATCCGGCCCCCATTCACAGGCGGCACCACGGCTGAGCGCGCGAATGGCCTCTTTCGTCGCGGCGTAATGTCCGTAGCCGGAGGCATCCCAGCGGACGGCGGCGGAAGAGGCCAGGTTGACCACTGCGCCGTCGCCCTTCAGATGCGGGTAACAGGCGCGCATCAGGCGCACGGCTGCCATCGGACCAGAGTCGAGTCCCTTGCTGAAGTCCTCGTCTGTGACCTCCAGAATACGGCCCAGCGGAATGATCTGCGCGTTGTTCACCAGGATGTTCAGGCCGCCGAAAGCGTCCACTACCTGGGCGACACAGCGTTCGATATCAGCGGGATCCGTTACGTCGCAGGTCACCGCCAATCCCGTACCTCCGCGCTGCGCGATCTGTGCGCAGGTTTGCTCCAGTGTGGCGATGGTGCGTCCTGCCACTGCGACGCGCGCGCCCTCGGCTGCCAGTGCCAGGGCTATACCCTGGCCGACGCCCTGGCCACCACCGGTCACCAATGCGACCTTGCCTTCCAGCATTTTCATCGGTTGTCTCTCCTGAGAGTCTTCAATGGGGACTGCACAGGGGAACCTCCCACCGATACCAGGAGGTTGCATCGTCCGCAGGGACTAGCGATCGCGTCAGCCGGCGCGAAGTTCGCGAATGCCCTTGCCCAGGCGCTTGCGCAGCAGGGTACGCAGGGTCACGCCGTCGGCGTAGCCCACCAGTCCGGCGACCTGGTCGACGCTGTGCTCACTGGTCTTCAGCAGATGCACGGCGCGTTCGATGCGCAGGTCCTGCACATAGGCCAGGGGCGTTTTGCCCAGCACTTCGTGGATGCGCCGGGCGAGGGTGCGCTTGCTGGTGGCCAGTTCGCCAGCGGCGACGTCGAGGTTGAACCCTTCCGCCAGGCGGTCGCGCACCCAGCGATCGAAGCGCTGCACCAGCGGGTCGGCGTGAGCCAAGTGGTCGGAGAGGGCATAGGCCGATTGCGACGGGCGTGAGTCGACGATCAGGTAGCGCGCCACCAGGGCGGCCAGTTCCGGGCTGGTCTGGCGAATCAGCCAGAGGGTCAGGTCCAGATGGCTCAGCGCGGCGCCGGCGGTGACCCACTGCCCGGAGCTGACGATCATTCGCCCGGCATCGAGTTGCACCTGTGGATAACGTTGCCGGAAAAGCGGCGTCAGCCACCAGGTGGTAGTGGCCTCATGGCCGTCCAGCAAGCCGGTTTCCGCCAGCACGAAGGTGCCGATGCAGGCAGCGGCAATGCGCGCCCCCCCTTCGGCCCAGGCGCGCAGGGCGGCGACCGCATCGGCTACGTCTGGACGCGCCAGGGCCTGTTGCAACGGGTCGGGCATCTTGTAGCCCATAGCCGGAACGATCACCCATTCCGGTACCGGACAGTCCGTCACCAGGCGCACGGGAACGCCGAACCCCAGCGAGCTGTTCACCTGGGGCCGCACGCCCGCCAGGGCCACCTCGAACTGCGGGCAGGGTAGACCATGCAAGGTGGCCAGCTCGTTGGCGGTGGTCAGTGCATCGAGGACGGCGGCCAGACCTGTATCGAAAACCCCTTCAAGGGCGAGGACGGTGATCTTCATGGCGAGATCGCTACCAAAGTTGTCAATCGCGCCAGTATTGCAGAGGCCCGACAGGCCATAAAGTGAGCTCCACCCACCTTGCTGCGGAGACTCATCATGTACCGGAAGACCCTTATCGCCGGTTGGGGCGACATGGACTTCAACTCTCACATGCGCAACACCGCCTACCTCGACAAGTCCGCCGACGTGCGCATGATGTATTTCTCCGATCGCGGCTTCCCCATGTCGGAGTTTCGCCGTCTGCGCCTGGGGCCGGTGGTCATGAAGGACGAGATCGAGTACTTCCGCGAATTCCATCTGCTGGACGAAATGGACATCAGCATGCGCTTGTCCGGCCTGTCCGAGGACGGCAGCCGAATGATGCTGCGCAACGAGTTCTATCGAGGCAGTACGCTGGCGGCGCGGGTCACCTCCACGGCCGGCTGGTTCGACCTGGAGCAACGCAAGCTGGTGGTTCCGCCACCCGCACTGCTGGAGGCGCTTCAGGCCCTGGAAGAGAGCGAGGATTTCCGCGTACTGCCTGGCAGCAACCGCTGAGGAGGAGTGGAAATGAGCATCAGCATCGTTCAGCTGGGAACCGCGCGGGCGGACGGCGAAGGCCTGCGCATCGGCACCGTGCGCAGACCTCCACGGGGGGTACCCAAGGCCGAATTCGCCAGCCGCGACTACTACGGACACCTGGTTGCCGCTGCTGGCGCCCAGCGCCGAGTTGATGGCCGAGGGCAAGGCCGCTGAAAGCGATGCCGACTGGGCCCGCTTCGCCAAGCGCTACCGCGCCGAGATGGAGGGCGGGGAAGGGGCGCGGGTGCTTGACCTGCTGTCAGCGCTCTCCCACAGCAGCCACTTTGCGGTGGGCTGCTACTGCGAAAATGAGGCACGTTGCCATCGCTCCGTGCTGCGTCAGTTGCTGGCCGAGCGCGGAGCCTCGATTCGCTGAGTCTGGCGGCGATTTTCGGCGAGCATTTCCCGCTGGCAGTCATTCGACCAAAGGCGCAAAATCGCGCCCCGACGACGGAAGGCGCTGAGTATTTGGCGCCTCCGTTCCTATACTTCGCCGGTATGGGTCCTACTTTTCATCTCTCTCATTTCCTACATTTTCGTTACTGGACGCATCGTGAAAATTCGCAGTTCGATCGCCAAGCTGTTCGTCCTCGGTTCCTGCCTGTTCGTGCTTGCAGGCTCGCCAGTTCAAGCCCAGGAGGCGCCTCTGCCGGTTCGCGACCCGGCACAGTTGCACCTGGCTTCCGGCAGCGTGATGCTGCTTGACCTGAATACCGACAAGATTCTGTATTCCCGAAATTCCAATCTGGTTGCCCCCATCGCCTCGGTGACCAAGCTGATGACTGCCATGGTCGTGCTGGATGCAAAGCAGCCGATGGACGAAGTCATCACCGTGACTATCCGCGACAACCCGGACATGAAGGGCGTGTATTCACGGGTGCGTGTGGGCAGCCAGGTGAATCGCCACGACATGCTGCTGATGACCCTGATGTCTTCGGAGAACCGTGCTGCCACTGCCCTGGCCGCGGCCTATCCGGGCGGCTATTCGGCGTTCATCAAGGCGATGAACACCAAGGCCCGTGCCCTCGGTATGAGCAGCACCCGCTATGTCGAACCCACCGGCCTGTCGCTGCACAACGTGTCCAGCGCCCACGATCTGGTGCTGCTGCTCAAGGAAGCGCGCAAGTACCCGATGCTGAGCAAGCTCAGCACTACCCCGGAAAAGACCATCACTTTCGTCAAACCGCGCTACAGCCTGGGTTTCCGTAACACCAACAACCTGGTCCGCAAGCCTGGCTGGAGCATCCAGGTGACTAAGACCGGCTTTACCGATGAGGCTGGCCACTGCCTGGTGATGCTGACCCAGATGAATGGCCGCCCGGTGGCCATGGTGCTGCTGGATGCCTTCGGCAAATACACCCACGTGGCCGATGCCACGCGCATGCGCCGCTGGCTGGAAACCGGCAAGAGCGGCCCGGTGCCGGCGGCGGCGAAGAACTACCGTCAGTACAAGGACAGTCAGATTCGCGAGGCGACGGTGCAGACGGAGGTGAAGAACTGAGGTTCTGCGGGACCATGGAAAAGCCAGCCGTGAGGCTGGCTTTTTCGTTTTGCGCAATCGTTAGGCCAGGGCCTCGCCGGCAGTGACGGTGGCACGCTTGTTCACCGCACGGTGCAGCAGGCTGGAAACAAGGAAGCCGATTACCGCGAGCACGCTCATCAGGCTGAACACGTAGGTGTAGCCCTGTTCGCCCGGGTAGTGGTCGAGCAGTGCACCGTAGATGACGTAGGCGAACATCCCCGGGGCGTAGCCGATCAGGCAGCCGATACCGAAGGCGGACCCGGTGATGCGGGATGGGATACCCACTTCGCTCATCGGGGCCCAGAACACGCCGCGCATGGTGAAGACCACCAGGGCGAAGCTCAGGGTCGCGGCCATACCGGCATAGATGAAGCTCTCGCCACGCGGAATGCTGAGGATCACCGCCATCAGTGGCAGCAGGGCGAGGAAGGCCCACTTCAGGTAGCGGCTCGGACTCTTCAGGCCCTTGTCGGCCAGGAAGCCGCCAGCCGGTCCGCCCAATACCTTGAGGAAGTACTGGTTGATGATGCCGTAGGCACCGACCAGGGCTACCGGCAACTGGTACATGTCCTTCAGGTAGGGGATGAAGTAGGTCAGGCCGCAATAGACGATGTAGACCATGAAGACATTCAGGCTCACCAGCCAGATGCCCGGCACGCGCACCGCCTCCAGCAGACCAGCGAGACCGACGGGGTCACGCGCGGTGTTGTCCTGACGAGCGCCGCGCAACAGGAACAGGGTGAGCAGGCCGACGCTGATGTCGATGACGGAGTAGAACAGGATCGCCGCTTTCAGCCCGGCGGCACCGGAGCCCAGGGCGATGAATACGCCCAAGGCGGCGAACGCCACCAGGGTGTCGACCACGCCGCGGCCACCTTCGAGGAAACCGAACATGCGTCCCTGTTCGCCGTCGTCACCGAGATTGCGAACAGCTTTCAGCAGCGACGGCCAGAACAGGCAGTCGGCGCACACCGCCAGCAGCGCGAAGACGATGAGCAGGTGGTTGTAGCCGGGGAAGCTGGCCAGGTACAGGCCCAGGGCGCCGGTGCCGACCAGCCCGAGTGGGATCAGCTTGCGGGTTTCGAAACGGTCGGCGAGGAAGCCGCCTACCACGAACAGGGCGGTGGCGACGATGGCGTTGGCGCTGAGCAGGGTGCCGATCTCGGTGTGGGTCAGCCCCATGTGCTCCTGCATCGGGATATAGAACGCGTCCTTGAGACTGGACAGTTTATAGATGGTCCCGCCGCCAAGGACGAGGACCAGGAAGCGGAGCCACTTGGCTTTAGCCTGTGCTGTCATTGTTGTTCTCCACAGTTTCCGGGTTACGGGGAGCCGTCAGGACGGCCGGTCAGGTTCGTTCGGCGTCGGCCAGGGTCAGCTCGGCCAGCAGGCGGAGTTCGTTCAGCAGGCCGCGGACATGGCGCACCTGGTTGTTGGCCCAGCGGTGCTCGTCGGCCAGCATTCGCTCCAGGCTGTAGCCCGGCGGCAGCGGCGTTTCGCTCATCTCGCGATAGGGAATGAAGGGGTCGGCGTCTTCGCTGGTCTGACGGAAGGCCGGGGCGATGTAGTGGTTTTCCTGCTCCAGGATGAAGGCCACCACCTGCGGTGCCGATTCACCCAACAGCAGCAGTTCCAGCAGCATGCGCGCGCCGGGCAGCTGGTCCTCGGCGCTGCCCTGGAGCACACCGTAGTGGCCGAAGCCTTTCTGCTCGGGCACCACGCGTACGCCCTTGAGGTGAACCTGGCGGATGAAGGGCGCGAGGTTGGCGAGTGCCGGCAACGGCTGTTCGCACGCGTTGATCATGTTGCCGAAGTCGAACAGGGCATTTAGCCGCGGGTGTCCGACGCGGCGCAGCAGCGTGGCGATCTCGTCGCTCTTGAGTTCCTCGTGCTGCTCGAAATCGAAGTTGAGATCATGTTCGTCGGCCAGTCGTGCCAGGCGCCGCAGGTCGTCCTCGATAAGGTCCATGACCCGCGAAAGGTGACCCTCGTAGCGGGAATAGACACGGATGTTGCGGCTGCCGATAGCGCGGGCCACGGCCACGGCCTGGTCGACATCTTCAGGCAGGGTGCTGCTGATCTCCACGTGGACGTCCAGACCCAAGGTGCGGGCCTTGGAGGCGAAGGCGGCGAGGCGCTCAGACGACATCTGCGAGAGGCTGTTGTGTTCGCCATCCAGCAGGTGCAGGGAGAGCCCATCGAGTTCGTGCCGATAGGCGAAGTCGAGCATGTCTTCGGGGCTGACCCGGCCCTGGGTAAGGTTGGTCAGCAGGGGATAGCCGTGGGCGAACAGGCGCAGGCTGTCGAGGCGCTGCAGCAGACGGCGGGCGAGGTCGGGGGTGAGCGGCGGAGGCTCGGAACCAGCCCCTGCGTTATGGCTCAGCAGGGCGGCGAATCGGGCTTGGATAGCATTCATTATTGTCATTCCTGATAGCGACGCCGGGGTGGCCGGCGATGCCTTTATCGCTCCGGAATGGTGCTATCCCTATAGCCATTTTCCTTTTGTTGTTATGACCACTTTGGTAGCCCGTGTGGCGATGCTCAAACCTTCATCCCGAGGGCGCGCAAGGCGCTGGCGAACTCACGGACGCGCTGCTCCGCCTGCTCCTCCGGGGTGGCGGCGAAACCCAGCAGCAGTCCCGGTGGCAGGTATCGGCGGATGCAGTAGTCGCGCAGGGCGTAGGTGTAGACCTGGTGATCGGCCAGCCCCCGTGCCAGGGCGTCGTCGTCCACCGATTCGTCCAGCCAGCCGATCAGGTGCAGGCCGGCTTCTACCGGGTCCACCCTGAGGAACCCACCCAGGTGGCGCTGCAGTGCCTCCACCAGGCTGGCCTGGCGTGCCTGGTACAGACTGCGCATGCGGCGGATGTGGCCTAGAAAGTGCCCGTCCTGCATGAAGTCGGCGGTGGTGGCCTGATGCAGTGTGGAGGGGCTGCGGTCCATCACCGCGCGGATGGCGCAGAAGGGTTCGACCAGCGCCTCGGGAAGAATCACGTAGCCAAGGCGCAGCGAGGGGTAGAGCACTTTGCTGAAGGTGCCGACGTAGATGACCTTCTGCCATGGGTCCATGGCGTAGAGCGCCGGCAGCGAGCGACCGACGTAGCGGAACTCGCTGTCACAGTCGTCTTCGACTATCCAGCCCTGGCCGCGTCCAGCCCAGTCGATCAGTTCCTGGCGGCGCGCATAGCTCATGGTGGTACCCAGCGGGTGCTGCCGAGAGGGGGTGGTGAAGGCCAGGCGCGCGTCCGGGCATTCGCGCAGTCCCTGCTGCACGTCCAGTCCCTGCTCGTCGATACGCAGGGGCACCAGTTGGCAACCCAGGGCCTGGAAGGCGATACGCGCGGCTATGTGGCCGGGGTCTTCCATCCATACGCTGTCGCTGGGGTTGAGCAGCAGCATGCCCAGCAGGTTGAAGGCCTGCTGGGCACCAGAGGTGATCACGACCTGATCCACGCTGCAGTCGATGCCGCGGGCGTCGAACACGTATTCGACTATTGCTTCGCGCAGGCGCTGCAGCCCCTTCAGTTCGCCGTAGCCCAGTTGCGCCTTGCTCGGCTTACGCAGGTGACGGTCGACCAGGCGCTTCCAGACAGGCATCGGAAAGGCATCGTAGGCCGGGTGGCTGGGCAGGAAGGAGGTCGGGCAATCCGCCGCCCAGGCGTTGTAGGACACTCCGCCAAAGTGCTCGCTGCGCATGGAATGCACCGCCTGGCTCAGGCTCGACAGGCGCGGTGGTTTACGCGGGGCGTCGGCAGCGGCGTCACGGCCCTCCCATTCATCGCTTACATAGGTGCCGGCTCCGGTGCGCGGTGCCAGGAAGCCTTCGGCGGTGAGCTGGTCGAAGGCATTGAGCAATGTGATGCGCGACAGCGCCAGCTCCTTGCACAGGGTTCGTGTGGAGGGCAGGCGGGTACCACCTGGCAGCCGCCCGGAGAGGATCTGCTTGCGCACTTGCAGGTAGAGCTGACGATAGAGCGGCACCGCGCTGGAACGGTCCAGTTCGATGCCGGAGAGCAACATGCCGCCGGGGGTCTTCATTCGGGTCCTGCCTTCTGCACGGAGTGCGCCGGGCGCCTATTGTGCGCGCCGGTGCTGGCTGCGGGGAGGTATCAAGGGTTGCCGATGAGGCGATGCGCCAGTCGTTGCTGGATCGCCTCGGCCTGTTCGCGGAAGAGTTGCATCGCCGTGTCGACCAGGGTCGAAGCAGGGCGGAACTCGGGGCGGATGAGTTGCACACGGAAGGGCACCGATACGGCGAGGCGGCGCATTTCCAGACCCCGTCCGGCTTCATCGAGGGCGCTCAGCGGGTTGACGATGGCCAGGCCCAGTCCCTGGCGCACCATGGCGCAGACCGAGGCGGCGGTGCTGGTTTCAACGACCAGGCGGCGTTGCACACCGGCGGTGACGAAGTGCGTATCCAGACTCTGGCGATAGATGTCCAGGCCCGAGAGGCTGATGAACGGCTGGTCATGGAAGTCGGCCAGGTCCAGTACCGGCTTCTGTAGCAGACGGTGGCCAGCGGGGAGGATGCATACCATGTCAGCTGCCAGCAGGGTGCTGCCCTGGGTGCCGCGCGGCACCAGTTCGGTTTCCAGGAGGCCGAGGTCGTGGCGCTGGCCGCTCAGGGACTCCTCCAGTAGCGGTGACTCTTGTGCAGCGATGCTCAGGCTGACGCCGGGGTGGCGTTCCTGTAGCGCCTGGGCAAACGCTGGCAGCAGGGTCTGGGCAAACACCGGCAGCCCGGTGATGGCCAACTGGCCCTGGTCGTAGCGCCGAATCGCCTGGGCCGCACCGGCGATGCGTTCCAGGCCGGTGTAGGCACGCTGCACCTCGTCGAACAGCGCCAACCCCTGCGCAGTGGGAGACAGGCGCCCGCCTTCGCGATCGAACAGACGGAAGCCCAGCAGGTGCTCGAAGCGTGCCAGCTCGCGGCTCACGGTGGGCTGGGAGGTGAACAGCAGGCGCGCTGCGCCGGTGACGCTGCCGGCAGTCATCACGGCGCGGAAGATTTCGATATGGCGGAGGGAAAGGTCCATGGGCGGTACCGAGTGGTTTGCATATCAATAATGAATCGAGTTGTGATGAATTGGTATTTTTATGAATCAGTACGGCTTGCGATCATGGCGGCATCTCGATTCCGGAGGCCGCCATGCGCCCGAACATTCCCGCCGCTACCCTCGCCAACCTCGTCCGTGAACACGGCACCCCGCTGTGGTGCTACGACGCGGCTGTGATCCGCGAGCGAATCGCCCAGCTCAAGGGCTTCGATGTGATCCGTTTCGCCCAGAAGGCCTGCTCCAACCTGAGCATCCTGCGCCTGATGCGCGAAGAGGGTGTGCAGGTGGACGCGGTATCCCTCGGCGAAATCGAGCGCGCTCTGCTGGCGGGCTACTCGCCCAAGGGTGAACCGGCGGGCGTGGTGCTGACCTGCGACCTGCTTGACCGTGCCACCCTCAAGCGCGCCGTTGAACTGGGTATCGAGGTCAACGTCGGCTCAATCGACATGCTCACCCAGCTCGGCCAGGCAAGCCCCGGCCATCGCGTGTGGCTGCGCATCAACCCCGGCTTCGGCCATGGCCACAGCCAGAAGACCAATACCGGCGGCGAGAACAGCAAACACGGCATCTGGCACAGCCAGCTGGACGCCGCGATGGCGGTGATCCGTGATTACGGTCTGGTTCTGGTGGGCCTGCACATGCACATCGGCTCCGGTGTGGACTACAGCCACCTGGAAGAGGTTTGCGGGGCAATGGTCGGCGCGGTACGTGACCTGGGTTGCGACCTGGAAGCCATTTCCGCCGGTGGCGGCCTGTCCATTCCCTATCGCCAGGGCGACCCGGTGGTGGACATTCCGCGCTATGCGGAACTGTGGAACCAGGCCCGTCGCGAGATCGAAGGCATCGTCAAGCATCCGGTGCGCCTGGAACTGGAACCGGGTCGCTTCCTGGTAGCCGAGTCCGGCTGTCTGCTCAGCGAAGTGCGCGCGGTGAAGGATGTGGGCAGCAACCACTTCATCCTGGTGGATGCCGGCTTCAACGACCTGATGCGCCCGTCCATGTACGGCAGCTTCCACGACATGAGCCTGCTGGATGATGCCGGCAACCCGGTTACCGCCCCGCAGCGCCAGACGGTGGTCGCCGGCCCGCTGTGCGAATCCGGCGACGTCTTCACCCAGCACGACGGTGGCCTGGTGGCGCCGCGCGCCCTGCCGGCGGCCCAGGTTGGCGACCTGCTGCTGATCCACGACACCGGCGCCTATGGCGCGTCGATGTCATCCAACTACAACAGCCGGCCGCTGCTGCCGGAGGTGCTGGTGGATGGCGAGGAAGCCCGCCTGATTCGCCGCCGCCAGCCCCTGGCGGACCTGCTGGCGCTCGAGCAGTTCTGAGTGTTCTGCCCCCCTCTCCCTCCGGGAGAGGGGGGCAGGGTGAGGGTTTTCCCGCCACGCGGAAGTATCCGAGGCAGAATGCGTTGGGCTTCGCTGCGCTCTGCGCCAACCTACGAACCTTCCCGAAGGCGTCTGCAACCTCCACAATGCCGCGCCATGACCTTCGATTCCCCACTCGCCGCCTACCATCACGCCCTCGAGCAGGGTGGTTTCCTGCCTGACCCGGCCCAGCGGCGCGCGGTCGATTGCCTACAGGCCTGTCATGAGGCGCTGCACCACGCCGGCGAGGTAACAGGCGTCTATCTCTGGGGGCCGGTAGGGCGCGGCAAGACCTGGCTGATGGACCGCTTCCACCAGAGCCTCAGGGTCCCGGCACGGCGTCAGCATTTCCATCACTTCATGCGCTGGGTCCATCAGCGGCTGTTCCAGCTCACCGGCACGCCGGACCCGCTGCAAGCGCTGGCCCGTGAGTTGGCGCAAGAGGTGCGGGTGCTGTGCTTCGACGAGCTGTTCGTCAATGACATCGGCGACGCGATGCTGCTTGGCCGCTTGTTGCGGGCGATGTTCGATGAAGGCGTAGCCATGGTCGCCACCTCCAATCAGCCTCCGCAGCAACTCTACGCCGATGGCTTCAACCGCGAGCGTTTCGTGCCGGCCATCGACGCCATCGAGCGGCACATGCAGGTGGTGGCAGTGGACGGCGGTGAGGATCATCGCCTGCACCCGGGTACGGCCCATCAGCGCTACTGGGTGGCCGAGCCGGGCAAGCCCGGTTTCCTCGCCGAAGTCTTCGAACGGCTCGCAGCGGGGCAGGGCAGTTCCAACCAGCCGGTGGAGCTCGGCCATCGCCCGATACCGGTGGTGCGCCAATGCGCGGCGGCGGTCTGGTTCCGCTATGAAGACCTTTGCCAGCAACCGCTGGCGGCCCTGGATTTCATCGCCCTGTGTGACCGCTTCCCGGTGATTCTGCTGGGGGATGTGCCCAACTTGAGTGCGTCTCGTCGCGAAGGGCGTATCGCCCGGGGTACCGAAGATGGTGCGGAACGGGTCGACGCCGGCGACCGCGAATTGCCGCAGTTGTCGGTGCATGACGACGGCGTGCGCCGTTTCATCGCGCTGGTGGACGAGTGCTACGACCGCCGGGTGCCGCTTTACCTCGAGGCGGCCGTGGCCATGGACCGCCTCTACACCGAGGGCTATCTGGAGTTCCCCTTCCGCCGCACCCTGAGCCGGCTGAAGGAGATGCAGTTGGCGCGGTTCTGACGTCCGGTACTACTTGAGCTGATCCTCAACCACTTCCAGGCCTGCGTTGGCGCACTGTTCATCCAGGTGCCCGCCAGGCGCGCCGCCCACGCCCACGGCACCGATCACCTCATCGCCCACTTTCACCGGTACGCCGCCGCTCACTACCAGGAATCCGTCGATCATCGGCAAGTACTGGGCCGCAGGACTCTTCTGCACGTTCTCAAGCATTTCGGTGTTGCTGCGCTTGGTCGAGGCGGCGGTGTAGGCCTTACGCCGGGCAGAGTCGAGGGTGTGCGGGCCCGCCTTGTCCGTGCGGAGGATGGTGCGCACACCGCCGGCGCGGTCCATCACTGCGGCCGTGACGTTGTAGCCCTTGGCGGTGCAGGCCTGCACCGCGGCGTTGGCGATGTCGCTGGCGATCTTGAGGGTCATGTTCTTTTCGCTGGCGACTTTGGCATGGGCGCTCAGGCAGGCAGCAAGACCACCAGGGCGAGGTACTGGAGTGATTTCATGGCGGCTTCTCCTGTCGCGGCACGCATGAAACCTTTGCCTTTGGCCGGGAGACAGGGACGGCGAAACGATGTCGTCAGGTAGGCGCTGGCCGAGGGTTACAAGCCTCGCCAGCCTTCTTAACATTTGTTAATGCCGCCTTTGCGGCGGCCCCCAAGAATCGGCGCACAACAACGCGCAGGTCCAGGAGGCCGCCATGTCCAGCCAGATTCCCACCACTGTCTACGAACTATTGCAGGCCTCGGCGGCCGCTCACCCGGAACGAATGGCGCTGACCTTTATCCACAACCTCGGGGAGGAGATGGGCGAGCAGGACCTGAGCTATTGGGCATTCTTTGACCAGCTCAATCGCAGCGCGCGGATGCTGCTGGACCTGGCCGGCACGCGCAGGCCGGTGATCACGCTGCTGCTGCCGAACATACCGCAGAGCCAGTGCCTGCTGTGGGCCGCCGCCAGCGTCGGCATCGCCAACCCGATCAACCCGCTGCTGAGCGAAGAAGCCCTGGCCAGCCTGATGGACAAGGCCGGCACGGATCTGTTGGTGGCGCTCGGTCCGGTGCCGGGCTCGGACCTGTGGCAAAAGGCGCTGGGCGCTTCGTTGCGCTTGTCGAAGCGACCCAGGTGCGTGTCGGTACTGGTACAGGGCGGCGAGTTTTTCTACGACCAGTTGCTCGAACGCTACTCCGGCGCGGCATTGGAGCCGGCACTGCTGCCTCGGCCAGACGACATTGCCGCCTACTTCCATACCGGCGGTACCACGGGGGTGCCCAAGCTCGCCCGGCAGACCCATGCGAACCAGGTAGCCGCCGCTTGCGCCTATCGCGCCTGCATGGAGGCCGGCCCTGAGGATGTGGCGCTGAACGGTTTGCCGATCTTCCACGTAGCCGGTGCCCTCGTGAATAGCCTGGGCGGCCTGGCCAGCGGGTTGCGCATGTTGCTGCCGACACTGGGCGGCTTCCGCAATCCGGAGGTGATCCGCCAACACTGGCGTCTGGTGGAGCATTACGGCATCACCCTCAGTGGCGGCATTCCCACCTCGGTGGCGGCAATGCTGGAAGTCCCGATCGACGGGCACGACATCAGCAGTCTGCGTTTCATGCTTTCCGGCGGCGCACCGGTACCGGCGGCCCTGTGCGAGAAGGTGAAGGCACAGACAGGGCTGGAGCTGTACCAGGCCTACGGCATGACGGAATGCAGCGGCGTGATCGCGTTGCCCAATCTGAGTCGTCCGGCGATTCCGGGCAGTGCCGGGCATGTGGCGGCGCCAATCGAAGTGCGGATCGACGGCGGGGAAATCTGCGTGCGCGGCCCCACGGTTTTTCCCGGCTACCTGGGGCAGGACCGGTCGCCACTGGAGGGAGGCTGGTTGCGCAGTGGCGATCTGGGGCACCTGGACGAAAACGGCAATCTGTTCATCACCGGGCGTGCCAAGGACCTGATCATCCGCAGCGGCCACAATATCGATCCGGCGCTGATCGAGAACTGCCTGGAAAGCCACCCGGCAGTCTCCATGGCTGCTGCCGTGGGCATGCCCGACGAGTACGCCGGCGAGCTGCCGGTGGTGTTCGTGCAGCTGCGCCAGGGTCAGGCGGCCAGCCTCGACGAACTGCAGCGGTTCGCCTTCGAGCACATCGCTGAACGTCCGGCCTGCCCGAAACGGATATTCCTGGTGGATGCCCTGCCGGTGACGGTGGTGGGGAAGATCTACAAGCAGAAGCTGCGGGAGCTGGCGGCAGCCAGCGTTTATCGCGATCGGGTTGGCAGCGCCTGCCCGACCCTGGGTTGCGAGGTAACCCAGGGCGCCGATGGCAGCCTGTGGATAAGTCTGGCGGATGTACCTGCTGGGCAGCGTGAGTTCTGCGTTCAGCGGGCCGAAGCGCTGGGACTGCGAGTGCGCGAGTCGCTCAGCCCGCCCGTTTGCGCTTGACCCGTGAGAAGGACACCGGGTCCATCCCCAGGTAGCTGGCCAACTGGTACTGCGGCACCCGGTCCAGCAGCCAGGGCTCGTTATCCAGCAGCCACTGGTAGCGCTGCTCGCCATTGCGAGTGAGCAGCAGTGCCTCGCGGTCCTCGTTGCGCAGCATGATCTGCCGGGTTACCAGGTCTTGCATCTGCTGCAGCTGCGGGAAGCGCTTGCCGTACTGGTCGAGTATCGCCAGGGGCAGGCTCGCCAGCCGGCACCTTTCCACCGCGGCAATGCTGTAAGTGCAGGGTTGCTGCTTGAGGTGGGCGCTGAGAGAGCCAATCAACTGGCCTTCGCGGAAGAAGGTCTTGTTCCATTGGCGGCCTTCCGGGGACAGGTAGTAGTAGCGCGCCACGCCGGAGAGGATCACGTAGAAGTGGGTGGGACGCTCGCCTGCGCGGATGATCGGTTGATCATGGTCGTAGTCGCGCAGCTTGAGCACCTGCAACAGGCACTCCTGCAGCGCCGAGTCGGCCATGCCGTGGGCGTGGAAGATGTCCTGCAACTGGAGCTGGATGTCGGCGGGTATCATGGGGGGCTGGCCTGGAGGTACTGAACTCATCTAAGCACAGGCGGGCGCTCGGCTCCCAATCCACAATTGCCCGTCGCCTCCGTGTGCCTGACACTAGACTCCTTTTTTCAGCCCCAACCAAGAAGGAACTCTCCCGTGTCCCCACGCGAACAAGACAGCTGGGCCCAGATTTGCCTGGCCGCCGGACTCGATCCGGAAAAGCGCCTGGCTGCCCGCGAGGCCGTGCTGGGTCATGCCGATGCCCTGGATTGCTCACTCTATCGTCCCGACGAGAACGACCTGGACGCGGAAGAAGAAGACCTGGGCGATGCGCGCATTCTCTTTACCGGTGCATTCAAGGCTCCGGCTGAATGGAGCGCGCAGGACCGCGAGGATTACTTCGGCGACATCGATCCCGCCTCGTTCGTCACGGCGCTGATCGAATGCCAGGCCGATCCGTCGACGCGTGATTTCTTCCTCGCCGATGCCGGTGACTTCGTCGCGGTGGTCGCCGCTTCCGGCGAGGTACAGATGTTCTACCTCTACGACTGCAACGAAGACGAAGAAGGCATGCACTGTGTGCTGGTGCGAGAGGACGAGGAAGACTGATCCGCCGTCCGGCTCATCGCGAATCTATTCGCTCCCACGAACGGAGATCGCCTTCAGCGCAGGTTCACGTGCCGGCTGATCAGTGCCCGTAGCGCGGCCGGCTTCACCGGCTTGGCCAGATAGTCCAGGCCGGCGGCGTGGACTTCGGCCACCAGCTCGGCGCGGCCGTCGGCGCTGATCACCACGCCGGGCAACGGTTCACCCAGGCGGGTCCGCAACCAGGCCATGAGTTCGGTGCCGGTCTCGCCTTCATCGAGGTGGTAGTCCACCAGCGCCAGTTGCGGCCGCACTTCCTCGGCCAGCAGGTGTTCGCATTCCAGGCGGTTGCGCGCCGTCCACACCTGGCAGCCCCAGCGTGACAGCAGGCTGTGCATGCCAGTGAGGATGCTGTCCTCGTTGTCGATGCACAGTACCTGGGTGCCGTTGAGCGTCTGGCCGTTGGCTTCGGCCAGTTTCTGCACCACAGGCGAGGGTTGCTGAACGCGCGCCAGCGGCACGGTGACGCTGAACACGCTGCCCTTGCCCGGCCAGGAGCGCACTTCCAGCTTGTGGTCGAGCACGCGGCAGAGGCCGTCGGCGATGGCGAGGCCCAGCCCCAGGCCTTTCTCGGCGCGGGTCTGATGGCTGTCCAGGCGCTTGAACTCCTCGAATATCACCTTGCGCTTGTCTTCCGGGATACCGGGGCCACGGTCCCAGACCTCCAGGCGCAGATTGTCGCCGTCGCGCCGGGCACCCAGCAGGACGCGTCCCTTGGCGTAGCGGAAGGCGTTGGTCAGGAAGTTCTGCAGGATTCGGCGCAGCAGTTTCATGTCGCTTTCCACGCGCAGCTTGCTGCCGCGCAGGCGGAAGTCCATGTGCTGCTCCTGGGCCAGCACCTTGAACTCGGCGCCGAGGGTGTCGAACAGCGAAGCCAGCGGGAAAGCGGTACGGTCGGGAGTGACTCGGCCGCTCTCCAGGCGCGAGATGTCCAGCAGGTCGGTGATCAGGTCCTCGGCCGAGCGCAGCGAGCTGTCCAGGTGGTTGACCAGTTCGCGGGCCTCGCGGGGCAGGACCTCCTGCTGGTGGCCAAGGGCGGCGGAGAACAGTCGCGCGGCGTTGAGCGGTTGCATCAGGTCGTGACTGACGGCGGCGAGGAAGCGGGTCTTGGACTGGTTGGCCGCTTCCGCCGTGCCTTTGGCCTCGATCAGCGCGTGGTTGAGTTGGGAGAGTTCCAGGGTCCGTTCGGTGACCCGTCGTTCCAGCCCTTCGTTGGCATCCTTGAGGTCCTGTTCGGCCTGGCGATAGGCGGTGATGTCGGTGAAGCTCATGACGAAGCCGCCACCGGGCATGGGGTTGCCGATCAGTTCAATGACCCGGCCATTGGGGAACAGGCGCTCCGAGGTGTGCGGCCTGCCCTGGCGCATCCAGAACAAGCGGCGAGCGACATGGGATTCCACCTCGCCGGGCCCGCAGAGTCCACGTTCGGCGTTGTAGCGGATGATGTCGGCGATGGGGCGGCCGACGCTGATCAGGCCTTCGGGATAGTCGAACAGCTCCAGATAGCGGTGGTTCCAGGCCACCAGTCGCAGCGACTGGTCGACGACGCTGATGCCCTGGGTGATGTTCTCGATGGCGCCTTGAAGCAGGGCTCGGTTGAACTGCAGCACCTCGGAAGCCTCGTCGGCGATGCGCACAACGTCCTCCACCTGCATCTCGCGGCCTTCGATGGCCGCCTTCACCACGGCCCGCGCCGACGAGGCGCCGAGTACGCCGGCGAGCAGGCGTTCGGTGTGGGTGATCCAATCCTGGTTGGCGTTCTGCGCCGGGTTGAAGCTGATGCCCAGGCGATAGGCGAAACGGATGAAGCTCTGCCGCGCGCGCTCTTCACCGACGAAGCGCGAGGCGAGCATCAGCAGGTCGTCCACCTGGACCGCCAGCAGGGTGCGGGAACTGGCTCGTGCGGAAACCTGCTGGCCGACGAAGCGGCTGGCCTGCCAGTGCTCGGACACGCGGGTGCGGGAGAACACCGACACCCAGGCGAAGAGGATCCAGTTGCCCGCCAGCGAGATCACCACGCCCTGGGTCAGGGGTTCGATGGGCAGGTTCAGGGGGTTTTCCATCATCCAGGAGAGGCCGGGGAAGTTTTCCAGCGGCCAGCCGAGGCCGCGAGCCATCACCGGCAATACCAGGGTGTAGGCCCAGAGGGCAGCGCCGGCAGCGAGGCCGGCGAACACGCCACGGCGGTTGGCCTGCTTCCAGAACAGCGCGCCGATCATGGCCGGGCCGAGCTGGGCGATGGAGGCAAAGGCGATCTGGCCGATGGTCGCCAGGCTCGCGGTGGAGCCCAGCAGGCGGTAGCTGACGTAACCCAGCAGGATGATCACCACGATGCTCACCCGGCGTACCGAGAGCATCCAGTGGCGGAACACTTCGAACGGGCGTTCGGCGTTCTGCCGGCGCAGCAGCCATGGCAGCAGCATGTCGTTGGAAACCATGGTGGACAGGGCCACGGCTTCGACGATCACCATGCCGGTGGCGGCCGACGCACCACCGATGAAGGCCAGCAGCGCCAGGGCCGGGTGCGCCTCGGCCAGCGGCAGGCTGATGACGAAGGAGTCCGGGATCACACCGCTGGGCAGCAGCATCTGCCCGGCCAGGGCGATGGGCACCACGAACAGCGCCGCCAGGGCCAGGTAGATGGGGAACACCCAGCGTGCCTGGCGGAGGTCACGCGGTTCGATGTTCTCCACCACCGTCACGTGGAATTGCCGGGGCAGGCAGATGATCGCGAGCATCGCGACGCCGGTCTGCACCAGCAGCGAGGACCAGTCCATGGATTGCGACCAGTAGTGCTCCAGCTGCGGAGCGCTGCGGGCACGGGTGAACAGGTCGTCGAAACCGTCGAACAGGCCGAAGGTGACGTAGGCGCCCACTGCGAGGAAGGCCAGCAACTTGACCAGGGACTCGAAGGCGATCGCCAGCACCATGCCGCGGTGGTGTTCAGTCGCGTCCAGGTTGCGGGTGCCGAAGAGGATGGTGAACAGGGCGAGCACCAGCGACACGATGAGCGCTGTGTCCTGGGCGCGGGTGCCAGAGGATTCGGCACTTGGGCCGATCAGCAGGTTCACCCCGAGGACGATGCCCTTCAGCTGCAGGGCGATGTAGGGCAGCACGCTGACCAGGCAGATCAGAGCCACCACTACCGCCAGGGCCTGGGATTTGCCATAGCGCGCGGCGATGAAGTCGGCGATGGAAGTGATGTTCTCCTGCTTGCTGATGATCACCATCTTCTGCACCACCCAGGGCGCCAACAGCAGCAGCAGGATGGGGCCCAGGTAGATGGGCAGGAAGTTCCAGACCTGACCGGCGGCCTGGCCGACAGCGCCAAAGAAGGTCCAGCTGGTGCAGTACACCGCCAGGGACAGGCTGTAGACCCAGGCGCGCATGCGCGGCGACAGGGGTGTGCTGCGTCGGTCGCCATAGAAGGCGATGGCGAAGAGGATGGCCATGTAGAGGAAGGCGACCGTGGCGATCAGCCCGCTGGACAGCGACATTGCAGCTCCGGATGGTGCGGTGGCGGGGCATGCCCGCGAGATTTCGACTTCCAGCAGTTTCGCACCAAAGTCGGCAATTCGTCAGGCCGCTGCTACCAAGGTCGCAGGCGCTATTGAGCCCCCGCACCGGGGCTGCTAGCGTGGTCCATTGCCCGCGCAGTTTTGTTTGTCTCGCGTGGGAACCTGCACGGCACTTCCGCTTGGCGCGACGTTCTCATCCGGCAGGGTTCTTTCGCCTGAGGAGGGCGCAGATGTTCAATCCACAACCGGTCATCCTGCAGCGCGGCGCCTTGCGCCTCGAACCGCTGGCAGAGGCCGACATCCCGGCGCTGGTTACCCTGGCTGAGGCCAACCGCGAAGCCCTGGCCTACATGAACGGCCCCCTGCGACCCGACTGGTATCGCCACGCCCTGGCCGACCAGCGGGAAGGGCGGGCGGTGGTCTTCGCCATTCGCCTGGGTGACAACCTGGTAGGCACCACGCGTTTCTCCGATTTCATGCCCAACCTGCCGGCCGCCGAGATTGGCTGGACCTGGCTCGCCGCCGGTGAGCACGGCAGTGGCCTGAATGCCTCGATCAAGTATCTGATGCTGCGCCATGCATTCGAGGAGTGGCAAGTGGTGCGGGTGCAACTGAAAACCGCCGCCAGCAACCTGCGCTCCCAGCGCGCCATCGAAAAGCTCGGCGCCCAGCGCGAGGGCGTGCTGCGCAACCATCGTCGCCTGGCTGACGGCCGCCTTGACGACAGCGTGCTATACAGCATCACCGACCACGACTGGCCGGGAGTGAAGCAACGGCTGGAGGCGCTGTTCAGCGCATAACCTTGGGCGAGCATAGGGAAGACGCGCATTTCTGGCAGGCGGGCCATCTGGATGGCCTGGAGCTGCTGTCTGCTCGCTACATCGAACATCGCTTCGCCCCCCATGTACACGACGGCTATGTGATCGCCGTGGTGGAGGCAGGGGCCGAGCGCTATCGCTATCGCGGCGTCGATCACCTGGCCGGTGCCGGCAGCCTGGCGCTGATCAACCCGGATGAGGTGCACACCGGTTCCAAGGGACACGACGACGGTTGGCGCTACCGGGTGTTCTATCCGGATATCGCGTTGGTACGCAGCGCCCTGGAGGAGCTCGAGCTTCCTCTGGCTGGCATGCCGGCCTTTATCGGCAGCGTTCATCACGATCCCGACCTGGTCCAGATGTTCACCCATCTGCATCGGCTGCTGGAGGCAAATGCCAGTGCCCTGCAACAGCAGACTGCCTGGCGCGAGGCCCTGTTGTCGCTGTTCCGTCGTCATTCCAGGCTGCCCGAGCCCGGCGCCCCGGGCCGTGAGCCTCTGGCTGTGCTGCGTGCCAAGGAACTGCTGCGTGAACGCCTGGCCGAGCCGCCGTCCCTCGAGGAACTGGCCACTGCCGTGAAGCTCTCGCCATTCCATTTCGCTCGTACCTTCCGCCGCGCCACCGGCATGCCGCCCCACGCCTGGCTCAAGCAGCAGCGCCTGGATCAGGCCCGTGCCCTGCTCAAGGCCGGTTGCGCGCCAGCCGGTGTGGCGGCACAGCTGGGGTTCGCCGATCAGAGCCATCTGACCCGCCAGTTCAAGCAGGCTTATGGCGTGGGGCCGGGCGAATATCGCAACGCGTGCGCAAGATCGTTCAAGACGCACTGATGGCCTGACGCTAGCCTTTCGGGACAAGGAGGCCACATGTCCCGTATCACTGAGTTCATCCACGGCGCCCGCGACATCGTTCCGATGATCGTTGGCGCGATTCCGTTCGGCATCATTTTCGGCACCCTGGCCGCGGGCGCCGGCTTGTCCGCCTGGCAGACCATCGGCATGTCGCTGCTGGTGTTCGCCGGCTCGTCCCAGTTCATCGCCATCACCCTGCTCAGCGGGGGCGCCGGGATGGCCGTGGTGCTGCTGACCACCTTCGTGGTCAACCTGCGCCACGCCCTGTACAGCGCAACCCTGCAGCCGTACGTGCGCCACCTGCCGACGCGCTGGCGCATGCCTCTGGCGTTCTGGTTGACGGACGAGGCCTTCGCGGTGGTCCAGCATCGTTATGCCGAGAAGGACGACTCGCCGCACAAGCACTGGTACTTCTTCGGCGGGGCCCTGGCCATGTACCTGAACTGGCAGCTCTGCACCCTGGTGGGCGTGCTGTTTGGCCAGGCGGTGCCCAACCTGGCGGCATGGGGCCTCGATTTCGCCATGCTCGCCACATTCATCGGCATCGTCGTGCCCATGCTGCGCAACAAGCCGCAGGTGGCTGCCGCGCTCGTGGCCGGCGCCGTGGCGCTGATCTGTCATGGCCTGCCCTACAAGCTGGGCCTGATGGCGGCTGCCTTGAGCGGCATCGTCGTCGGGGTGGTGCTGGAACGTCGTTATCGCCTCGACCTGCTGGGGGAGGGTATCTCATGCAAACCTGGAGCCTGATCTTCGGCATGGCGGTCATCACCTTCGCCATCCGCTACAGCCTGTTCGCCTGGCCGAACCTCAGTTTCCCGCCGGTGGTGCGCCAGGGCCTGCACTACGTGCCGACCGCTGTGCTCACCGCCATCGTCGTGCCGGGAATGCTGATGCCCGACGGCCAGCACTTTCACCTGGCGCTGGACAACGCCTACCTGCTGGCCGGGCTCGGTGCAATCCTGATTGCTGCCCTGAGCCGCCACCTGCTGGCGACCATCCTTGGTGGGCTGGTGCTGTTCTTCCTGCTGCGCTGGGTGCTGGGGCAACCGCCGATGTAGGGGCGATCTTAATCGCCAAGCGGACCGCAGGTTCGCCCTTTGACTTTGCAGGGGGCAGCCTCGCCGCCCTTGGCGAATGAATTCGCCCCTACACAGACGGTCTTTTGCGAATTCGCACAAACATCCTTCTGGCCAATGTGGCTTTCCGCCATAGTCCTGCAGTCCAATCAGCGACGTGCGAATTCATGCGCACGGGGCCGTATCCCTGCTAATGACCAGGTACCAAGGAAGATGAGCCAACACTCGCAATTTGCCCTGCTGGGCACACGGCGATTCCTGCCGTTCTTCGTGACTCAGTTGCTCGGCGCGTTCAACGACAACATCTTCAAGCAGTCGCTGATTCTCGCCATCCTCTACAAACTCGCCATTTCCGGCGACAAGAGTGTTTTCACCAACCTCTGCGCGCTGCTGTTCATCCTGCCGTTCTTCCTGTTTTCCGCACTGGGCGGACAGTTCGGCGAGAAGTTCGCCAAGGACGCGCTGATCCGCGCCATCAAGCTGGCCGAGGTCGCCATCATGGCGGTGGGGGCCCTGGGCTTCTTCTTCGACAGTCTGCCGCTGCTGTTCCTGGCGCTATTCGCCATGGGCACCCACTCGGCGCTGTTCGGCCCGGTGAAGTACTCGATCCTGCCGCAGGTGCTGCGTGAGGACGAACTGGTAGGGGGCAACGCCCTGGTGGAGATGGGCACCTTCCTGGCCATTCTCGCGGGCACCATTAGTGCCGGCCTCATGATGTCCGTCGAGCGCTACGAGCCGATCGTGGCCTGCGCCATCGTGCTCACTGCCAGTCTCGGCTACCTGGCCAGTCGCGGCATTCCGCGCGCAGCGGCAGCGCTGCCGGGGCTCGCGCTCGACTGGAACATCTTCCGCCAGTCCTGGCAGATCATGCGCCTGGGGCTTGGTCAGCGCCCTTCGGTATCGCGCTCTCTGGTGGGTAACTCCTGGTTCTGGTTCCTCGGGGCCGTCTACCTGACGCAGATCCCGGCCTATTCCAAGGAGCTGCTGCACGGCGACGAAAGCGTGGTGACACTGATCCTCACGGTGTTCTCGGTGGGGATTGCATTGGGCTCGATGCTTTGCGAGCGCCTCTCGGGCGGCAAGGTGGAAATCGGCCTGGTGCCCTTCGGTTCCATTGGCCTGACCCTGTTCGGCCTGTTGCTCTGGTGGCATTCCGGTGAGTTCCCGCAAGGTGCGACGCCGCACGACTGGCTGGCGCTGCTCGGTCATGGCCAGTCCTGGCTGATCCTTGCCGACATCCTCGGCATCGGGCTGTTCGGCGGTTTCTACATCGTGCCGCTCTACGCGCTGATCCAGTCGCGCACGGCGGAGAACGAGCGCGCGCGGGTGATCGCCGCGAACAACATTCTCAACGCGCTGTTCATGGTGGTCTCGGCCATCGCCTCGATCCTTTTCCTCAGCGTCGCCGGGCTGTCGATCCCCGAGCTGTTCCTGGTGGTGTCGCTGATGAACATCGCGGTGAACAGCTACATCTTCAAGATCGTCCCCGAGTTCACGATGCGCTTCCTGGTCTGGCTGCTTGGCCATTCCATGTATCGCGTAGAACACAAAGGCCTTGAGGCGATTCCCGAGGAAGGGCCGGCGGTGCTGGTGTGCAACCACGTGTCCTTCGTCGATGCGTTGCTGATTGGCGGCGCGGTGCGGCGCCCGGTGCGCTTCGTCATGTACTACAAGATCTACCAGCTTCCGGTGCTGAACTTCATCTTCCGCACCGCCGGTACCGTGCCGATCGCGGCGCGCCACGAGGATCTGCTGGTCTACGATGCGGCCTTCAAGAAGATCGCCGAGTATCTGCGCAATGGTGAGGTGGTATGCATCTTCCCCGAGGGCAAGCTGACCGGCGACGGCGAACTGAACGAGTTCAAGAACGGCATCGAACGTATCCTCGAGGAGAACCCGGTGCCGGTAATCCCGATGGCGCTGCTGGGGCTTTGGGGCAGCTTCTTCAGCCGTGATCCGTCCAAAGGACTCTTCAAGCGCTTCTGGTCACGCATACGCCTGGTGGCGGGGGCTCCGGTATCGCCTGAGTTGGCCGACAGGCAGAGCCTGCAGTTGCAGGTGGCCGAACTGCGAGGCGATGCCCGCTGAATGAAAAAGCCCGCCGAATGGCGGGCTTTTCCGTTGTAGGGGTCAGTGGCTGAGCTTGAGGCCGATCAGGCCGCCGATGATCAACGCGACGCTGAGCAGGCGTACCAGCGCCATGGATTCGCCGAACAGGATGACGCCGGCGATGACAGTGCCGACCGCGCCGACCCCCGTCCAGATAGCGTAGGCAGTGCCCAGCGGCAACTCTTTCATGGCCAGGCCAAGCAGGCCCAGGCTGATGAGCATGGCGATGACGGTGAGGGCCGTGGGTAGTGGCTTGCTGAAGCCGTCGGTGTACTTCAGGCCGACGGCCCAACCCACCTCGAACAGGCCTGCGAAGAAGAGAATGATCCAGGACATGGTGACCTCCAGTTGGACGACAGATTGAAATGGGGCCGTCCCCGTCGATCACTCGCAGAGTGGTAAGGTCGTCCTTACGTTGCGCAGTATTTTGCACATCCTGGCCGGTTGGACAAGTCCGACCGGCCAGGTGGGATGGGGTTACTCGCGTTCCTTCCGGGGCTCATCCATGCGCCGGAACACCGCAGCCAGCAGCGATCCTGAGAGGTTGTGCCAGACGCTGAACAGCGCGCTGGGCACTGCGGCCAGCGGCGAGAAATGCGCGGTCGCAAGGGCCGCGCCGAGTCCCGAGTTCTGCATTCCGACTTCGATGGAGAGCGTCTTGCGCTGGGCCAGCGGCAGGCCACAGAGGCGGCCCGCCAAGTACCCCAGGGCCAGACCGAGCCCATTGTGCAGGACCACTACGGCCATGATCAGCAGGCCGGATTCGGCGATCTTCGCCTGGCTGGCGGCTACGATCGAGGCGACGAGCGCGACGATGCACACCACCGATACCAGCGGCAGCACGTCGACCGCCAGGCGGACGCGTTCTCCCAGCAGCCGTTGGGCGACCAGTCCGAGCGCAATGGGCAGGACCACCACCTGCAGGATGGACGTGAACAGGGCGCCGAACTGGACCGGCAGCCACTCCGTGGCCAGCAGCCAGATCAGCGCCGGCGTTACCAGCGGGGCGAGTAGCGTAGTCGCAGCGGTAATGGCTACCGACAGGGCGACATCGCCACGGGCGAACCAGGTGATCACGTTAGAGGCGGTGCCGCCTGGGCAGCAGCCCACCAGGATGACGCCGACGGCGATCTCTGCCGGTAGTTGCATCAGCTTGCAAAGCAGCCACGCCAGTCCCGGCATGATGATGAACTGCGCCAGTACGCCGATCAGCACCCGCAACGGGCGTCGCAACACCTCGCGGAAGTCTTCGGTCTTGAGCGTCAGCCCCATGCCGAACATGATCAGGCCGAGCAGCGGGACCAGCCAGTGGATGACCGGCAGGAACCAGGCGGGCTGGTAGAAGGCCAGTACCGCGAACAGCAGGATCCAGAAGGCAAAGGTGTTGCCGACGAAGCGACTGAAAGTGACGAGGGCGTGCATGGCGCCTCCTTCTCTCCGTTGTGAAAGCGCCGGCTCGGGGCCGGCGCTCGGAGGGGTCAGACGCCCTGCGGAATCTCTTCGCCGCCCAGGGCTTCGAAGAGCTGCGGGATGAACTCCACCAGAGTCAGCATCATCAAGGTGAAGCTGGCGTCGAGTTGGCTCAGGGAGTCATCACCACCATCCTGCTCGGCCTTCTCTTGCAGCAGATCCTCGAAGCGCAGGCGCTTGATCACCAGCTTGTCGTCGAGGATGAAGGACAGCTTGTCTTGCCAGGCCAGGGAAAGCTGGGTGACCAACTTGCCGGAAGTCAGGTGCAGCTGGATTTCGTCGCTGGTCAAGTCCTGGCGCTTGCAGCGCACCACGCCGCCGTCTTCGTCGGTGTCGCGCAGTTCGCACTCGTCCAGCACGTAGAAGTCGCTGGCCGCTTCCTGGGTCTGGACCCACTGGGTGAGGGTAGCGGTGGGGGCGATCTTCACTGAAGCCGGACGCACCGGCAGCGAACCGATCGCTTCACGCAGGGTGGAAAGCAGGTCTTCGGCGCGCTTGGGGCTGGACGCATCGACCAGGATCAGGCCCTGGGCCGGCGCGATAGCTGCGAATGTAGCGGACTTGCGGATGAAGGCGCGCGGCAGGAAAGTCTGGACGATCTCGTCCTTCAGCTGGTCGCGTTCCTTCTTGTAGACCTTGCGCATCTGCTCGGTCTCGATCTGGTCGACCTTTTCTTTCAGGGCGTCACGCACCACGCTGCCGGGGAGGATGCGTTCTTCCTTGCGCGCGGCAACCAGGAAGAAGCCTTCGCTGACGTGCACCAGTGGTGCATCCGCGCCCTTGCCGAACGGCGCCACGAAACCGTAGGTGGTCAGCTCCTGGCTGGCACATGGCCGTGCGGGCTTGGTCGCCAGCGCGGCTTCCAGCGCCTCGGCATCAATATTCAGATCCTGGGTGAGGCGATAGACAAGCAGGTTGCGAAACCACATAAGGGGAAAACCTCCGGACACAAAGCGCGCATTATTCTCATCGGGAGGCGTCGGGCTCAACCCTGAGCTAAGCCTTTGGAAGGCCTGATAATTTTTTTTCAAAAGGGACTTGCCAGAGGCGGGATACCTCTCTAGAATGCGCCCCACTTCGAGAGTGAAGGGTGATTAGCTCAGCCGGGAGAGCATCTGCCTTACAAGCAGAGGGTCGGCGGTTCGATCCCGTCATCACCCACCAATCTCGCAGTTACGCGCAGCGGTAGTTCAGTCGGTTAGAATACCGGCCTGTCACGCCGGGGGTCGCGGGTTCGAGTCCCGTCCGCTGCGCCATATTCGAAAGCCCTTAGGTAGTAATGCCTGAGGGTTTTTCATTTAGTGTGTGACCCTTCATTGGGCGCATATTGGGGTGATTAGCTCAGCCGGGAGAGCATCTGCCTTACAAGCAGAGGGTCGGCGGTTCGATCCCGTCATCACCCACCAGTTTCAAGGTTACGCGCAGCGGTAGTTCAGTCGGTTAGAATACCGGCCTGTCACGCCGGGGGTCGCGGGTTCGAGTCCCGTCCGCTGCGCCATACAAAAGCCCTCAGGTAGCAATGCCTGGGGGCTTTTTCTTTGCCTGTCGAAAATCCCCGGCAACACTGCAGTCAATGCTTACGTGATGCCGCGCAAGCTGCTGAACTTATTGCAGACTCTCCGTTCTTATTGCCCATAGCCACCTCTCGCGGCGGCCTGCTAAGCTCGCCGCTCCATCGTATTGCCATCATGGCGACAGACAAGGATTCAGCATGAAACAACATCGGTTGGCGGCCGCTGTGGCCCTGGTGGGCCTGGTTCTCGCGGGCTGCGATTCGCAGACCAGCGTTGAACTCAAGACTCCGGCCCAGAAAGCCTCCTACGGTATTGGCCTGAACATGGGCAAGAGCCTCGCCCAGGAAGGTATGGACGACCTCGATCCCAAGGCTGTCGCCCAGGGCATCGAAGATGCCATCGGCAAGAAAGAGCAGCGCCTGAAGGACGAAGAGCTGGTTGAAGCCTTCGCCTTCCTGCAGAAGCGTGCCGAAGAGCGCATGACCGCGCTGAATGCCGAGAACGCAAAAGCCGGCAAGAAATTCCTCGAAGACAACGGCAAGCGCGAAGGTGTTGTGACCACCGCTTCCGGCCTGCAGTACGAGATCGTCAAGAAGGCCGAGGGTGCCCAGCCCAAGGCGACTGACGTGGTGACCGTTCACTACGAAGGCAAGCTGACTGACGGTACCGTCTTCGACAGCTCCGTCCAGCGTGGCAGCCCCATCGACCTGCCGGTCAATGGCGTGATCCCGGGTTGGGTCGAAGGTCTGCAACTGATGCACGTGGGTGAGAAGGTCAAACTCTTCATCCCCAGCGAGCTGGCCTATGGCGAGCAGAGCCCGAGCCCGGCCATTCCGGCCAACTCGGTTCTGGTGTTCGACCTGGAACTGCTCGGCATCAAGGATCCGGCGGCCGCCGACAAGCAATAAGCGGCAGTTGCCTTCGCGTGAACGCCCCGTCTCGACGGGGCGTTTTCGTTTCCAGCGCCAGTCTCATCTGAGCCTGAAGTCGACTTTTCAGTCACATCGGGAGTAGAGCGTCGAAAAGGTGTTACGGTTATGCACATGACCGGGTAACCACGATTGTGCTCGGTGCGACTTGCAGTCGCATTGCAGACCGTCTGGTCAAATGATTGATTTTCCTGGCCTTTTGGTAGTGGGCAAAATTTGCCCGATCTGTCGCGGAGCCGCATGACATGGGCCTTTTCCCTGTAATGTGGAAAACTGTTAACAAGGTTATCCACAGATTTCGTGGATAACCGCGCCAAGCCCTCTAGGCCAGGCTTCTGCCGAGGAGTAGCCGTGAAAGCACCCTGGAATTTCCAGCGTTACCTGACCCTGGCGCAGCGTTTCCTCGCCGGTGGGCGATTGCCGTCACTGCTGCTGGCGGTATCGCGCAAGAGCTCGAGCCAGAGCGGCCGGCTTGGTGCGGTGAAGGATGACCTGCGACTGTTACTGTCCCTCGCCAATGCCTGGCTGCGCGGTGAGTACCGGCAGATCAACCCCAAGGCGTTTCTCGCCGTGGTGGGAGCCTTGATTTACTTCGTCACGCCGCTCGATGCGCTGCCGGATTGGCTGGTAGGCATGGGCTTTGTCGACGATCTGGCGGTGCTGGCGTGGGTCCTGAAAACCTGGGGTGGCGAACTGGATGCCTTCCGTGCGTGGCGCGATGGACAGACGCCGGCTGTACGAGCAGCCCTGGAACAGTTGCCGGCGCCGGATTCTCAGCGATCCTGAAGTCCCGCGCGCTGTTGCTCGCCCTGTAGCAATGATTCGATTTCACCACTGTCCCTCAGGCGTTGCAGGGCGGCGTCCAGTTGTTCGGCCGGTATCGGCAGCTGACGGCCATAGGCGCAGTGCAGCCGGTAGCGTTCCACTACCCAGGGACTGAATACCAGCGGGGCGTCGGGTCGCACGGCCAGTTCATAGGCAAGGGCGCGGCGCATATCGATGATGGCGTCCAGTCGCTTGTGGCTTAGCAAGTTCAGGCGGGTGTCGAGATCGCGCACGTCCTTGCGTTCCACGTCGTTGTTCGCGAAGGCTTCCATCAGCGGCATGCTGTAGGCGAAGCCCAGGCTGGTACCCAGTACCTTGCCCTTGAGGTCGGCAAGGCTGGCGATGCGCGGGCTATCACGATGCTGAAGGAGGGCGTCTTCCTCTTCGAACAGCGATGGCGACCAGTGATACGCAGCTGCGTCCACCATCCATTCCGGATTCGAATTGCAGATCAGGTGGATGCGCCCGTTCTTCAGGGATTCCTCGATGCGCTTGTTCGGCGTTTCGATGAAGCTGACTTTTATGGACAGGTCTTCGGCGATGCGTTCGCCCAGATGACGGATGAAACCGCCGAGCAGGGCATGGTCGCTTACCTGTGCGTAGGGCATGCCATCGGCCGGGCCAAAACCCCAGCGCAACTCCTCGCCCAGTGATAGTCCGGGCCAGAGGCTGACAAGTATCCAGAGAACTATAAGAAAATGCCGCGTCACGAGCCTTCCCCCGCCAGGTGGACGCAGTATAGTTCACCCTCTGCGGGCCCTCGGCCTGATAATATGGCCGCCTGCATGGAGGTGCTGAAGCAGTCGGCACTGCGTTCCACGGGGAGCTTCAATGAGTGTGCAAGTGATCATGCGTGACGGCCAGGCGGAGTACGCGGTACTGCCCTGGTCCGAATACCAGGCGCTGCTGCGCGCCGCCGGCCAGGCCACTACGGAGTCGGTCACCGAACAAGCCAAGGTTGCGCTCGGACAACTGAAGTCGCTGCGCGAAGCGCAAGGCCAGAGTCTGGAGCAATTGGCCCGCACCGTGGGGATCAGCCCTCACTACCTCGGGCTGATCGAAAGCGGCGAACGCGAGCCCGACGAAGCCATTAAGCGTAGTCTGGCGCGTGTCCTCGGCGTATCCGGCTGGGAGTCCGGATCTTGAGTCTGCGAATCAGCCGCCAGCACTGGCAAGCCTTGTTGGATGAACTGGAAGATGCTCGCCGCCAGCGTCACCTGCTGACCTACCGCGCGTTGATCGAGCGCCTGCAATTGCCGTCCCCGGCGATGCAGACTCTCACCGCGGCCCTCGAACACCTGGCCGCCCTCGATGCACGCGCCGAGCGCCCGTTGCGTAGCTCCCTGGTGATCAGCCAGGGCGCCAGCCGCCTGCCGCGTACCGGCTTCTTCGAGTGTGTGGAACGCCTTGGCCGCTTCGCCGGTCCACCGGATGGCACCGCTGCCGCGTCCTGGCATGCGGCTGAAGTGGCACGGGTGTTCGAGTTCACCTACCCCGAGGAGCAGTGATGCTCTGGAAGCTGCGGGCTCGGCTCGGCTACCTGGTGGCACGCCGGCTCATGCGCTTCCCCAAGCTGGTGGCCCATCCGCGTGCCTGGCAGTGGATGCAAGGCCAGTTCGCGCGCATGGCTGCTTTGGGCGATGTTCCTGCACAGAGCTTTTACGGCCATCTCCTGCTGCACCGGGGACATGGCTTCGGCGCGCGGGAAGAGGGTATTCGCCTGCTCCGTCTGGCAGCTCAGGCCGGAGATGGCAAGTCCGCCTATCAGCTCGGTGTGCTGAGTCTGGCCGGCGATGCCCGCCAGGCTCCGGATGCCGCGGAAGCTGCACGCTGGTGGAAGCTGGCGGCCGATGCCGGTCATCCACTGGCGGCGCGAAAGCTGGTCGACCTTTACCGCGACGGCGGCCCGGGCCTGGAGCCCGATGGCGATTCGGCCAGGCGCGCTGAGCAGCGCGCAGGTGAGCTCGGTCTCTGACTCATTGGGGGATTGACTCCGCCCCTGATGAAACCGCTTCGATGATGTGCAAGCTGTAGCCTGGCATTGTCTTGGCGTGGCGTTTGGCCTCCGAGGCGAGCCCCGCCAGTTGCGAGGCATCAAGCCGCACGCAGTCTTCGGCCTTGAGTGTTACTACACCGATGGACAGCGACAGCAGCGGATACTCCTCGCGCTGGCCGTGGCGATTGTGGGCAACGAAGCAGCCCGCCTCCAGATGATCGTTGCGGTAGAAGCGCCGACACTGACCCTGGAAGTCTTCCAGCAGATGGTTGAGCCGCATGCGCCAATCGTCCGATCCCAGTACCAGCATGAAATCGTCACCGCCGATATGACCGACGAAGTCCCGTGCCGGGTCCACGCGCTCGCTCAGGCACTGGGCCAGGCACAGCAGCACCTCGTCGCCCTTGGCGTAGCCATAGAGGTCGTTGAAGGGCTTGAAGCTGTCGATGTCGACGTAGCAAACCACCGCCTGACGGCGTTGTTGCAGCAGGCGTGTCAGGCATTGCTGGATGGGCACGTTGCCCGGTAGCAGGGTCAGTGGATTGGCATGGCGGGCTTGCTGGATCTTCAGTTCGGTAATCAGCTTGAGCACGTCGATCACCCGTCCGAGGCCCCGGTAGCGACCGTCGAGAATGATGATGAAGTCCTCTTCGATACGTTGCCGCGCACGGCTGGTGATAAGGCGGCTGACCTGTTGCAGCGACTGCCCCATCTCCACGGCGAGGAAGTCTGCGCTCATCAGTCGATTCACCGATTTCCGGGTGAACAGGTCAGTAGCGAAAGGACGCAGCAGGGCTTCGGAGAGCAGATGACGATGCACGATGCCAACCGGGCGCTGATGGGCGTCCAGCACAGCCAGCGAGTTGAGGTTGGCCTGGGCCCGGAACGTTTCCAGCACCTCGTGGATGGGCGTGTCCTCATGTACCGCCAGCTGTTCGTTGAGTAGTGCGCAGAGGTCGCGGTTCTCCTCGTTCATGCTGCTGAGCGATTCCATTGTCGGCAACAACGCGCGGGCGTCTCGCGAGGGACGTTCCTGGGGGCGTCCAAGCAGGTAGCCCTGGACCAGGTCGACCCCCATTTCCGCAAGCACCGCGAGCTCTTCCGGCAGTTCGATACCTTCGGCGATGACCTGGGCCCGCGAGGCTTTTGCCATCTTCAGGATAGACTCGACGAACTCTCGCTTCACCGCGTCCTGGTGGATACCGTCGATGAAGTGGCGGTCGATCTTCACATAGTCCGGGCGCAGTTCGGACCAGAGGCGGAGGCTGGAATAGCCTGCACCCAGATCGTCGAGGGCGATGGAGAAGCCCATGGCGCGGTAATGGTGCAGGGCGGTATCGAGCAGGTTGAAGTCTTCGGTCGGAGTTTGCTCCGTCAGTTCGATCACCACCTGGCTCGGAGGGATACCGAAGGCTTGCAGCATCTTCAAGGTGCGGCCTGGCTGGTGCGCCGGGTCCAGCAGGGACTCCGGAGACACGTTGAGGAACAGCAGGCCATCGAGCTTGAGGTCCTTGAAACGGTGGCACGCAGTCTTGCGGCAGGCCATTTCAAGTTCGCTCAGACGTCCGGCGTGGCGCGCCACCGCGAACAGGGTCATGGGGGAGTGCAAAGGGCTGTTGGAGGGGCCGCGGGTCAGCGCCTCGTAGCCGAGGATGCGTCGCTCCGACAGCGACAGAATCGGCTGAAACAGGCTGTGCAAGTCGCCGTGAGCGAGGATCAGGCCCAGTGCGCTCAACTGCTCGGTGACGGTCATGCTGTTACTCGTGAAAAAGAAAGGGGCCGCAATTGCGGCCCCCGGATTTCACGACAGTTGTGTGACGGCCTTATGACATCATTTCAATGTTTCGCCACAGCTGCGTTCAGACCCAGATAGTCCAGCAGGATCTGCCCGGTTTCAGTCAGGTAGGCGTCGTCTTCCGGCTTGGTCTTTTCCTCTTCTACCGGTGCGGCGTCTTCGTCTTCCGGCTTGAGTTCCTTCAAGAGTTCCTCGCCCTTGGCCTTACGACGGGTGTTTTCCATCGCCAACTGCTTGGCTTCAATGTCGGACTGCTGGGCGCGACGCTTGGTCTCATTGAGGCTGACCTCAGTCTCCTTCAGCAGTTTCTGGGCCAGCGCCAGGCGCTCACGGCTGTAGACGAAGTCCGGATCCTGCGCGGTGCGCGCATCGTGGCGAGACTTCAGCTCAGCCAGGAACGGCTTGAACGGGTCCAGTTCAGGCTTGATGGCCGGACGGATGCTGTCCCAGGGCATGGCCTCTGGCAGGGCGCTTTCACCGATCTGCTTGGTATCCACAACCGAGGGGTACTCGATGTCCGGCAGCACGCCCTGGTGCTGGGTGCTCTGGCCGGAGACGCGGTAGAACTTGGCCAGGGTCAGCTTCAGCTCGCCGTGGTTCAACGGCTGGATGGTCTGCACGGTGCCTTTTCCGAAGGTCTGGCCACCGATGATCAACGCGCGGTGATAGTCCTGCATGGCGCCGGCGAAAATCTCCGAAGCCGACGCGGACAGGCGGTTGACCAGTACGGCCATCGGGCCGGTGTAGTAGGCGCCGGTGTTCTCGTCGGCCAGCACGTCGACGCGGCCGTCGCTATTTCGCACCAATACGGTCGGGCCCTGGTCGATGAACAGGCCGGTCAGCTCGGTGGCTTCCTGCAAGGAGCCGCCGCCGTTGTTGCGCAGGTCGATGACCACGCCGTCGACTTTTTCCTTCTGCAATTCGCCGAGGAGTTTCTTCACGTCGCGGGTGGTGCTCTTGTACTCGGGGTCGCCAGCGCGGAACGCCTTGAAGTCCAGGTAGAAGGCCGGTACCTCGATCACGCCGAGCTTGAACTTGCTGCCTTCATGCTCGAGGTTGAGTACGGATTTCTTCGCAGCCTGTTCTTCGAGCTTCACCGCTTCGCGGGTGATGGCGACGATCTTGCTGGTCTGGTCGTTTGGCGCGTTGCTGGCCGGGATCACTTCCAGGCGAACCACAGAGCCTTTCGGGCCACGGATCAGCTTGACCACTTCGTCCAGGCGCCAGCCGATCACGTCGACCATTTCGCCATTGCCCTGCGCGACGCCGACGATCTTGTCCGCCGGTGCTACCTGCTTGCTCTTCTCGGCCGGACCCGCCGGGACCAGGCGCACCACCTTCACGTACTCGTTGTCGCTTTGCAGCACGGCGCCGATGCCCTCGAGGGACAGGCTCATGTTGATGTCGAAGTTCTCCGCGTTGTCCGGGGAGAGGTACTGGGTGTGCGGGTCGTATGTCTGGGCAAAGGCATTGATGTAGGCCTGGAACACATCCTCGCCACGGGTCTGCTCGAGGCGGGAGAGCTGGTTCTTGTAGCGTTTGACCAGCAACTCCTGGATGGCCTTGGGTTCCTTCTTGGCGATCTTCAGGCGCAGCACTTCATCTTTCACGCGCTTGCGCCAGAGGTCGTCGAGGGCGGCGCGGTCCTTGGCCCAGGGCGCCTTCTCGCGATCGATCTCCAGGCTTTCGTCGACATTGAAGTCGATCTTGTCGACGCCCTTGTCCAGCAGCGCCAGGGCGAAGTCCAGGCGCTCCTTGAGTCGGTCCAGATGACGTTTGTAGATGATGAAGCCCGGCTCCAGGTCGCCGCTTTTCAGCAGGTCGTCGAAACGCGTGCGCCATTTGTCGAACTCGGCGATATCGCCGGCGGTGAAATACATCCGTGCCGGGTCGAGCAGCTTGAGGTAGCCCTCGTAGATCTTCACCGAGCGCTCGTCGTTGAGCGGCGGCTTGTTGTAGTGATGACGCTTGAGCAGCTCCACCACATTGAGGCTGGCGATCACCTGTTCACGGTCGGGTTGAATGGAGTCCCAACTGTTCGGGGCGGTAGGGGCGGCATGCAACGGCAGGACGCTGACGCTGAGGGCCAAGGTAAGGGCAGAACTGATCAGGGAGCGCTTCATGCTGATTCGACGTCGGGACAGGTGATAACGCATATTAGGCCGTATTTGAGGGCGCCGGGTTCCATTGGCGCAACGCGAAGGCCCAGCAGGTCGCCGGGCCAGGTCCAAGCTCACTATGGAGGCACCGTGAAGGCATTGCAAGGCGTCGAAGGGCGCGTGGAGTGGGGGGAGCGGGCCAGCCCGGCCTGTGATGTGGGGCAAGTGCGGATTCGTGTGGCCGCCGCCGGTCTGAACCGAGCCGACCTGTTACAACGTGCGGGACTATATCCGCCGCCGCCAGGGGCCAGCGATATCCTGGGACTGGAAGCCTCCGGGGTGATCGCCGAAGTGGGCCCGGGCAGTGGTGCCTGGCAGGTAGGTGACCGTGTCTGCTGCCTGCTCGCCGGGGGGGGCATGGCCGAGGAAGTCGTGGTGGATGCGCGCCATGTGCTGCCGGCGCCAGAGGGGCTATCCCTGGCCGAAGCCGCCGCGTTGCCCGAAGTCTATGCGACCGCCTGGCTCAACCTGTTCCAGCTGGCCGCTCTCAGGCCGGGCGAAAAGGTGCTGCTGCATGCTGGCGCAAGCGGCGTCGGCTCCGCCTCCATCCAGCTGTGCAAGGCTTTCGGCAATCCCTGCTGGGTCAGTGTGGGGTCGGCCGAGCGCCTGGCCTATTGCGAATCCCTTGGGGCCCAGGGCGGTGCGCTGCGTGGCGAAGCTCTGGAAAGCCTGCGTGACTTCGCGCCCTTCGACGTGATCCTCGATCCGGTGGGGGGCAACTATGCCAGTCTCAACCTCGCCCTGGCTGCCACCGATGGCCGCTGGGTGAACATCGGCCTGATGGGCGGACGCAAGGCCGAGCTCGACATGGCTCTGCTGCTGGGTAAGCGCGTGCAACTGATCGGGTCCACCCTGCGCAGCCGCGACGAGCAGTTCAAGGCCGATCTCATCAGCGAATTGCGCCAGCACGTATGGCCGCTGTTCGAGGAGGGCCGCCTGCAACCGAGACTGGAACGAGCCTTCCCTGCCAAGGACGCCGAGGCGGCTTTCGAAGCCCTGGCGAGCAACCAAGTGGAAGGAAAACTAGTGCTTGTGCTGGACGAAAGCCTGGTTTGACGTCCCTTTCCTCGACGCTCAAGCCCCCGTGGTCCGGGGCGTCGAGGAGTTGCATTGAGGTAATCAATCGTTCTGATGGGGTCATTCAATATGCTCTTTTTGGAATAGCCCAATAGTCTTTGTCGGGTAAATTTCTAACCCAACGAGGACGTTGCGATGTCTCTGATCAACACCGAAGTCAAACCGTTCAAAGCCACCGCCTACCACCACGGCAAGTTCGTCGAACTGACCGAAGCCAACCTGAAGGGCAAGTGGTCCGTATTCTTCTTCTACCCGGCCGACTTCACCTTCGTCTGCCCGACCGAGCTGGGCGACCTGGCTGACAACTACGCCGAGTTCCAGAAGCTGGGCGTGGAAATCTACGGCGTGTCCACCGACACCCACTTCACCCACAAGGCCTGGCACGACACTTCCGACACCATCGGCAAGATCCAGTACCCGCTTGTTGGCGACCCCACCTGGGTTCTGTCCAAGAACTTCGAAGTACTGATCGAAGAAGCAGGCCTGGCTGACCGTGGCACCTTCGTGATCGACCCGGAAGGCAAGATCCAGATCGTTGAAGTCAACGCTGGCGGTATCGGCCGTGACGCCCAGGAGCTGCTGCGCAAGGTCAAGGCTGCCCAGTACGTTGCCGCTCACCCGGGCGAAGTCTGCCCGGCCAAGTGGAAAGAAGGCGAAGCCACTCTGGCTCCTTCCCTCGACCTCGTAGGCAAGATCTAAGAATGGGCGGAACGCTGCTGCGCTAGGCATTGCTGCGTTGAAATCAGGCTCGGGCTGCTCATTTACAGCTCGTAAACTCCGCGCCCTCGCCTGATTTCGCCTTGCACTGCCGTCGCTCGCGACGTGTTCCATCCCATTTCGCTTCTTGCTTCGGCGGATGGCCTGGCCATCCGTCTGCATCACCCCTCATCCCGTTTCGGGCGGCTGGCGACGGCCGCCGAGGGGTGACTCATGCCCGCAATAAAGGAATTCGCACATGTTGGACGCCAATCTTAAAACCCAGTTGAAGGCCTACCTCGAAAAGGTCACCCAGCCGTTCGAGATCGTCGCGTCCCTCGATGACGGCGACAAATCCCGCGAATTGCTCGGGCTGCTGCAAGACATCGTCGGCCTGACCGACAAGATCACCCTGAAGACCGATGGTAGCGACGCCCGTCGTCCGTCGTTCTCCCTGAATCGCCCTGGCGCGGACATCTCCCTGCGCTTCGCCGGCATTCCCATGGGCCACGAGTTCACCTCGCTGGTGCTGGCCTTGCTGCAAGTGGGCGGTCACCCGTCCAAGCTCGGCACCGACGTGATCGAGCAGATCAAGTCGATCGAAGGTGAGTTCACTTTCGAAACCTATTTCTCGCTGTCCTGCCAGAACTGCCCCGACGTGGTGCAGGCGCTGAACCTGATGGCCGTGCTCAACCCGAACATCCGCCACGTCGCCATCGACGGCGCACTGTTCCAGGATGAAGTCGAGCAGCGCCAGATCATGTCTGTGCCCAGCATCTACCTGAACGGCGAACTGTTCGGCCAGGGCCGCATGGGCGTGGAAGAAATCCTCGCCAAGATCGACACCGGCGCCGCCGCTCGCGATGCCGAGAAACTGAATGCCAAGGCGCCTTTCGACGTGCTGGTGATCGGCGGTGGCCCTGCTGGTGCTTCCGCAGCCATCTACGCGGCGCGCAAAGGCATCCGCACCGGCGTTGCCGCCGAGCGCTTCGGTGGCCAGGTGCTGGACACCATGGCCATCGAGAACTTCATCTCCGTTCAGGAGACCGAAGGCCCGAAACTGGCCCGCGCCCTGGAAGAGCACGTCAAGCAATACGACGTCGACATCATGAACTTGCAGCGCGCCAGTGCGCTGGTCCCGGCCAAGGCTGAGGGCGAGCTGCATGAAGTCAAGTTCGAGAGCGGTGCGTCGCTGAAGGCGAAAACCGTGATCCTCTCCACCGGCGCCCGCTGGCGCGAAATGAACGTGCCCGGTGAGCAGGAATACCGCGGCCGTGGCGTGGCCTACTGCCCGCACTGCGACGGCCCGTTGTTCAAGGGCAAGCGTGTGGCGGTGATCGGTGGAGGCAACTCCGGCGTGGAAGCTGCTATCGACCTGGCCGGCCTTGTTGCCCAGGTCACCTTGATCGAATTCGACGACAAGCTGCGTGCTGACGCCGTGCTGCAGAAGAAGCTGGCCAGCTTGCCCAACGTCAACGTCATCAAGAGCGCGCTGACCACTGAAGTGAAAGGCGACGGCCAGAAGGTCAATGGCCTGGTCTACAAGGACCGCACCACTGACGAGCTGCGCACCCTGGAACTGGAAGGCATCTTCGTGCAGATTGGCCTGCTGCCCAACAGCGAGTGGCTGAAGGGTGTTGTGGAGCTGTCCCCGCGCGGCGAGATCATCGTCGACGCCAAGGGGCTGACCAATATCCCCGGCGTGTTCGCTGCGGGCGATGTGACAACCGTTCCGTACAAGCAGATCGTGATCGCCGTGGGTGAGGGCGCCAAGGCGTCGCTGGGGGCCTTCGATCACCTGATCCGTACGACCTGATTTACTCAGCGTGGTGTGCTGATATGGCGGAGGCCCGAAAGGGTCCTCCGCTTTTTTATGTCCGTGTGGCTTCCCTGTATCCTTCGCGCTTTCGTTCCTCAAGCGGCAGGGCTCTTCTCGTGAAACAGCAACTTATCGAATTGATCGCGGCGATCAGCTCCGGCTGCATGGCCGAGGATGAGATCGAACGCGTCGCCTCTGAGGCGACCCAGGCTTACGCCGATGCGGACGCCTTCCTCGCCGCCAACCCCGATATCAACTACGACGACAGCTTCCCCATCCCCCTCGGCGAGTGGGTGGTGGTGGGCAGCCTACCGGATACCGTGCTGTTCCAGGCAGACAGCTACGACCAGTTGTTCCAGCAGGTGGTGGATTCTTTCGGTCCGAGCGTGAATTTCGTGCTCAAGCCCAAGCAACTGGTGAAGGTCGAGCCACTCAAGGCCCTCAACCGTATCCAGGTTCAGATGGGCAGTCTCTACCCGGAAAAGGGTGGCTACGTGCTGGTGGATTTCAGCGAGCCGCTGGATGACGAACTGCAGTGCGTACTGGTCTACAAGAACGATCTGGAGAAGGTCGTGCAACTGGCCGTGGACGTCGGTATTTACGCCGCCCCGGCGTACGAGGCCCTCAAGGCCGCGATGGAGGAGGGCGACGACTGAGTCGTCGCCGACGGGCGCCCCTTTCGCTCCAGGAGAGGGGCCGGGGGTGAGGGAGCGTCACCCCGTGCCGTCGTTACAGCTGATAGCCGTAAGACTTGATCACTTCCGCAGCCTTTGGCCCCCTCAGGTAGTCCACCAGTGCCTTGGCGGCCGGATTGGCTTCGCCCTTCTTCAGGATCAGTGCGTCCTGCTTGATCGGCTCATGCATGTCGGCCGGCACGATCCAGGCGGAGCCGCTGGTGATCTTGCCGTCCTTGTACACCTGGGACAGGGCGACGAAGCCCAGCTCGGCATTCCCGCTGGAAACGAACTGCAGGGCCTGGGTGATGTTCTGGCCTTCCACCAGCTTGGGTTTGACTTCAGAGGCCAGGCCCAGCTTGTCCAGCACCTGGGTGGCCGCCAGGCCGTAAGGTGCAGTCTTCGGATTGGCGATGGACAGGTGTTTGTACTGGCCGCTCTTCAGCACATCGCCCTTGGCGTCCACATAGCCGTCCTGCGCCGACCAAAGCACCAGGGTGCCGATGGCGTACGTGAAGCGTGAGCCAGGCACCGAATCGCCTTCTTTTTCCAGCTTGGCCGGAGTGGTGTCGTCGGCCGAAAGAAAGACCTCGAAGGGGGCGCCATTCTTGATCTGGGTAAAGAGCTGGCCGGTGGCACCGGAGGCGGCGACCAGTTTGTGGCCGGTATCTTTCTCGAAGTCCTTGGCAATGGCCTGGATCGGCGCGGTGAAGTTGGCGGCGACAGCCACTTGGACTTCCGCGGCCGACGCGCTGCCCAAGGCGAAAGCTACGAGCGCGGCGGCGGCGCGGGAAAGGTGATGACTCATGAGACGACTCCTTGGTGAAGTGCTGAGGTTCTTGTTTTAGCGTTATGTATATATCTATATAGCGATTGCGACGCATTGTTGGGATTGGTTGACTTCAAAGTCAAGTTTCTGTTTGATCTGCACCGCCCGCCAATCTGCTTCGGTGACCTTTTGATCAGGTCGATGATGTTCGCCTAGCGCTATATACAAAATAATACAGCGATGTGCGATTGGTTTCGGGAGGACTTCAAGACCCAATGCATCGGAGTACAGCAATGAAACGCTCTCATTTCGCCCTGGCCGTCGCCCTCGGCGTGCTGGCCCAGCAGGCCGCCGCTGGCGGTTTCATCGAAGACAGCAAGGCCAGCCTGACCCTGCGCAACTTCTACATCAACTCGGACAACCGCCAGTTCGCCGACGCGCCGTCCAAGCAGGAAGAGTGGGGCCAGGGCTTCCTCTTCAACTACGCCTCCGGCTACACCGAAGGCACCGTCGGGGTTGGCGTCGATGCCCTCGGCCTGTTGGGCGTGAAGCTGGATTCCGGCAAGGGCCGCCACTACAACCCGACCAGCGCCAGCTACGGCGGCACCGTGTTCCCGACCGACAACGACGGCCGCGCCAAGGACGATTTCGGCAGCCTCGGCGTGACCGGCAAGGTGCGCATTTCCAAGACCGAAGCGCGCATCGGCACCCTGCTGCCGAAGCTGCCGGTGGTGACCTACAACGACGGCCGCCTGCTGCCGCAGACCTTCGAGGGTGGCCAGGTGACCTCCAGCGAGATCGCCGGCCTGACCCTGGTCGGTGGCCAGCTGGAACACGCCAAGGGGCGTAACTCCAGCGACGCCCGTGGCCTGTCGATCGCCGGCGCGAACAACGCCCGCAGCGGCCAGTTCGTCAACAAGTTCTACTTCGCCGGGGGCGACTACAAGGTCAGCGACAACCTGCTCGCGCAGTACTACTACGGCAACCTGGAAGACTTCTACAACCAGCACTTCCTCGGCCTGACCCACAACTGGGCGCTGCCGGTGGGCGCGCTGAAGTCCGACCTGCGCTACTTCTACAGCGATTCCGACGGCAAGAACGCCAGCGTGGCCGGCCGCCGCGAAGGCTTCCGCAGCTCGGGCAACTGGGCGGCCAACGACCCGGACCGCTATGAAGTGGACAACCGCACCTGGAGCGCGCTGTTCACCTACACCCTCGGCGGCCACGCGGCCAGCCTGGGCTACCAGCAGGTCTCCGGCGACAGTGCCTTCCCCTTCCTCAACCAGGGGGATGGCGCCACCGCCTACCTGATCACCGACCGCCAGATCGGCAAGTTCCTCAGCGCCGGCGAGCGCACCTGGGTGGCCGAATACGGCTACGACTTCGCCAAGCTCGGCGTGCCGGGGCTGAAGGCGGTGGGCACCTACCTGAAGGGCAGCAACATCGAGACCCAGGGCAGCGACCAGGGCGAGTGGGAGCGCGACTTCCGCCTCGACTACGTGCTGCAGGACGGTCCGCTGAAGGGGCTCGGCGTGTCCTGGCGCAACGCCGCACTGCGCAGCGACGCAGCCCGCGACCAGGACGAGAACCGGCTGATCCTGAGCTACACCCTGACCTTGCTGTAAAGCGCCCTGGGGCCTGTGGGAGCAATTTCAATCGCGAATGAATTCGCTCCTACAGGGATGGTTCCCATGTCAGGCCTCAGCACGGACGACTCCCTCTCCCGTTTGCGGGAGAGGGTTGGGGGGAGGCAAATAAGGCCCGCCCGGAGCTTCGTTGTGTTGGGCCTTGCAGGCTCGGGCCAACCTACGGGGCTTCTGCGCGGTCCTTGGAAAATGAATTCGCCCCCACGCACGGTCAGCGCCAGTCCAGAATCGGCCAGCCGGCTTGCTCGGCGTGGGTGCGCAAAGCCGCGTCGGGGTTGACCGTATGAGGGTTGGCTACCAGCGAGAGCAGCGGCAGATCGTTGCGCGAATCGGAATAGAAGTAGGCGCCTTCCAGGTTTTCGCCCTGTTCTTCCAGCCAGGCATTGAGCCGGGTCACCTTGCCTTCACGGTAGGTGAGCACGCCGCGGGTGCGGCCGCTGTAGCAGTCGTGTTGTTCCTCCAGGTCGATGGCCAGGACTTCTTCCACGCCCAGGCGTTCGGCGATGGCGCTGACCAGAAAATGCGCCGAGGCGGAAATGATCAGGATGCGATCACCAGCGGCACGGTGCCGGGCCAGGCAGCGCATGGCATCAGAGTGGATCAGGGGCTCGACCACATCCTCGACGAAGGGACCGACCACGAACTCCACTTCCTCAGCGGTGCGGCCCACCAGGGGCGACAGGCTGAAGGCCATGTAGTCCTCCATGGCCAGTTTTCCCTCGGCATACAGCGCCATGAGTTCATGGTCCTTGCGGACGAAGGATTCCCCATCGACCCAACCCAGTTCGGCCATGTGGGCGCTCCACAGGCTGGCGCAGTCGCCGTCTATCAGGGTGTCGTCAAGGTCGAAGATTGCCAGGGCCATCAGGCCACCTCCCGGATTGCGTGATCGTCTATTCGAAGGCCGATGCGTTGGCCTTTGCGGTGCAGATCTTCGGCGGAGCGGTTGAGTACGTCCACCACCAGTTCCACGCCGCGTGCCTCGACGCGATATCGCACTACATTGCCCAGCAGGCTGTGGCTGCGCACTTCGGCCTCGATGCCGCCTTCACGGCTCAAGGCGATGGCCTCCGGACGAATGGCGATGCGGCTGTTGAACGTACGTTGCAGCAGGCGGCTGGCGGCATCGGCGTCGAGCAGGTTGTAGTTGCCGATGAAGCCGGCGGCGAAGGCGTCCACCGGCGCGGTGTAGAGGGTTTCCGCATCGCCGCTCTGGACGATGCGTCCAGCGTTCATCAGGAAGATGCGGTCCGACAGGGTCAGGGCTTCTTCCTGGTCGTGGGTGACGAAGATGGTGGTCAATCCCAGCTCCTGCTGGATGGCGCGGATCTGTTCGCGCAGGTGCTTGCGGATGCGCGCGTCCAGCGCCGACAGCGGCTCGTCCAGCAGCAGCAGTCGCGGGCGGGTAACCAGCGAGCGTGCCAGGGCCACGCGTTGGCACTGGCCGCCGGAGAGCTGGTGGGGGTAGCGCGTGGTGAAGTCCGACAGCTCAACCATGGCCAGCACTTCGTCGACTCGTTGCTTGCTGTCGGCAGCGCTGACTTTTTGCATGCGCAGGCCGAAGGCGACGTTCTGCTGTACGGTCATATTGGGAAACAGCGCGTAGCTCTGGAACACCATGCCGATACCGCGCTTCTGGGGTGACACGGGCACCAGGTCCTGGCCGTCCAGCAGGATCTGCCCGCCATTCACTTCGGTCAGGCCGGCGATGCAGCGCAACAGAGTGGATTTGCCGCAGCCAGAGGGGCCGAGCAGGGTCACGAATTCGCCCTTGCCGATTTCGCAATGGATGTCGCTGAAGATGACGGTCTGGCCGTAGTTCTTGTGCAGGCCACGGATGGAAAGAAAACTCATGCGTTGTCCTTGTTCAGACGGTTGGCTGCCCAGGTGAACAGCAGCACGAAGAAGAAGTAGGAGATCACCAGGGCGCTGTTGAAGTGGCCACTGCTGTTGCGCATGTTGTTCAGGTAGACCTGGAGGGTCTCGTAGCGGGTTCCCACCAGCAGGTTGGCGAAGACGAACTCGCCGAAGAGGAAGGAGAACGACAGGAACAGCGACACCATCAGGCCCTTGCGCAGGTTGGGCAGCACCACCAGGAAGGCGGCCTTCCAGGTGCTGGCGCCGAGCAGTTGGGCTGCGTCCATCAGGTCGCGCAGGTTGATCGCCTGCAAGTTGTTGGTGATGGCGCGGTACATGAAGGGCAGGGCGATGGTGAAGAAACAGCCGATCAGGATCCAGGGCGTGCCGACCATGGCCAGTGGACCGGAACCATAGATCTGCAACAGCCCCACCGAGGACACCACCGGCGGAACCGCGAATGGCAGCAGGATGAGTATGTTCATCAGCCCGTCGAGCCGTGGGAAGTGGTAATGCACCACGAACAGCAGCGGCAGGATCAGCACCACCGACAGCGCCAGGGCTCCGAAGCACACCAGCAGCGACTGACCGAAGGCGGTGAGGAACCGGGCGTCGCTCCACAATGCCAGGTACCACTTGAGCGTCAGCCCGTCCGGCAGGATCGTCGCCGACCAGCTGGTGGAGAGCGAGTAGAGCAAGGTGCCGGCCAACGGTAGCAACAGAATCAGGAACAGTATCCAGACCACCGCACGATGGTAGAGGCCGCCGTTGCGGAGTTCAGCGCGCGACATGGTAGCTCCTCTTCAACAGCCACTGATGGACCACGGTGATCAGGGCCATCAGGCCCACCAGCACCATCGCCAGGGCGCTGGCCAGATTGGGGTTGAGCGCGATATCGCCAGCGACCATGGCCGCGATGCGGATGGTCAGCACGTTGAAGTTGCCAGTGGTCAGGGCATAGACGGTGGCGTAGGCGCCCAGGGCATTGGCCAGCAGGATGACGAAGGTGCCCAGCAGTGCGGGCGTCAGCACTGGCAGGCCGATGTGTCGCCAGAACTGCCAGGGGCTGGCGCCCAGCAGGGCGGCCGACTCGCGCCAGTCCTCGCGCAGGGCGTCGAAGGCTGGATAGAGCAGGAGCACGCCGAGGGGAATCTGGAAGTAGGTGTAGAGCACGATCAGGCCGGCCTTGGAATAGAGGTTGAAGTCCTCGATCACCCCTGACTGCTTGAGCAGGATAGTCAGCGCGCCGTTGAAGCCGAGCAGGATGATGAAGGCGAAGGCCAGTGGCACGCCGGCGAAGTTGCTGGTCATGTTGGAGAAGGCCATGACGAAGTCGCGCAGCTTCGAATCCACCTTGCGCAGCGAATAGCTGCCGATCACCGCGATTACGATGCCGAACAGGCTCGACCAGAACGCGATCTGCAGGCTGTGCTTGATGGCCTGCAGGTAGAACTTGGAGCTGAACACCTTGGCGTAGTTGGCCAGGCCCCAGCCTTCCGGTGTGTTCAGGCTGTGGATAGCAACCCAGGCCAGCGGCGCGATCTGAAACAGGATGAAGAACAGGGCGAAGGGCAGCAGGCAGAGCAGTGCCAGCCATTTGCCCCGGTTGGTTGAATTCACTTCAGCAGCTCCCGGCAGACCGGCTTGTCGTGGGATGCGCCCAGCAGCTCGCAAACGGTGCCGCACAGTTCGGTCTGTTTCGGCTGCGCCGTGGCGTCCAGGCTGAAGGCATCGCCCAGCACGAACAGCGGAACTTCGCGCTCTTCGGGGAGCAGGCCGTTGTGGGAGCGGTCGTTGTTCATGCCGTGGTCGGCGGTTACCAGCACCTGGTAGCCGGCGTCCAGCCAGCGTTGCAGGTACTCGGCCAGCAGGATGTCGGCGACCCGCGCGCTGTTGCGGTACTGCGGCGAGTCCAGGCCGTGCTTGTGGCCGGCGTCGTCGACATTCATCGGGTGCACCAGGAGGAAATCCGGGTTGTGGCGCTGGCGCAGGCTTTCCGCGTCGGCGAACAGGTGCGAATCCGGGTAATGATCCGCGTAATAGAAGTGGCCGTTCTGGATCGGCAGCTGCGGCGCTTCTGTGTGGCGGTCGCGGGCGGCATTGAAGGGCGAATTGTTGTACAGCTCGCTGACCCAGTGGTACGCGGCGGCGGCAGTGCTCAATCCGGCGGCGCTGGCGTAGTGAAAGATGCTGCGCTCCTTCGACAGACGCATGACATCGTTATGGACGATGCCGCTCTCGATCGGTGGAACGCCGGTAAGGATGCATTCGTAGAGCGGGCGGGACAGTGCCGGTAGCTCGCACTGGAGCTTGTAGAGCACCGCCTTGCCGGCGACGCACCAGGCCTGAAGGTGACCCAGCGCATGCCGGGCCACCTCGTAGTTCAGGCCATCCAGCAGGACGAGGATGACTTTGTTCTTCATTCGACTTGCCTCTGGAGACAGGCGGGCGCCGCAGGGGCGCCCGGCCATGACTCACTCCATCTCGATGATCACGTGCTCCTGCCACAGCTGCGGCAGGGCTTTCGAGGTTTCTTCCCAGGCCTTGGCATCCTTGATTGGCTGGACCTTGGCGTACTGCTCGTTGGGCAGGAGCTTGGCCTTGACCTCAGCCGGCAGGGTCAAGTGTTCGGCACGGATCGGACGGGCGTTCCCCTTGGCCAGGTTGATCTGGCCGGCGTCGCTGAGGATGTACTCGCGGGCCAACTTCGCGGCGTTGGGGTTCTTCGCGTACTTGTTGATGATGGTGGTGTAGCCGGAAATCACCGAGCCATCCGAAGGGATCAGCACTTCGAAGCGGCTGGGGTCGATCTGGTCGCGGTAGGACAGGCCATTGAAGTCCCAGACGATGCCCACTTCCACCTCGCCCTTCTCCAGGGTCTGGATGGTCGGGTTGGACAGCGACAGGCGACCCTGTTTGGCGATCTCGGCGAAGAAGTCCAGACCCGGCTGGATGTTCTTCTCGTTACCTCCGTTGGCGATGGCAGCGGCGAGCACGCCATTGACAGCCTGGGCGGCGGCGCTGACGTCACCGATAGCGACCTTGTACTTGCCTTGCTTCAGGTCGGCCCAGGACTTGGGCGCTTCCTTCACCAGTTGCTTGTTGACGATGAAGGCGATGGAGCCGGTATAGGCCAGCATCCAGTGGCCGTCGGCATCCTTGGCCCAGTCGGGGATCTGCGCCCAGGTGCTGGGCTTGTAGGGCTGGGTCACGCCCTGCTGGACGGCGATGGGGCCGAAGGCAGCGCCCACGTCGCCGATATCGGCGGTGGCGTTGTCCTTCTCGGCAGCGAACTTGGCGATTTCCTGGGCCGAACTCATGTCGGTGTCGACGTGCTTGAGTCCGTACTGCTTGTTCAGGTCGATCCAGGTGTCCTTCCAGTTGGCCCAGCTGTCGGGCATGCCCACGCTGTTCACCGCGCCTTCCTTGCGCGCAGCTTGTTCGAGACTCTTCAGATCTGCGTCGCTTGCCATCGCCTGGGTCCCCAGGGCGATGGCCGTTCCCATCAGTGAAGCCAGCAACAGGCGTTTCATGTGAAGCTCCTTAGCAGGTTTGGAGGTTGGTCTAGATCAGCAAGACCCAGGCCAAATCTAAAAGCCTTGGATGACGGTTTGATTTCAGGGTCGCCGCCCGGTCTGGCGGCGGCAGACGCCTGAAAAGCGTAGACCATGGCCCAGTGGCTGATTCACAGGGTTGTCGCGATTGGCGATGGCATGGCGCATGCAGGCGCGCCTGACTGTCATCCCGCAGTCATCTAGGCTGCCTAGGATGGCCGGCAAGCCCGGCCATGACGCACCCAAGTGGTGCTGGTCTATTCCAGATTGGAGTTTTTCGATGCGCGATGAGGCGCCCCGCACCCTGACCGCCATCTGTAGTGCGCTGCAGGAACAGATCGAACACGGCTTGCTACCCCAGGGCAGCAAGCTGCCGGCCGAGCGCAAGTTGAGCGAACTGTTTGATACGACCCGCATCACCTTGCGGGAGGCGTTGGGGCAACTGGAGGCCCAGGGGCTGATCTACCGCGAGGAACGACGTGGCTGGTTCGTCTCGCCGCCCCGCCTGCTCTACAACCCACTGGTGCGCAGCCACTTTCACGCCATGGTGGCCGGGCAGGGCCGGGTTCCGGCGACCGAAGTGCTTGGGGCACGGTTGATTCCGGCCAGTGTGGAGATTTGCGAATTGCTGGAGTTGCCGGCACTGTCCAGCGTCTATCAAATACGCCGCGCGCGTCGTGTCGACGGACGCCTGGTGCTCTATGTGGAGCACTACCTCAATCCAGCCTACTTCCCCGGCATCATCGATTTCGACCTGACCCGCTCACTGACCGAGCTGTATGACGATCAGTACGGCATCCGCTATGGCCGGGTGCGCTTCGACATGGTGCCAACCGCTCTGCACCCGGAGGCTGCGGCGCCGCTGAAAGTGTCAGCCGGCAGTCCGGCGCTGAGGATCACCCGCATCAACCGTGACCAGCATGGCCGGCTGATCGACTGCGACCTGGAGTTCTGGCGGCACGATGCGATTCACGTGAGCGTCGAAGTGCCGGAGTGAGGGCACTGTAGGTTGGCTAGGGGAACGAAGCCCAACATTTCGCGGCTGATGCCGGAAATCGTTGGGCCTCGCTGCGCTCGGAGCCAACCTACGGGGCGGCTGCGCCGCCCTTGGCGAATGAGTTCGCCCCCACAGAAGACGGCGGCACTTGTAGGTTGGTTAGAGGAACGAAACCCAACGATTCGTGGCTGATGCCGGAAATCGTTGGGCCTCGCTGCGCTAAGAACCAACCTTACGGGGTGAGGTGATCACCCCTCAGGCATAGTTCTCGGGGGAAAGCTTGCGCTCGACCAGCTCTATGAGGATATGCACGACCTTGATGTGCAGTTCCTGCACGCGGTCGGCGAAGTCGCCGCCGGGCGCACAGATGCACACATCGGCCAGGGTCTCCAGGGCAGAACCGGGCTTACCCGTGAGGGCGATCACTTTCACACCGAGGGCGCGGGCGGCTTCGGCGGCCTTGATCACGTTGGGGCTCCGGCCACTGGTGCTGAACGCGAGCAATACATCGCCTTCGCGACCGTGGGATTCGATATAGCGGGAGAAGATGTGGTCGTAGCCGAAGTCATTGGCCACGCAACTGATGTGGCTGGCATCGCTGATGGAGATGGCAGCGACGCCAGGTCGATTCTTGCGGTAGCGGCCCGTCAGCTCCTCGGCGAAGTGCATGGCGTCGCACATGGAGCCACCGTTGCCGCAGGAAAACGCCTTGCCCTTTTTCTCGAATGATTCGACCAGGAACTCCGCCGCACGCTCGATGTTCTTCAGCGTCTGCTCGTTGGCGATGAAGTTGTCCAGGGCGCGCCTGGCTTCTTCCAGGGTGTTGCGAATATGGCTGAGCATACGGGTATCCCTCCTGCTCAGGGCAGGTCGTGGCTGGAATAGAAAGCGGCCAGCACCTTCACCAGATGAGCCAGGTCGTGACTGCCGGCCAGTTCGCGGATGGAGTGCATGGCGAAGGTGGGCAGGCCGATGTCCACGGTGCGGACGCCGAGCTGGCTGGCGGTGATCGGACCAATGGTAGAGCCGCAGCCCATGTCGCTGCGGGTCACGAAGCTCTGTACCGGCACTTCGTTCTCCAGGCACAGGTGGCGGAAGAAGCCGGCGGTTTCACTGTTGGTGGCGTAGCGCTGGTTGCTGTTGACCTTGATCACCGGGCCGGCGTTGAGCTTCGGACCGTGGTTACCGTCGTGCTTGTCCGCGTAGTTCGGATGAACGCCATGGGCGTTGTCGGCGGAGACCAGCAGCGAGCGCTGGATGACGCGCGCGAAGGCGTCGCCTTCGGGCAGCACGCGGCGCAGGATCTGTTCCAGCATCGGGCCGTCGGCGCCGCAGGCGGAGCAGGAACCCACTTCCTCGTGGTCGGTGCAGACCAGTACGCAGCTCTCGTCGGCCTCGGCGGCCAGCAGGGCTTGCAGGCCGGCATAGCAGGACAGCAGGTTGTCCAGGCGCGCACCGGCGATGAAGTCCCCGTCCAGGCCGATGACCGCAGCGCTCTGGGTGTCGTAGAAGGACAGTTCGTAGTCCAGTACTGCATCTGCGACCACGCCGTGTTCCAGGGTCAACTGCTCGGCCAGCAGGTCGCGGAACTCGCGGGCCTGGCCGGCAGCGAGCTGGGCGAGGATCGGCGGCAGCTCGGTCTGGGCGTTGATGGCCCAGCCTTGATTGGCCTCACGGTTGAGGTGGATGGCCAGGTTGGGAATCACGGCGATGGGCGCCTGGAAGTCCACCAGTTGACTTTCCACCATGCCGGCGGCGCGATAGGTGACGCGGCCGGCGAGCGACAGGTCGCGGTCGAACCACGGGGCCAGCAGGGCGCCACCATAGACTTCCACGCCCAGTTGCCAGAACCCCTGCTTGTGCAACTCCGGGTTCGGCTTGACCCGCAGGCAGGGGCTGTCGGTGTGGGCGCCGACCAGGCGCAGACCGCCTTCCAGTACCGGGCGTTTGCCCAGCTTGATGGCGACGATGGAGGAGTCATTGCGGGTGACGTAGTAACGGCCGCCGCTTTCGATACGCCAGGCCTCGCGTTCGTCGAGGCGCACATAGCCGGCGGCTTCGAGCCGCTTGGCCAGGCTGCGGGTGGCGTGGAAGGGGGTGGGCGAGGCCTTGAGGAAATCGATCAGGCCCTGGTTCAACTCTTCGCGCATTGGGGGACTCCAGACAGCAGTGGCGCGAGTTTATCCCATCGTCCCCGGGGATTAGGAGGGCGAGCAGCGGTGATTTTTCCTAACAGGCCGATAGTGAGGGAAGTTGCGTCAGTTGTGGGAGCGAATTCATTCGCGATTGGGATCGCTCCCACTGGATGGAATGTCCGATCAAAGGCGCCGGGCGACTACCGAGAACAGGTGCCAGTGCTTGTTGCGGCCTTTGGCAGTGATGCCGTCTTCTTCTTTCTCTTCGAGCATCAGCACATCCCAGCCCGAAAGCAGTTCTTCCAGTTGCCGGCGGCGCAGGATGGTGATGCCGTTGTTGGCCCAGTCGTCCCGCTCGCCGAACAAGTGGCCAGCGAACAGGCCGCCAGTCGGCAGGGCGCCGCAGATCGCTTGCCAGAGGGAAGGAAAGGCCTCGGGCGGGCAGAGGGGCAGAGCGAAACTCGAATTGACCAGGTGCGCCGCCGGCAGCGGCATGGTTTCGAAACGGCAACAGCGGCTCTGCAGTCGCTGGCGCCGTTCGTCGTCCACCTGGGCTTCGAGGCGGGCCAGTGCTTCGGGCTCGGCATCCACGGCCAGCACCTGCCAGCCACGCCTGAGCAGTTCCAGGGTATCGCGTCCGGCACCGCAGCCCAGGTCCAGTGCGTGGCCGGGCGGCCCGTCCCAGAGTTCCAGGGCGGTGCGCAGGGTGACGCGGGCAGGTTGGCCTTCTGTGGCGTTGTAGAACTCGGTGAAGCTCATGGTTTTCCCGAACTGCAGCCTTTTTCTTGAGCCTAGGTCAGAACGGCGCCGGACACTCGAATCTCAGGCGCTCACCCGTCTGCGGATGGGTAAGGCACAGCATGCTGGCATGCAGGCACAGGCGGTCATGGGCGGCCAGGGCCTCGGGGTTGGCATAGAGGCGGTCGCCCAGAAGTGGGTGGCCGATGGAGAGCATGTGCACGCGGAGTTGGTGCGAGCGGCCGGTGATGGGAGTGAGTTCGACGCGGCTGTAATGGCCGCAGCGCTCGACCACCTGCCAGAAGGTCAGGGCATGGCGGCCCTGCTCGAAGTCCACCACGTGGCGGGGCTTGGTTGGTGGGTCGTAGCGCAGGGGGAGTTCGATGCGGCCACTGTCCAGCTCCGGTTCGCCCCAGCATAAGGCTGTGTAGGCCTTCTCGGTCTCGCGGTCGTGGAACTGCCGGGACAGTTCGCGATGGCTGTCGGCGTCGCGGGCCAGCACGATCAGGCCCGACGTTTCCCAGTCCAGCCGGTGGACGATGCGCGCCTCCGGGTAGCCATTCTCCTGCAGGCGGGTGATCAGGCAGTCCTTGTTGTCGTCGGCCCGGCCGGGCACGGACAGCAGCAGGGTCGGCTTGTTGACCACCAGCAGGGCATCGTCCTTGTGGATGAACTCGATCTGGGAAAGCGGCATGGATTGGGGCGTCCGAAAAAGCAAACGGCGGCCGAGGCCGCCGTTATTGCACAACTGCGTCGATCAACGATCGGGCAGGGTGATGTTCAGTTCCAGGATGGAGCAGCTGCCCTGGTTCTCCAGCATGACCTGAACTTGTTCCTGGTCGATGTTGACGTACTTGCGAATCACGTCCACCAGATCTTTCTGCAGGGCAGGCAGATAGTCGGGTTGGCTACGCTGGCCACGTTCGTGGGCAACGATGATCTGGAGTCGTTCCTTAGCGATCGAAGCGCTGTTCTGCTTCTTCCGCTCGCGAAAGAAGTCGAAAATGTTCATTCACGGCCTCCGAACAGGCGTTGTAAGAGTCCCTTCTTCTGCACGTCGAGGAAGCGATGGGGCAGCTCCTTGCCGAGCAGGCGGTCGACGGCATCGCTGTACGCCTGGCCGGCGTCGCTCTGGTCGTCGAGGATGACCGGAATACCCTGGTTGGAGGCCTTGAGTACCGCCTGGGATTCCGGGATGACACCGAGCAGGTTGATGGCGAGGATTTCCTCGACGTCTTCGACGCCGAGCATTTCGCCCTTGGTGACGCGCTCGGGGTTGTAACGGGTCAGGAGCAGGCGTTCCTTGATCGGGTCTTCGCCCTTCTCTGCGCGGCGGGACTTGCTGGCCAGCAGGCCAAGCATGCGATCCGAGTCACGCACGGAGGAGACTTCCGGGTTGGTCACGACGATCGCCTCGTCGGCGTAGTACATGGCCAGGTGGGCGCCTTTCTCGATACCGGCCGGCGAATCGCAGACCACGTATTCGAAGTTCTGCGACAGTTCCTCGATGACCTTGCCGACGCCTTCGAGGGTCAGCGCATCCTTGTCGCGAGTCTGGCTGGCAGCCAGGACGTAGAGGTTTTCCAGGCGTTTGTCCTTGATCAGGGCCTGGGTGAGGGACGCTTCGCCATTGATGACGTTGACGAAGTCGTACACCACGCGGCGTTCGCAACCCATGATCAGGTCCAGGTTACGCAGGCCGACGTCGAAGTCGACGATGACGGTCTTGTGACCGCGCAGTGCGAGACCGGTACCGATTGCGGCGCTGGTGGTGGTTTTACCCACACCACCCTTGCCGGACGTGACAACGAGGATCTTGGCCAAGGTGATTCACCCCAAATGATAAGAAAATCGGGAAGTTATCGGCCCGATCGAGCCATTCCTCTTCCCTTTCAGGTCCCTGAAAATTCGCGGCAGTATCCGTTAAAGGCGGGTGATGTTCAACACGTCACCCGACAGGCTGACTTGTACCTGCTGACCCCAGAGCGGGTCGCGCCGCAGGTCGTCGGCAACCTTGTACTGACCCGCCACCGAGACCAGCTCGGCGGCCAGTTGACGGCAGAAAATGCGAGCTTTGGTATCGCCCTTGATCCCTGCAAGTGCACGACCGCGCATGGGACCGTAAACATGGATGTTGCCATCGGCGAGAAGTTCCGCGCCGGGGCTGACCGCAGCCAACACTACGAGATCGCCGCCCGGAGCATACACCTGCTGGCCACCGCGCACCGGAGTAGTGATGACCTTTGTCGGTTGCACCTCGGGTTTGGGCGGCTCGACAGGTTTCTCGACTTTCTTCTTGGCCTCGGGTTCTACCGGGTCGATGGGGCGCTCGCGGGCGCCGGACGGCGGCAGGACCGGGATGTCCAGGGCATCGGCGGCGGCGATATGCTCTTCGCGGCTGGCGCGGATTGCCAGGGTGCGCAGGCCATGGCGGCGGCAGATTTCCAGCAGCGCGGGCAGGTCCAGCGGCTGCTCGCCGTCTGGCAGCTTGTCCAGCGCCATGACCAGCGGTGTGTTCTGGAAGAAGTTGGGCGCCTGGGCGACTTTCTCGTCCAATTGCCGATCGAGTCGTTCGAGGTCATTGTGTGCCAGCTCCATCACGGTGATGGCGAGCATGCTGCCCTTGAGCTGGAACACGGGGTCTTGGTCGAGAAGGTCAGCTTGGCTCATGGTCTGCCTGCAGTCGTGAATGGCGAGGACTTATAGCGAGATCGTCCGGCGCTAGCAAGCCGGAAGGGGGCGGCGCATTTGGAGTAGAATGCGCGGTTTTCTCGCTCAAGCGGATTCAGAGATGGATAGACCTCAATTTCGCCCACAGTTCCTCCAGCCGCGCTTTTGGCCGCTGTGGCTGGGACTTGGCGTGCTGTGGCTGATCACTTTGTTGCCCTATCGGGTGCAACTGGGGATGGGGCGCGCACTTGGGGCGTTGATGCTGCGTGTGGCCGGTTCGCGAAGAAAGATCGCCCGGCGCAACCTTGAGTTGTGCTTCCCGGAGCTGTCCAGCTCTGAGCGGGAGCGTCTGCTGCGGGAGAACTTTGCTTCCACCGGTATTGCTTTCTTCGAGATGGCCATGAGCTGGTGGTGGCCCAAGCCCCGTCTGGCGCAGCTTTCTCATATAGAAGGGCTGGAGCACCTGCAGAAGGCACAGGCCGAAGGGCAGGGGGTGATCCTCATGGCCCTGCACTTCACTACCCTGGAAATCGGTGCCGCGTTGCTTGGACAAGTGCACACCATCGACGGCATGTACCGTGAGCACAAGAACGCGCTGTTCGATTTCATCCAGCGTCGCGGCCGTGAGCGCCACAACCTGGATGCCACCGCCATCGAACGCGAGGATGTGCGTGCCATGCTCAAGGTTCTGCGCGCTGGTCGCGCAATCTGGTACGCGCCGGACCAGGACTATGGCCGCAAGCAGAGCCTGTTCGTGCCTCTGTTCGGCATTGAGGCCGCTACCGTTACTGCCACCACCAAGTTCGCCCGTCTGGGCCGGGCCATCGTGCTGCCCTTCACTCAGCGCCGCCTGGACGATGGCACCGGCTACAGGCTGGTGATTCATCCGCCGCTGTCCGACTTCCCTGGTGAAACCGAAGAGGCCGACTGCCTGCGCGTCAATCAGTGGGTCGAAGATGCCGTACGCGAATGCCCTGAGCAGTACCTCTGGGCCCATCGCCGCTTCAAGACCCGGCCGGAAGGCGCGCCGAAGCTTTACTGAAAGCTGAACCTATACTCGGAAAATCCCGCCCGGAGAGCAGTCCATGGATGCCAGCGCCGCCACCACGAAGCCTGTAACAGGGCTGATTCTTTCCGGTGGTGGTTCGCGGGCGGCCTATCAGGTTGGGGTGCTGGGCGCCATCGCCGACCTGTTGCCGGATGCCGCGCGCAACCCTTTCCCCGTGATCGTCGGCACCTCGGCCGGCGCGGTGAATGCCGTCGGCCTGGCCTGTGGCGCACTGCACTTCAGCCAGGCCATTCGTCGCCTGAACGCAGTCTGGCAGGGCTTCCGTTGCGGGCAGATCTATCGCAGTGACTGGCCCGGCGTTCTGCACCAGAGCTCGCGCTTCTTCGGCCATAACCTGCTTGGTCTTGGCCGCGACATCCCCGCGGCCCTGCTGGACAACGCTCCATTGCGCGAATTGCTGGAACGCGAGTTGGATTTCTCCGGCATTTCCGCCGCCGTGCGCACCCGTCAACTCCGTGCCGTGGCGGTGACCGCCTTCGGTTATGAGTCCGGGCAGGCGGTGACCTTCTACCAGGGCCGCGCCACCATCGACCCCTGGTTCCGCCATCGCCGTGTCGGCGTGCCGACACGGCTAGGCGTCGAGCACCTTATGGCCAGTGCGGCAATTCCGGTGCTTTTCCCCGCGGTTCGCCTGGGGCGTGAATACTTCGGCGACGGCGCAGTACGCCAGACGGCGCCAATCAGCCCGGCCTTGCATCTGGGGGCCAACCGGGTCCTGGTGGTCGGGGTTAGTGGCAACCCGTTGGGCATGAACCCCAATCAGGAAATCCCGCAGCCCCAGAGTGGCCGTCCGCCATCCCTGGCGCAGATCAGCGGACACCTGCTGAACAGCACCTTCATCGACAACCTCGAAAGCGATATCGAACTGCTGGAGAGGATCAACCGCATGAGCCGGGCCATTCCGGCGGAGTTGCGGCCGCGAAACCTCAGTTCGGAACAGGTGGACGTGCTGGTGATTTCCCCGAGCCGGCCACTGGATGAAATCGCTGCCCGCCATCGACGCGAAATGCCGCGCGCCATCCGCACCTTCCTGCGCGGACCGGGAGCGACCAGGGCGAGCGGGGCAGGGGTGCTCAGTTATCTGCTGTTCGAGCCCGGCTATTGCAATGAGTTGATCGAACTGGGATACCAGGACGCCATGGCCAAACGCGCCGAACTGCAGAGCTTCCTCGGATTGGAGACGGCGCCGGTACACCCGCAGGTGCTCCCGGCGCTCTGATCCGACGCAGGTTACTCGCCGAAGCGTCCGTCGCGGTAGTCCCGCAGTGCCTGCTCGATTTCTTCACGGGTGTTCATTACGAAGGGGCCGTACTGGACAATGGGTTCGCCCAGCGGACGGCCCGCCAGCAGCAGGATCCTGGCACCAATGTCGCTGGCCAGTTCCAGTGCGCCTTTTTCGGCGAGGCGTACCAGTCGACCCTTGCCGATGGCCTGTCCATTGACCGTTACGTCGCCCTCATAGACGTAGAGCATCACCCGCAGGCCATCGGCGAGGTGTGGCGCCACCCGGCTACCGGCGGGCAGGTCCAGGTCGAAGATGTGCGGTTCACTGTGCGGGCGCTGTACGGCTCCGTCCTGGCTGGTCTGGCCATCGTCGAAGCGTCCGGCAATTACCAGCGCCTCGACGCCTTGTTCAGTGCGTATCCGTGGAATCTCAGCCGGATCGAAGTCGCGGTAGCCAGGATCGCCCATCTTGTCCTTGCCCGGCAGGTTCAGCCAGATCTGGAAACCGCGCATTACGCCTTCCTCCTGCTCCGGCATTTCGCTGTGGATGATCCCGCGCGCCGCGGTCATCCATTGCACGCCGCCGTTCTGCAGCAGACCGCTGTTACCCAGGTGATCTTCATGGCGCATGCGTCCTTCGATCATATAGGTGATGGTCTCGAAGCCCCGGTGCGGGTGCGGCGGGAAGCCGGCGACATAGTCGTCCGGGTTGGCCGAGCCGAACTCGTCGAGCATCAGGAAGGGGTCGAAGCGCGGGACGCCCTGCTCGGCGAAAACACGGGTGAGGTTGACTCCGGCACCGTCGGATGCGGGTTGGCCGGGGCGTTGTTCGAGAATCTGGCGATAGCTCATCTGAACCTCCTCAAGGTTGGAATGAGCGCGATGCTACGCCTGATAATTGAATCAATGGTGCGGCTTTTTTCTTTGTTCCTATCTTTTTTGTCGATGTTTCTGATTTCCTGTGGGGGCGAATTCATTCGCCCCCACAGGTGCCGAGGCCGGCGACCTACTCAGCAATCTGCAACTTGCGCGACTGGGTGTAGACGTAGCGCAGCTTCTCGTACTCGAAGGGGGTATTGAGCTGGCCATAGCGGAAGTTGGTGGTGTAGCGCTTGTCCACCATCCGCAGCGCCGTGATTTCTGGATGGTCGCTGCTGACTTCCGGCACATTGAGGAAGTTGATCTGGTAGTCGGCCACGTAATCCACCACCAGCCCACCGGTGTCCCGCAGGTTGGATGGACCGAGGATCGGCAACATCAGGTAGGGGCCATCACCCACGCCGTAGTAGCCAAGGGTCTGGCCGAAGTCCTCGTTCTGCTTGGGCAGCCCCATGCGCGTGGCTGGGTCCCAGAGACCGACTACGCCGATGGTGGTGTTCAGCAGCAGGCGCCCGGTGATTTCCATGGAACGTTGGCCCTTGAGCTGCAACACGCTGTTCAGCAAGTTGGGAATATCGCCCAGGTTGCTGAAGAAATTGCTCACACCGCTGCGCACGAACCCTGGCGTGACATACCGGTAGCCGTGCACAACGGGCAGGAACACCCATTCGTCGAACCGGTAGTTGAAGTGGTAGATCCGCCGATTCCAGGGCTCGTAGGGGTCGTAGACGTTCAATGCGTCCAGGGTCGAGCGCTCGAACTCGCGCTGGTCGAGGCCGGGGTTGAACTTCAGGTCTTTGAGTGGCTGGGTGAAACCGTCCTGATCGGGTTCCTGGGCCCAGGCCAGGCCGCTGGTCAACAGCAGGGCGATGAAGAGTGCTTTCTTAGCCACGGAAGAACTCCAGCATGGCGTCGCCGTTGACGCGGTAGTTGAGGTTGCCGCAGTGGCCGCCGTGGGGATAGACGGTCAGGCGGTCGCCCATGGTGCGACGCAGGAAACCCAGGTCGCCCGGGCCGAGGATCAAGTCATCGGCGTTGTGCATGACGGCGATCTTGCTGTTGCCTTTCAGGTAGTCCTCCAGGGCATAGAGGCTGACCTGGTTGATCAGTTGGGTCAGGCTGCCGCCGTCATAGCGGGCGCGCCAGTAAGGGATCAGCTGCTCTGTGATGTAGCAATCGAAGTCGCACTGCAGGGCGCGCTTGTAGAAAGGCGTCAGGCTGGTGCCCTCGCTGATCGGGTATTTCACCGGCGTGATCAGGCCGCGATGGTTGATCAGGTCCGAGGTGAAGGCGATATCCGAAGATGAGAAGCGGAACGAGGTGCCGATCAGCATTGCCATTTGTTCATTGGACAGCCGCTGCTTGGATTCCTGGAAGTCGAACATCAGCGCGTCGTTGAGATCGATGTAGCCCTTCTGCTGGAAGTAGCGGGTCAGTTTGCCGAGCACCACCTGATAGAAGGTCGTGTTGTCGTCGACGCCTTTCACGCGGGTTTGCACCAGACGGTCGAGGTTGGTCACCGAGGTGTAGAGATTCACCGGTGGATTCAGCAGCAGAACGCGCTTGAAGTTGAAGCTGCGACGGGTCTCATCCAGGTGGCTGACGAAAGCTGCCTGCAGGGCGCCAAGGCTGTACCCGGTGAGGTAGAAGTCTGTGACCTCCAAGCCCGGATGCTGCGCGCGCACGGCCTGCATCACCCGGTAGAGATCGTCGGCATCCTCGGCTGTAAGTCCGGGCGTGGCGTGGCGCGAGGCAGCGGCCATGAAGTCGTAGCTGGTGGGCGAGGACAACTGCACAACGTGGTAGCCGGCGCCATAGAACAGCTTCTTGAGGCTCTCGGCGTGGGTGCTGGTGTAATTACCGCCGGTGCCGGCGATGACGAAGACCAGCGGGGCGGAGCCTTTCTGCTGGGCGAGGCGGTAGCGCAGTTTCTTCACCGACCAGAAATTGTCGGGTAATTCGGTCTCACGCTCTGGGCGCAGCTTCAGATCGTAGTCAGCCTGGTCGATGTCTTCGTCCGCTGGCACTTTGCTGCGCAAGTCCGGCGGCGTCGTAGCGATGGTCGCTTCGAATGGGTTGCTGATCGGAAAGCCGTAGCTTGCCGCATCCAGGTCCGTGGCCAGCACGTGGGCACAGAAGGTCAGGCTGCCCAGCAGGGCGGCGAGGCGAAGACGGAGCATAGGAAGGGTCCCTGTACAGTTTCTGCGGAGGCCCGATCCCGCAGTCATGTGCAGGCTCCAGCCTCTCCCCTGGTCCCGCCCCGTTCAGGGCTGCCGGGCCATGTTCCTTATAAGAGAACGTGATGAGTGAATACCGAGCCTATGACAACTGCAAGTTCCGAGAGTGCGGGCCGTATGTCAGTCCAGGTTGTTACTGATGGTTGGAAGGTCCTTGCATAGCGTGGGCGTGGGGGTATCCTTGGCGCCGCTTACCCATTCGGAGATCACCATGTCCAGCCGTTCGTCCCTCATCCTGCTGCTGATCCTGCTGCCGCTCTGGCTGGCCGCCAGCTACGGCGTTCGTTTCGTCCTGATGGAGGACGGCCAATGGGTCGGGTTGTGCGTTGATGAGGCTCAGCGCTGGGAATGCCAGGTTCGCGCAGGCCTGGGTCTGTTGATTCATTTCCGCGTGATCGCCTGGATCGGTCTGGGCGCCGCTCTCGTCGCCTTCTTCGTCCGGGGTCGCGCCGGTTGGCTCCTGGCCCTGTTGGCCCTGCTGTTCGCGCTGCCGGCATTGGTGCTCTATACCGCCAGCCTCGCCGTGTTCGCCTGCGTCATCGCCGGCCTGCGTCTGGTGCGGCGCCAGCCTGAGCTGGTGGCGGCAAACGCCTGAGTTTTCCAGCACGCAGTAAAAAAGGACGCCTTGGGCGTCCTTTTTTGTTTCCGGTGAAGGATGAATGTCGTGCCTCTGGGAGCGATTTCAATTGCGAATGAATTCGCTCCCATAGGGGCGGACCACGTCCCGGATCAACCGCGAACCCGCAGGCTGCGCCACAGGGCGCCCAGCAGCAGAGCACTCACGACGGCCCAGCCGATGGCCTGGACGTTGCCCAGGGTTTCTTCATAGAGCTGGGGCACGATGCCGGCGCCGACCAACACCGCCATCAGGGCGATTTCGCGGCGCGGGGCGGCTACCGGGCGGAACAGGTAGACCAGGGCCGGTAGCAGCAGGGCGGCGCTGGGGAAGCTGCGGTAGCGGGCGTCGAATACCAGCGCCAGCATCAGCACCGCGCCGGCGAAGCCGGAGGCTAACAACCACCAGCCGCCACGGGCTTCCAGCCAGTCGAACAGGCGGCTGCGTACCCCGCCACGAGCCGACAGCGCCATGGCACCGTGTGCCAGGACCATCAGGTTGAGACCGACCAGGAAGGCTGCCCAGGCCCATTCGCCGACGAAGCGGCTGGTGACCCGTGCCATTTCGCCCCAGAGGCCGATGCACGCCGCACCGGTTGCCGCCAGCAGCGGCAGCACCAGTGCTGCGCGCGCGGAGGCGGGTCGGCCGGCAAGCGCCAGGGTCGCGAGGAAAATCAGGCCGGAAACACCCAGCCACATGGGCCAGTAAGGCAGATTGGTGACCGGGCCGGCGAGCACGCCTTTCTCCTGGCGGTCGGCGTCGAACAGACCCCAATAACCGCCCACCGCACCTTCGCTGGCGCGCTTCCAGGGTTGGTCGAAGGCCTCGATCAGGTTGTAGCCCCAGCCATTCTGCTCGGCCATGGCGACGAATCCACGGATGAACTTGGCTTCGTTGACCCGGCTCGGCACGGCGGTTTCGCGCTGTCGGCCTTCGCTGGGCCAGCCGGTTTCGCCGATGAAGACGTCCTTGGGAGCGAACTTGTTGCCGAATACCTGGCGGATTTCGCCGACATGGCGCAGGGCCTGGTCGATGCCAGCGGGATCGTCTTCCCAGTATGGCAGCAGGTGGATGGTGAGGAAGTCCACCGCCGGCGCTACCTCCGGATGGCGCAGCCAGAATTCCCAAACGTCTGCGTAGGTCACCGGTTGCTTCACCTGGGCCTTGACCTGTCCGATCAGCGTGGCCAGTTGCGCGCCGGTGACTTCCTTGCGCAACAGCGTCTCGTTGCCCACGATCACCGACTGCACCACGTCCGGGTTGGCATTGGCCGCCTTGACCAGTGCGTCGATCTCTTTCTGCGTATCCACCGGGTTGCCGTTCACCCAGGCGCCCAGCATCAGCTTGAGGCCGTGCTTGCGCGCCAGCTCAGGGATGGCTTCCAGACCGGTCATGGAATAAGTGCGCACGCAGTGGAAACGGGTCGCCAGCAAGGCCAGATCGGCATCCATGCGCTCGGGGCGTAGCACGAAGGGCTGGTCGAACGGTGATTGGTCCTTGTCGAACGGGCTGTAGGAGGCGCACTGCAGCTTGTGGCTGGGGGTGGCGGCATCCGGCAGGATCACCGGCTTGCCAAGGCCGTACCAGAGGCCGGCAAGGGCGAGCGTGGCAATCACGAAGGAAAGCAGGTAGGGGAGCGCAGGGAAGCGGTCGTTCTGACTCATGGCTAAGGGTGCTTGCGTGGGGGGCAAAGCCGCGCATCTTAGCGGATTAGCCCCCCACACTCCTACGGCGGCAGCCGGAAAATCCGCACAGGGGATTTCATGAGGGTTAGAAAGAGTCCGCGATCTCGCGAGTTAGAGATCGCGGCGTCATGCGTGGTGGTGCAACCAGGCGTGCTTCGGTATTTCCTGGGTCGGCTTGTCGGCCTTTTCGAAGCGCTTCCAGAATTTCTCATGGAAGTAGAAACCTACCGAGTTGCACAGCGGCTCCACCGCCGCGACCAGGCCGCCGACCGTCATGCTGCCGGTCAGGGCGTACGCCACGCTGAAGGCGATGCAGAAGTGCATGATAGTGAAAGTCACGGTCTTGAGCATGGCGCACCTCGATAATGAGAATGATTATTCGGTGAGCTCAGGCTAGGTCCATTGCGTTATACATGGAAATGTTCATCCAGCATGGCGTTGATAGTTTTGCTGTATGGATGGAGTACGACCTTGGTCGAGAATCGCCCCGAGTAAGACTAAGGTCGTCTGTTGCGCATGTACGGCCGTTCTATTGTTGGCTCACCAGCAACCCGCGCTGTGGAGGACAACAATAATGAACGACAGCACCTACAAGCGGATTCAAGAGAATCCGCGCTTTCAGGAACTGGTGTCCAAGCGAGAACGCTTCGCCTGGATACTCTCTGCCATCATGCTCGGCCTCTATCTGGCCTTCATTCTTCTGATCGCCTTCGAGCCGCAGTTGCTCGGCACTCGCATCAGCACTGACTCTCCTGTCACCTGGGGTATCCCGATCGGTGTCGGTCTCATCCTGTCCGCCTTCGTGCTGACCGGTATTTACGTCCGCCGTGCCAACGGCGAGTTCGACCGTCTGAACGCGGAAATCCTCAAGGAGGTCCAGTAATGATCGCGCGCATCCTTGCCGTCCTCGGCCTGATGGTTGTGGCGCCGGCCCTCTGGGCTGCCGGTGCCATCGAGGGTGATGTCCAGCGGCAGCCGCTGAACACCTCGGCCATCGTCATGTTCGTCGCCTTCGTCGGCGCCACCCTCTACATCACCTATTGGGCCTCCAAGCGCAGCAAGTCGGCCTCCGACTTCTACACCGCCGGTGGCAGCATCACCGGTTTCCAGAACGGCCTGGCAATCGCCGGTGACTACATGTCGGCGGCGTCCTTCCTGGGTATTTCCGCCCTGGTGTTCACCTCCGGCTACGACGGCCTGATCTACTCCATCGGCTTCCTGGTGGGCTGGCCGGTGATTCTCTTCCTGATCGCAGAGCGGCTGCGCAACCTCGGCAAGTACACCTTCGCCGACGTGGCTTCCTACCGCCTGAAACAGAAGGAAATCCGCACCCTGTCCGCCAGCGGTTCGCTGGTGGTGGTGGCCTTCTACCTGATCGCCCAGATGGTGGGTGCCGGCAAGCTGATCGAACTGCTGTTCGGCCTCAACTACCACGTGGCCGTGGTCCTGGTCGGTATCCTGATGGTGCTCTACGTCCTGTTCGGAGGCATGCTGGCTACCACTTGGGTACAGATCATCAAGGCCGTGCTGCTGCTCTCGGGCGCCTCCTTCATGGCGATCATGGTGCTCAAGCACGTCAACTTCGACATCGCCACCCTGTTCAGCGAGGCCATCAAGGTCCACCCGAAAGGCGAGGCCATCATGAGCCCCGGTGGCCTGGTGAAAGATCCGATCTCTGCGATCTCCCTGGGTCTGGCACTGATGTTCGGTACCGCCGGCCTGCCGCACATCCTGATGCGCTTCTTCACTGTCAGCGACGCCAAGGAAGCCCGTAAATCGGTGTTCTATGCCACCGGCTTCATCGGCTACTTCTACATCCTGACCTTCATCATCGGCTTCGGCGCCATCCTGCTGGTCAGCACCAACCCGGCCTTCAAGGACGCCACCGGCGCACTGCTGGGCGGCAACAACATGGCGGCGGTACACCTGGCCAACGCCGTAGGCGGCAGCCTGTTCCTGGGCTTCATCTCCGCCGTGGCCTTCGCCACCATCCTCGCGGTGGTTGCCGGCCTGACCCTGGCTGGCGCTTCGGCTGTGTCTCACGACCTCTACGCTTCCGTGTTCAAGAAGGGCAAGGCGAGCGAGAAGGACGAGCTGCGCGTATCGAAGATCACCACCGTGGTGTTGGGCTTCGTGGCCATCGGCCTCGGCATCCTGTTCGAGAAGCAGAACATCGCCTTCATGGTGGGTCTGGCCTTCTCGATCGCCGCCAGCTGCAACTTCCCGGTGCTGATCCTCTCCATGTACTGGAAGAAACTGACCACCCGTGGCGCCATGATCGGCGGCTGGCTGGGCCTGATCACCGCCGTTGCGCTGATGGTTCTCGGCCCAACCATCTGGGTTCAGATCCTCGGCCATGCGACCGCGATCTACCCCTACGAGTACCCGGCGCTGTTCTCCATCATCGTTGCCTTCGTCGGTATCTGGTTCTTCTCCATTACCGACAAGTCGGCAGCCGCAGACGAGGAACGTGCGCGCTTCTACCCGCAGTTCGTACGTTCCCAGACCGGTCTGGGTGCCAGCGGTGCGGTAGCCCACTGATCCACGACTCTTGCGCCACAAAAAGGGCGGCCTTCGGGCCGCCCTTTTCATTTGAACTTCGGAAACCACCTACCTAGAACCTGGTCATGAGTCACCGGAGCCGAAATGCTCCGATTGGCACTTTGTGCAGGAGCGAGCTTGCTCGCGAAAGATCGTGCCCGGACTATTCGCGAGCAAGCTCGCTCCTACAGGTCCAGTGGTGAGCCAGACGCAGAATGGCTGGCTAGATCATCCCGAGCAGTAGCAGCACTACCACAATGACCAGAAGCACCCCGACCATGCCGGATGGGCCGTAGCCCCAGTTACGGGAGTGGGGGAAGACTGGCAGGCCGCCAATCAGCAGCAGGATCAGGATGACGAGCAGCAGAATGGTGATCATGGGCAATGTTTCCTCGGTATCTGGGATTGCCAGGGGCACGTCGCGTTATGGTTGGTGGCAAATTGATGCGCCTGTAATAACCGACTGACCACCTTTCGTGATGGTTCAAGGAAAACGACTTTGTGGATGCCAAGCCATGAGTTACCGGATCGCCGCTGACGCCGTATTGCTGCTGCATCTGGCCTTTATCCTCTTTGTGGTGTCGGGCGGATTGCTGGTGCTGAAATGGCCGCGCCTGGCTCTGCTGCACCTGCCTGCGGTGGCCTGGGGAGCCACGGTGGAATTTCTCCATCTGATCTGCCCGCTCACGCCGCTGGAGAATCGTCTGCGCCTGGCGGCTGGAGAGCAGGGGTACAGCGGCGGGTTCATCGAGCACTACCTGGTACCGATGATCTACCCCGCCGGGCTGACGCCGGGCATCCAGCTCTGGCTCGGGGCATTCGTGCTGCTGCTCAACCTGGTGCCGTACGGGCTGCTGGCGAGGCGCCTGATCCAGCGCCGCTAGCTGCGTTTGCCGTCATCATTCAGCGCCGTGATTCAGGGGTGGCTGCACTATTGCCTTCGCTACACTGCGGTTCATCTACCGCACAAGCAGAAAGGCACCTCACCATGCACAACCGCATCATGATTACCGGCGCCGGTTCCGGACTCGGTCGCGAAATTGCCCTGCGCTGGGCGCGCGAGGGCTGGAAGCTGGCCCTGTCCGACGTCAACGAAGGCGGCCTGGCCGAAACCCTCAAGCTGGTCCGCGAAGCCGGCGGCGATGGCTTCACACAGCGCTGCGATGTTCGTGACTACAGCCAGCTCACGGCCTTTGCTCAGGCCTGCGAAGAGAAGCTGGGTGGCATCGACATCATCGTCAATAACGCCGGCGTCGCTTCGGGCGGCTTCTTCGAAGAGCTGTCGCTGGAAGACTGGGATTGGCAGATCGCGATCAACCTGATGGGCGTGGTCAAGGGCTGCAAGGCCTTCCTCCCGTTGCTGCAGAAGAGTAAGGGACGGATTGTCAACGTCGCCTCCATGGCGGCGCTGATGCAAGGCCCGGCCATGAGCAACTACAACGTCGCCAAGGCCGGCGTGGTGGCCCTGTCCGAAAGCCTGCTGATCGAACTCAAGGAAGAGGGTGTCGGCGTGCACGTGGTCTGCCCGTCGTTCTTCCAGACCAATCTGCTGGACTCTTTCCGCGGACCGACCCCGGCCATGAAGCAACAGGTGGGCAAGCTGCTGGAAAGCTCTCCGATCAGCGCCACCGACATCGCTGACTACATCTTCCAGGAAGTCGCTGCCGGCACCTTCATGATCCTGCCCCACGAACAGGGCCGCATGGCCTGGGCCGTGAAGCAGAAGAACCCCCAGGCGCTCTACGACGAAATGGCCAGCATGGCCGCGAAGATGCGGGCCAAGCATCACGGCAACGCGTAAGGATCCTTATCTCGCAAGTTCAAAGCGAGGCTGTCCGTTCGGTCAGCTTTCGCGCCGCTCGGGGTTGCCCGGCGGCGGATCGGGGGAGTAGGGTTGCTCCCCCGGCCTGACCGCCAACCCGGATGGTTCCACCGTGAAACCCCTTTCCCGTGCGCTGCTGATGCTGGCGCTGGTACTGGCCGCAATCAATCTGCGGCCCGGCATCACTTCCCTTGCCCCCCTGATCGAGCGCATCGCCCAGGAACTGGCGCTCAGTCGCAGTCTGATCAGCCTGACCACGGCCCTGCCGGTGCTCTGCATGGGCTTGCTCGCGCCCCTGGCGCCACGGCTGGCAGTGCGTTATGGCCTGGAGCGGGTGATCACGGCGTGCCTGGGCCTGATCGGCGTTGCCTTGCTCGCCCGCCTGGGCAGCCATGCCAGCGGCGTGCTGATCGGTAGTGCCGTGGTGATGGGGGCAGGTATCGCAGTGGCCGGACCACTGCTGTCCGGTTTCATCAAGCGTCATTTCCATGATCAGGTCGGTCGCGTGGTCGCCTGGTACTCCCTGAGCATGACCATTGGCGGGGCCGCCGGTGCGGTGCTGACGCCACCGGTTACTCAGTTACTGGGGGATCAATGGCATTTCGGATTGGCTTTCTGGGCCCTGCCGGCGCTTGGCGCACTGTTGCTCTGGCTGGCGGTGCCGAATCGCGCTGAAACCGCGAGCGAAGCGGGGCAGGGCGGATTGCCCTGGGGCGAACCGCGAGCCTGGCTGATTACGGCGTTCTTCGCCCTACAGGCTGGCTTGTTCTATGCCCTGACCACCTGGCTGGTGGCCCGCTACCACGAGGCAGGCCTCAGCCTGTTACGCAGCAACAGCCTGTTCAGTCTGTTCATGCTGGTAGGGCTGCCCAGCGCCTTCATCCTGCCCTGGCTGGCCCAGCGCTTCGACAACCGCTACCAGTTGCTGCTGGTTTGCGGCCTCGTCAGCACCGTCTGCCTGGGGATGATCTGCTTCCAGCCGGCACTGCTGCCGGAAGTCTGGGCGGCCTTCCTGGGCCTGGGCCTCAGTGGCTCGTTCGCGCTGTCCCTGGTGCTGCCGCTCTATGAGGCGCACACACCGCTGGCGGTGAGCCGCTGGACCGCGATGATGCTGTTTGCAGGCTATGGGATGGCCAGTTTCGCTCCGGTCCTGGCCGGTTTTGGTCGTGATCTGGCGGGTAGCTACCAGGCGCCTTTCATGGTCATCACAGGGCTTGCCCTGGTGATGTGCGCGCTAGCCTGGCTACTTGGCCGCAGACCGGCTTGAAGACTTCGACGCAATTCCTTTCTCCCGTGGCAGTCCTGTGTTAGAAGGCTGCCACTGTTTTACTGGAGTGCCCGCGTGGAGTCCGAATCCATCGTCTATGGTTGCATCCGCGACTGGCCGTCGCTCGATGATCAGGAACACCGCCTGCGCCGCGAGACCAACCGCCGAGTGCTGGACAGCCTGCCCAGCGGTGAGGCCTGGCCGTTCCTTGGGCGCGATATGTTCTCCTGCTGCGAACAACCTGGCGAAGGGCTTTTCCGTACCCAGGTGATCCACTTCGGTGCCAGCTACCCGGCGGTTGAATACGAATGGAGCCTCTGGGTGAAGGCGTTTGAAGCGTTGCTCAAACAACTCTACTGGAGCAGCGCTGTGGTCCATCTGGAAACCGAACTCAACGGCATCCACACCTTCCGCTGGGAAAGCGAGCAGGGCTTCCACAGCCCCCAGGAAGACAACCTGCGCGTGCGCTGCGCCTGGGAGCGTGAAGGCGGCGTGCACGGCTGAAGCCAGACCGGGCGGGCTCCACTCGCGGGGAAAACATCGATGCTCAACTACCTCTGGTTCTTCCTCGCCGCCCTCTTCGAAATCGGCGGCTGCTACGCCTTCTGGCTCTGGCTGCGAATGGGCAAGAGCGCCTGGTGGGTCGTTCCCGGCCTGCTCAGCCTGACCCTCTTCGCCCTGCTGCTGACACGTGTGGAAGCCGCCTACGCTGGTCGCGCCTATGCGGCCTATGGCGGCATCTACATCGTCGCTTCGCTGCTCTGGCTTGGCGTCGTGGAGCGTACCCGGCCGCTGGCGAGCGACTGGTTGGGGGCTGCCCTCTGCGTAATGGGCGCGACCATCATCCTGCTGGGGCCGCGCTTCTCGCAAAGCTGATGGACGGCCAGGGATGGGTTTGATGAATCGCGCCTGACCGCTTCGTTTCTGCCCTGTACTGTTCATGATGGCGATGACCTGTGGCGTCGGCCTGGTCATTGCCTGGCTGCTCTGCGAGCTCGGCACCGAACTGATCGCCTGCTGCTCCGTTCGAAGATTCTTCCAACCTTTTATCTGCAGTCACTGTCGAATCGCTCAAGGCCGTCCGGAAACGCGCTTTGCAGTGGCGGATCGGCTTTCCCGGTATCGACCGTCCTCAGGTGGAGGATGCTGAATGAAATTGCCGTCATCAGGGACAGTGGCGTGTGTCCTGGCGGTGCTTTCATCGCTCCTCCTGGGTTGCACTTCATTGCCTCGCATCAATCCCGATATGGCTCATTCACCAGAGACGCCGGTACAGGTCGACGGCGCTCATGGCCCGCTTTCCGAGGCGCGCAGCAAGGCCGTTCTCGAACGTCTCGAGGCCTCCGGGATGGAGACCAACATCTTCGACCTGCACCTGGCGATCGAAGAGACCCTGGTGGGTAGCCCGCTGACGGCGGGGAACAAGGTGGAGCTATTGCAGGACGGGCCGGACACCTATGCGTCCATGTTCGAAGCGATCGAAGGTGCCCGCGATCACATCAACATGGAAACCTACATCCTGGAAGGCGATGAAGTGGGGCAGCGTTTCGCCGACAAGTTGATCGCCAAGCAACGCAGTGGCGTGCAGGTCAACCTGATCTACGACAGCGTCGGCACCCTTGGCACTCCACCGGAATACTTCGAGCGACTGCGCCAGTCCGGCATTCGCCTGGTGGAGTTCAATCCGGTCAATCCGATGAGCGCCAAGGCCGGCTGGGAACTGAACCAGCGGGACCACCGCAAGCTGCTGATCGTCGACGGGCGTATCGCCATTCTCGGCGGCATCAACATCAGCAGTGTGTATTCCGGTGGCTCCTTTGGCTCCAGTACCCAGGTGCCGTCGGATGGGGAGCTGCCCTGGCGCGATACCGACCTGCGCATCGAAGGCCCGGTTGTCGCTGAGCTGCAGAAGCTCTTCATCGGCACCTGGGACCAACAGAAGGGTGGAACCCTGGTGCCCCGCCACTACTTCCCGCCGATTCAGCCCATGGGCAAGGAAGTGGTGCGCGCCATCGGCAGTTCGCCCGAAGAACCCTACAGCCAGATCTACGCAACGCTCATCTCCGCACTGCAAAGCGCGCAGAGCGAAATCTGGCTCACCAGCGCCTACTTCGTGCCTGACCCACAGCTGCTCGACGCCCTCAAGGCGGCGGTGCGGCGCGGCGTCGATGTACGCCTGGTGGTGCCCAGCAGTACCGACTCATGGCTGGTATTCCATGCCGGGCGGGCCTACTACAAGGAACTGCTGGAAGCGGGGGTGCGCCTCTACGAGCGCAAGGACGCACTGTTGCATGTGAAGGCTGGGGTGATCGACGGTGTCTGGTCCACCGTGGGTTCCACCAACCTGGACTGGCGCAGTTTCCTGCACAACCACGAGGTCAACGTGGTGGTGCTGGGGACGGATTTCGGCGAGCGGATGCGAGGCGCCTTCCTGGAGGACGTGAAGAGTTCGCACGAACTGACCCTTGAGAGCTGGAAACGGCGCCCCATCCGCGCCCGCGTGAGTGAACGTATCGGGCGCGTCTGGGAATACTGGCTCTAGGCCTTTGAGCGGTCAGGGCTGTTGGTCAGAACGTCCGGCCGACTGTTGCCAGGCGCAGATGTCCAGGCTGGCGCCGCGCTGCAGCAAACGTTGGGCCTGGTCCGAATCCACCAGTTGGGAACGGCCCTTGCTGCACAACAGAATGCGTCTTCCCTGATACGCCAGGTCCGAGAGGATCTGGCCCCAGTGCCGATACTGGACATCGTGGCCTTCGCCCGCGTAGAGGCGTTCGGCGGCAACATTCGGGAAGCGGCTTTTCCAGAATTCAGCATGGGCGGGGGTGGCCGTGGTATCGGCGAGTCCGTAGTAGAGGAATACCGGTGCGTAAACGGCGGAAAGGTCGGCTATCGGCTGTTCGCAATACAGGCGCAGTTCATGGGTCAGGGGGGCCATGTCGAAGCCTTTGGATCCTTTCGCGTAGTAGAAGCGTGCACCTTCATCGGCGGCTTCGTCGAGAAAACCATGGATACGGTTCACCGCGGTGTTCGGTCCCAGATCCCACCAGACCGAGGGCACATCGTAGTGGCCGGCAAGATAGGCCTCGGCTACCTGCTGATCGCTCAGGGCGCAGCGGGCCGGAGTCGCCATCACCCCTTCCGTTTGCGAGAAGGCTGCCGCCATGTGCACCGAGCGTACGCGAGGTGCCAGGCTGGAAGCGATTTGCGCCACGTAGGGACCACCGCCGGAGATTGCCACCAGGGAGAAGCGCCTGACATTCAGGTGATCGAGCAGGGCCGTTACTTCTTCGGCGTACGACTGGTAATTGCCTGAGGGGTCGAACTCGGTCTGGCCGAAGCCATTGCGTTCCAGGGTGATGAAGCGCAAGTCCAGTTGCTCGCGCAGGCTGCGCAGGAAGTCGGTGAGGGCAAGTACCCGTCCGCTGGTGCCATTGCCGCCGACCAGCACCACGGGCAGGCCATCTCGCGGGCCTTCATCCAGGTAGTGGAGCGTCTTGCCCTTGCCATCGACCCAGCTCTGCATCTCCGGTCCCATGGAGTCGAACGTGTTCTGGACCTGAATGGGCCCGGATGCCTGCGCGGCCCCAACGGCCAGCATCCAGGAGAACGCCAACGCCAATCCATTACGGTAAACGCTCATGTGTACCTTCCTTCTTGTTGTTGGTGGTCCTGCTCGCATTTTCCCGGGACTGGGAGTGCGGGCAGGCCAAGTCTAGGGAAGGGCCGATGGCAATCTTTGATGCAGTTCGACGCTTTGTTGAAGTGGACCGACGTTTTCGGTGGGTAGATAAGAGGTGGATCAGGTGGGCGAATCACCCGGCCGAAGCCCTTCTTCCCGAACGCGATGGAAGGCGGCTTCATGCAGCGCCTGGGCATCCGCCAAGAGCATCCCGAGGGCCGATGCCAGCCGCGCAGTTTCCTGGGCCAGGGCGCCGTTGCGGCTACCTGACTCGATGATCCGCAGCAAGTCGCCAAGGGCGCTCATGCGTTGGTTGGCCGCTTCGAACAGATGGCATGAGGGCGCGCGATCGTTGATGAACAGGACGTCTTCGTAGGGCTGGGATGGCGGCGGGAGGGGGGTGAAACCGGTGACTGGCAGTCTGCGTGTTGGGCAATGGGCAACGGGGCGGGGCTCTGTCTGCATTGCGTGTGGGGTGTGCATATCCTTGCTTCCTCGCGTGATAGAGGCGCCGCTCCTTGCTGTCACGACTCATAAGGGCGGCGGGCCGTACAGGGGTCGCAAACCGGTTACGCGAGGAAAACCCGGCAAGGCCTAAGCCTTCCCTGCACGGCCCACCATACGGCAATTACGCTTGGGGTAGGACGTGGCCTGCGTGAGGTTCGGGTTGCGACTCCCGGTCGCGGTTCCAACCGCGATGGCTGGGGACTCTAGCGAGGGCCGTTGTAGGCGCTCAAGGGTGATGTTTTGTGCGAAATTTCCTATCGAAAGCACCTGGTGGAGCAGCAAGATGATCGGTGCGGGCAATCTGTATCGAGGGGGCGCGGCTATGGCGCGATCTAGAGCGATTGCGCAAAATTTCGGCGATTTTACCGACGAAATGCCCGTTGTTTTTCTGAGTTCTGTCATCATTTCGTAGCAGAGCTTCTACACTCTGACCTCAGAGTCTATTGGTGCTCTGTGCTTTGTTTGGGTCGCCCCGTGGCGGCCTTTTTTGTGCCCGCCGTTCATGTGGCTGACCGACCTGTCGCTGGTACGGAATTATCGCCACTTCATCGCCTGCTGCGTCATATTCAGTAATGGATCACTTCATATATATCAATCAGATAGTCCATGCGATTGGGCAACTCTGACGATTGCCAGTCCTTTGACGCTGCCCCGCGCGCCATCTACTACTGACTTACGCCCCCAAATGCGGGGGAGAGGTTTGAATTCCGGCTAAGTTGCGCTGAAAGAAACGGCTATTGCCGTGATTCTGCCGGATTCTCGCGCTATTTGGATGAGGCATGTGCAGGCGGGGCAGGGCAATGGACGATCCGGCAAAGAAGGCCTTTCCGTCAGCTCCAGCCGCGCGGTTGGGAACCCTCAGCATTCGGCTGGCGTTCTGCATACTGCTCGCCTTGCTGGCCACCCTGGTTGCCGTTGCCGAAACGTCCCGCCTTGACGACAAGTGGCTGGAGCCGGCGCGCTCTCGATTGCTAGAAGACAAGCAGGGGATGCCGTTCTTTCCGCATCGGGCCAACACACCGAACAACGTCGTGCTCAACGCAGGGGACTTCGATGACGCGCAGGTCTGCGGCGCCTGCCATGACCAGATCTATCAGCAGTGGCGTACCTCGATGATGTCCCATGCCTGGGAGGAACCGATCTACCGGGCATTGCTGAAACACGCCAGCGAGGCCACCGAGGGGCGTGTGGATAACTTCTGCACCGGCTGCCATACCCCCATCGGCCTGACCACCGGACAGATCAACTCGACGGTCAATCGCGCATCGGTAGATTTCACCGCCGAGCACAACCCCATGCCCGGCGTGGATTGCGAGACCTGCCACAACATCAGCGCTCGCACCGGCCTGGATAACGGGGCATATGTCCTGAGTCCGCGCGCCCATGGCAAGCCAACCAAGTTCGGCCCGCGCAGCGACGCCACGTCGCCCTATCACGACACCGTTTACTCCGATCTGCACACCCGTTCCGACTTCTGCGCCACCTGCCACAACGTCACCCATCCCTTCAGTACGGTGGCCGTCGAGCGGACCTATGACGAATGGCTGGAGAGTCCCTACAGCTTCAGCGGCCAGACCTGCCAGAGCTGCCACATGCCGGGCTTCGCCGGCAAGGCGGCGATCATGGGCCCCGAGCGCGCGGATGTCGCGTCCCACTGGTTCACGGGCGCCAACGCGGCGGTGCTGGAGTACCTGGGCCAGAAGGATGCGGCGCAGCGCGCCCGCGAATACCTGGCCAAGGCCGCGGAGATCAGTTTCGAGTCGGTTCCCGGGCAGCTGGTGCCGGGCCAGGAAGCGTCGGTGCGGGTGAAGGTCGCCAATGTCGGGGCCGGGCACAAGCTGCCCACGGGATTTCCCGAAGGTCGCGAGGTCTGGATCGACTTCCATGCCGTGGACGCAGCCGGCCACGAGTTCTACCGCTTGGGTGCGGTTCGCGATGGCGCCACTGAACCTGACACCCGCAACTTCAAGGTTCATCTGGGCGACAAGGATGGCAAGGAGCTGGACATCGAAGTCTGGAACGCCACGCAGATCCTCTCGGACAACCGCATCCTGCCCAAAGGCTACGATGTCCGCGAATTCTCCTTCGTGGTGCCGGCGGACGCGGTTGGTCCCGTCACCCTGACGGCAGAGCTGAACTACTGGCCATTCCCGCAGCGCCTGGTGGATTACCTATTGGGTGCGAACAAGCTGAAGGTGGAAGTGACGCGCATGGGGCAGGTGGTGCGCGAACTCCCGCTGGGGCCGCCCGTGCAGGCCGCGAAATTGTGAAGATCGACGCTGCTCTTCTGGAGGGTCCATTCGGCCTTCCGGGGGGGCAACTGCGCCGCCCTTGGCGAATGAATTCGCCCCTACAGTGGTCGGGCGATGGGCTACTCCTCCAGCCACTCCTTGGGCACGTCGAGCTTGAGCATCAGCTGGCAGAGCTGGCTGTCGGGGTCATAGACGATTACTGCCTCGCCTTTCTTCAGCGCCTTGCGCACACGCTCGACGCGGGTCTCCAGCGGGGTATCGTCGCCATTGTCGGTACCTTCGCGGGTGACGAAGTCCTCGATCAGGCGGGTCAGGGTTTCGGCTTCGAGCAGGTCAAAGGGGATGAGCATCGAGGTATCTCCGGCGGGGGCGGAATGCTAACGCCGCCGCCGGGCGCCGTCATCCATCCACGCTCTGGCGCTGGATGAAACGTTCGAGGGTGGCGAACAGCAGGGCGCTGTCCAGGGGTTTGCCGAGGAAGTCATCCATGCCGGCGTCGGCACCGGCCTGGCGATGTTCCTCCAGAATATGCGCAGTAAGGGCGACGATGGGCACCGGCAGCCAGTTGCGAGCGTGTTCCAGTCGGCGGATCTGCCGGGTGGCTTCGAAGCCGTCCATTTCCGGCATTTCGCAGTCCATCAGGATCAACTGGATACCTTCCGGATCGCGCTGGTACTCGTCCACTGCTGCCACGCCATTGGCGACGGTACGTACCAGGTAGCCGCGCTTCTTGAGGAAACCCTGCACCACCATCTGATTCACCGGATTGTCTTCGGCCACCAGGATGCAGGGTGTCGCGCTCACCCGGCGACGCTCCTCCTGCTGCTGGGTCCGTTCTTCGAGGCGCCGCTCGCGGTAAAGCTCCTGCAAGGTGTCGCGCAACTGCGCCAGGGTCAGCGGCTGGGCCACGGCCCGCAGACGCAGGCCGGCGCCCGCGGGCAGGTTCTGACAGTACTCCGGCGGACAGATCAACATGATGCGCTGGCCGTGCTCGAGATGAGGCCGCAGCCTGTCCATCCAGCGTTCAGGGTCGCCGGGCCAGGGAGACTGCAGCACCAGCAGCGGCGGTACGGCGAAATCCTCCAGATGCTGGATCAGCCTGTCCGGATCCTGGCAACGTTCGCAGCGCATGCCCCAGCGCCCGAGCAGGCGCCCCAGGGCATCCAGGCCGAGCGCGTCCTGACAGGCGAGCAGGGCGGTGCGGCCATCGAGCAACCGGTTCAGTTCATCGGTCCTGAATTCTCCGGGCTGCAACGGTATATCGAAGCTGAAGCGGGTGCCCTGGTGCAGCGTGCTCTGCACTTCGATGTGCCCGCCCATCATTTCCACCAGCTCCTTGCTGATGGCCAGGCCCAGACCGCTGCCGCCATAGCGGCGGGTGGTGCTGGAGTCGCCCTGGGCGAAGGAGTCGAACAATTGGCTCAGGGCTTCGGGACGGATGCCGATGCCGCTGTCGCTGACGCTGAACACCAGGCGCGAATTGCCATCGGTTCTGCGGCGTAGAGAAAGGTGGAGGGCGACATGCCCCTCGGCGGTGAACTTGAGGGCGTTGCCCAGGAGGTTCATCAGGACCTGCTTGAGCCGCGTCGGGTCGCCGAGGATGCGCCGGGGGACGCCGGCGTCCAGGCTCAGGTGCAGCCCCAGTCGCTTGTCCATGGCCTGGGCGGTGAACAGCCCGAGGGTTTCCGACACCAGGTCTTCCAGATCGAACTCGATGTGCTCCAGTTCCAGCTTGCCGGATTCGATGCGGGCGAAGTCGAGGATGTCGTTGATCACCGCCATCAGCGCCGTGCCGGAACTGGAGATGGTGTCGACGTAGAAGCGCTGGCTGCGGTCCAGCGGGGTTTCCTTGAGCAGCTGCAGCATGCCCAGCACGCCATTGAGCGGGGTGCGGATCTCATGGCTCATGGTGGCCAGGAAACGACTCTTGGCCTGGTTCTCGAAGTCCGCCTGCTCGGCGGCCTGGCGTGAGCGGAAGCCTTCTTCCTTGAGCGTGTTGATGCGGTCGGCCAGGCCGATGGAGAGGGTGATCAGTTCGATGGTGACGCCGATCTTCACTACCGTCGCGCCAAACAGTCCGAGCACTTCGACGCCAAGGGAACCGGTGGTGATCTGGATGAAGGCGAACAGCAGCACGCCCCAGGCGAGGGTGTAGTAGGAGCCGTAGCGCAGACCCTTGCGCCAGACATAAAGGCCGGTGAGCAGCAGGAAGGCGGAGATGCCCGACACGGTGAGGCTGGCAAGGATGTTCCAGCTCTGCAGGCCGATCAGCGGAGCACTCAGCAGTGCCACCAGAGTCGCCACCATCAGCCCCCGCAGTACCTTGTCCAGGCGAGGGAAGTGCAACCCGGTGTGGAGGAAGCGACGGCTGAACTGCAATGCCGTCAGGCAATGCAGGTACATGAAGATGTAGATCGCCACCGATTGCAGCACAACGTGGTCGGGCAGCAGTTTGAACAGCATGCCGTCGAAGCAGGCGGCGAGCAGGCCGACGTTGAGGTTGTAGGCCAGGTACCAGAGGTAGGCCGGCTCGCGTAGCGACAGGTAGAGGAACAGGTTGTAGAAGAACATGGCAAAGAGCACGCCGTAGAAGGCGCCGTTGAACCCCATGAGGTTCTCCTGGGCCGCGGCGCTGGCGCCGAAGGTGCTGAACACCAGCGGCACGAAGATGGTGCTGGTGCTTTCCACCCGCAGGATCAGTGTGCTCTGCCCGGGCTCGACGTGCAGGGGGAACCAGAAGTTGCGCACCTGCACCGGACGCTGGGAGAAGGCGAAATGGTCGCCGGTCTCCTGCGCCTGCACCCGGCCGTCGGGGGTGAGGTAGTAGAGGCGGATGTTATCCAGCAGCGGGTAGTTGGCTTCCAGGTAGCCGTCCAGCGCATGGGCGCGGCTGTTGTCCAGATGCACCTTGAACCACCAGACCGAACGGTTCTTGCCGAGGTTGGCCTGCTCGCCGCGAACCTGCTGGAACGCCGGGTCGGGGAGCTTACGTACCTGTTCTAGGTCGAGTTCGCCCCTGGGGTCTTCCAGGTAGCCGACCCAGTGGCCGAGGGAAAGGCGCAGCTGATCCTGATCGAGAGGCGCGGCCTCCAGTGCGAAGGCGGGCCGGCAGACCAGGAGCAGGAGCAAGGCCAGACCGAGTGCGACAGTTTTCACACAGCCTGAGAGGTGAAGCATGGGTGACCACCCGCGTTGTTATTCGTCCTTTGTCCCTCTACGAAAGGTAGCCGAGGGGCGGCGATGCCAGGCAGAAATCGATGTTCGACACGGCCTCACCGCACCCGCGTAGCCTTCGTATTGAGCATAGGTGGCACTTTGCTCCTGGCGGGTTCGCCCTTCAAGGGCCGGCGTCACCCTTTCCCACAAGACTTTCCACGGTCGGGACGCGCGTCTCGCTCTCCATCTGCGCGTCATGCTCCAACTGGTGGCTGAAAGGTTCGAGGGACTGCTGGCTGGTGACCGCGTCGGTGGCGAACACCGGCGGGCTCATCAGGTAGGCACCGAGCAGCCGGGTCAGGGCCTCCAGGCTGTCGATATGAGTGCGCTCGTAACCGTGGGTCGCATCGCAGCCGAAGGCCAGCAAAGCGGTGCGGATGTCATGCCCGGCGGTGACCGCTGACTGTGCGTCGCTGTGGTAGTAACGGAACAGGTCGCGGCGCAGCGGGATGGAATGCTCATCGCCCAGCTTCAACAGGTGCCGGGAAAGGTGGAAATCGTAGGGGCCGCCGGAATCCTGCAGGGCCACGCTGACCGCGTGTTCGCTGGAATGCTGGCCGGGGGCGACCGGGGCGATATCGATGCCGACGAACTCGCTGACGTCCCAGGGTAGCGCTGCAGCGGAGCCGGAGCCGATCTCCTCGGTGATGGTGAACAGCGGGTGGCAGTCGATCGGCGGCACCAGCCGGGCTTCGGTGATGCCCTTGAGCGCGGTGAGCAGGGCGGCGACGCCGGCCTTGTCGTCCAGGTGGCGCGCGCTGATATGGCCGCTCTCGGTAAATTCCGGCAGGGGGTCGAAGGCAACGAAATCGCCGATCGAGACACCCAGGCTTTCGCAATCGGCGCGCGTGGTGCTGTAGGCATCCAGGCGCAGTTCGATGTGGTCCCAACTGATCGGCAGGCTGTCCACTTGGGTGTTGAACGCATGTCCTGAAGCCAGCAAGGGCAAGACGCTGCCGCGCAACACCCGGCTGTCGCAGAACAGGCTCACGCGACTACCTTCGGCGAAGCGGCTGGACCAGCAACCCACGGGTGCCAGGGCGAGTCGGCCGTTGTCCTTGATCTCGCGGACGATGGCGCCAATGGTGTCCAGATGCGCCGACACGGCGCGGTCCGGACTGTTCTGGCGGCCCTTGACCGTGGCGCGGATAGTGCCGCGACGGGTCAGTTCATAGGGAATGCCGATCTCATCCAGGCGCTCGGCAACGTAACGCACGATGGTGTCGGTGAACCCCGTGGGGCTGGGAATGGCCAGCATCTCCAGCAGGACCTGTTGCAGGTAGGCGAGGTCGGGTTCGGGGAGTCTCTTGCTCATGACATCTCCTTTCTGAGGCCAAGGCGCGACTTGATCGTGGGAGCGAATTCATTCGCGAATGAGTTCGCTCCCACAGGTTTCAGGCCAAGGGCACTCGCGTCAGCGGGAACAGCAAGTCGATGAAGCGCTCCGCCGTGGGCTGCGGCTGGTGGTTGGCAAGGCCAACCCGTTCGTTGGCTTCGATCAGCACGTAGTCCGGCTGGTCGGCGGAAGACACCAGCAGGTCCAGGCCGACCACCGGGATTTCCAGCGTGCGCGCGGCAAGGATCGACGCCTCGGCCAGGGCCGGGTGCAGGGTCGCGGTGACGTCTTCCAGGGTGCCGCCGGTGTGCAGGTTGGCGGTGCGGCGCACGGCCAGGCGGGTGCCGGCGGGCAGTACATCGTCATAGGTGTAGCCGGCGGCTTGCAGGGTGCGCTCGGTTTCGGCATCCAGCGGGATACGGCTTTCGCCCTGGGTGGCGGCCTGGCGTCGTCGGCTCTGGTGCTCGATCAGCAAGCGCAGGGATTGCTGGCCATCGCCCACTACCTCGGCAGGACGGCGGATAGCGGCAGCCACCACTTCGTAGTTGATCACCACCACTCGCAGGTCAAAGCCCTGGTGACAGCTTTCCAGCAGCACGCGGCTGTCGAAATGCTCGGCCCTGGCGATGGCGGTCTTCACTTCGTCCAGGGTGCGCAGGTCGACGGCCACCCCCTGGCCCTGCTCGCCATTCACCGGTTTGACGACGATGCTGCCGTGCTCGGCGAGGAATTCGGCGTTCGCCTCATCGCTGGTGGCCAGGCACTGGGACGGCTGCCGGATACCCACGCGGGCCAGCGTGCGATGGGTGAGGTGCTTGTCCTGGCAGAGGGTCATGCTCACGGCACTGGTGAGATCGCTCAGGGATTCACGGCAACGGATGCGCCGGCCTCCGTGATTGAGGCTGAAAAGCCCACCCTCGGCATCGTCTACCTGCACTTCGATGCCGCGACGCAGGGCTTCGTCGACGATGATGCGCGCGTAGGGGTTGAGCTTCTCTTCCGGACCGGGGCCGATAAACAGGGTTTGGTTGATGCTGTTCTTGCGCTTCACCGCGAAGGTGGCCAGCTCGCGAAAACCGAGTTTGGCGTAGAGCGCCTTGGCCTGGGCGTTGTCGTGCAGCACCGACAGGTCGAGGTAGTTGAGCTCGCGGCTCATGAAGTGTTCCACCAGATGGCGTACCAGGGCTTCGCCGACGCCGGGGCGGCTGCACTGCGGGTCCACTGCCAGACACCAGAGGCTGGAGCCGCACTCCGGGTCGTGAAAGGCCTTGCGATGGTTGAGGCCCATCACAGCGCCTATTACCTGGTTGTCGCGTTCATCCTCGGCCAGCCAGTAGACCGGCCCGCCAAGGTGGCGTGGGGTGATGGCGTCCTGGTCCACCGGCAGCATGCCGCGACAGCGGTAGAGCTGGTTGACTGCCTGCCAGTCGGCCTCGCTCTGTGCGCGGCGGATGCGGAATCCGCGGAAACCCCGGCGTGCGGGGCGATAGTCGGAGAACCAGAGACGCAGGGTGTCGGAGGGATCGAGGAACAGTTGCTGGGGAGCCTGGGCCAGCACTTGCTGGGGAGCGGCGACATAGAGGGCGATGTCACGTTCGCCGGGCTGTTCGGCCAAAAGCTCGCTGGCGAGACTGGTCGGGTCGGGAAAGGTGTGGCCGAGCAGCAGACGACCCCAGCCGCAGTGGAGTATCTGCGGTTCATCGTGTGGCTCCTGGTGACCTTCGGCCAACTGGGCCTGAAGGCGCTGGTAGGAGGGCGCCTGGCCACGCAAGAGACGCTGGCTGTGCAGGGTATGGGCTTTCATTGATTCAGAGTCCCTGTTGGTTGAGCCAGAGATTGAGAGCAGCCATCTGCCAGAGCTTCGAGCCTCGCAGCGGGGTGATGTCTTCCGTGGGGCTGGCAAGCAGACGCTCGAGCATCGCTGGCTGGAACAGACCGCGGTCCTGGCTCGGGTCCAGCAGCAGCTCGCGCACCCAGTCGCGGGTCCGACCTTCCAGGTGCTTGAGGCCGGGCACCGGGAAATAGCCCTTGGGCCGGTCGATCACTTCATGGGGAATGACCTTGCGCGCGGCAGCCTTGAGCACCGCCTTGCCGCCATCGCCGAGCTTGAAACGGGAGGGAATTCGCGCCGAGAGTTCGGCCACTCGGTAGTCGAGGAAGGGCACGCGCGCTTCCAGCCCCCAGGCCATCGTCATGTTGTCCACTCGCTTCACCGGGTCGTCCACCAGCATCACGGTGCTGTCCAGGCGCAATGCCTTGTCGACGGGGTCGAGGGCGCCGGGTTGCTCGAAGTGCTGGCGTACGAAGTCGCCGGCCAGGTCATCGGTGAGCCAGGCTGGCTGTACCGTGGCCTGGTATTCGGTGTGGGCGCGGTCGAAGAAGGCCGCCCGATAGCTGTTGAACGGATCCGTGGTATCGGCCAGGGGCGGGTACCAGTGGTAGCCGCCGAACAGTTCATCGGCACCCTGGCCGCTCTGCACTACCTTGCAGTGCTTCGACACTTCGCGTGAGAGCAAATAGAAGGCGATGCAGTCGTGGCTGACCATGGGCTCGCTCATGGCCGTGAAGGCTGCCGGGAGCTGATCCAGCACCTCGCGCTCGTCGATTCGTAGTTGCTGGTGGCGAGTGCCGTAGTGGCGGGCGATCAGGTCGGAGTACTCGAACTCGTCGCCGCGCTCGCCACCGGCATCCTGGAAACCGATGGAGAACGTAGCGAGCTGCTCCACGCCGGTTTCTGCCAGCAAGCCCACCAGCAGACTGGAGTCCACTCCGCCGGAGAGCAGCACGCCGACCTCGCGGGCGGCGCGTTGGCGAATCGATACGGCATCGCGCAGGCTGGCCAGCAGACGGTCGCGCCAGTCATCCATGCCAAGGCCCTGTTCGCTCTCGTGCGGACCGTATTCCAGCTGCCACCAGATGCCCTGGCTGCAGTTGCCGTCGGCGTCGATCTGAATCCAGCTGGCCGGTGGCAGTTTCTCCACACCCTTGACCAGGGTGAGGGGCGCGGGCACCACGGCATGGAAGTTGAGGTAGAAGTTCAGCGCTTGCGGGTCCAACCCGTTATCCAGGTCGCCGCCCTTGAGCAGCGCCGGCAGGCTGGAGGCGAAGCGCAGGCGCTGGTGGTTGCGCGCCAGGTACAGCGGCTTGATGCCGAGGCGGTCGCGAGCGAGGAACAGGCTCTGTTCGTCGCGTTCCCAGATGGCCAGGGCGAACATGCCATTGAGCTTGGGCAGCATGTCCTTGCCCCAGGCGTGCCATGCCTTGAGCAGTACCTCGGTGTCACCGTCAGAATGGAAACGGTAACCCAGGCTCAGCAACTCCTTGCGCAGGTCGGGGTAGTTGTAGATGGCGCCATTGAACACCATGGCCAGGCCCAGTTCGGGGTCCAGCATGGGCTGCCCGGAGGCCTCGGCCAGGTCCATGATCTTCAGCCGTCGATGGCCCAGGGCGATCGGTCCCTGGCTGTGCACGCCCCAGGCGTCTGGGCCACGGGGTGCGAGATGGTGAGTGATCTTGTCGAGGGCGGCCAGATCGGCCGGTTGTTTGTCGAAACGAAGTTCTCCAGAAATGCCGCACATAAGTCCTTACCGGTGTTGCCGTTGGGGAGTTCGTGCCGACTTTTGCAGAAGGCACTAAAGGGTCCGACCCCTGTGCAGTTCTGTGAGTTTTATATCGTTTGGTTATATAGCTTGGCCTGTCAGGAGAGAAGTTTCTGGGCGGCCAGGGACAGGCTGACTGCCACCAGCATCACCGCGAATAGCCGTTGCAGGGTGGCGCCGCGCAGGCGCGTGGCCAACTGGTTACCGAAGAGCACGCCGACCGCACCGCCGGCCGCCAGACCGCCGAGCAGGGCCATGGGGGGCTGGGCACCGGTGAGGTAGAGGAGGAAGCCTCCACCGGAAACCAGCGCAATCACCGCCATCGAAGTAGCGGTGGCGGCCAGCATCGACAACGGCGTGTACCAGAGCAGCGCCGGCACCACGAGGAAACCGCCACCCACACCCATTACCCCGGACAGCAGGCCGACGCCGGCACCAATCATTACCAGCGGAGCAATTCGCAACGGGCCGGCATTGCGCTTGGGAAGAGACGCGCCGCGCCACATGCGCCATGCCGACCAGAGCACCAGCAGGCAAAAGCCGAGAATCAACACCGTCTCCGGAATGTAGTGGCCCAGCCACTGACCGACGGCATTGCCGGGCAGCCCGCTGATCGCGAGCAACAGCACTGGGCGCCAGGACACAAATCCCTGGCGCGCGCGTGGAATGGCGCCGATGGCTGCGGACAGGGCGACCGCGCCCAGGCTCACGCCAATGGCATCGCGCAGTGGCAAGTGCAGGCTGAGCAGCAGGGGCAGCGCTACCAGCGAGCCTCCGGCGCCGGTCAGGCCCAGCAGCAGGCCGAGCACGCTACCGATTGCCAGGGCTTCGATCAGGAGCAAGTCCATGCTCAGGCGTTCCCGCCGCGGATCAGGCGGCGCAAAGCGAAACGGTTGGGATGACAGGCCTCGGCCACGGCTCGGGGAACCGGTAGCGGCTCGTCATCGAGCCAGGCAGCCAGCAATTCACCGGAAAGTGGAGCGGTAATCAGCCCGCGTGAGCCGTGGGCACTGTTCACATACAGGCCGTCGAGCCAGGGCGCGGCTGCTTCCGGCACCTGGCGCGCGTCCCTGGCCAGCACCGCATAGGCCTCAGCGAAGGCCTTGGCATCCGCCAGCGGACCGACGATGGGCAAGTAGTCCGGCGTGGTGCAGCGGAAGGCGGCGCGGCCTTCCAGGCGCTCCGGTTGGAGTTCGGCTGCGTGCAGGCGGCGTCCCAGGTCGGGGGAAATCTCTTCCAGCAGTTCCAGGTTGCCCGCATGTTCCGCAGCGGTCGGCTGCAGGTCCGTGCTGTGGAAGTCGAAACTGGCGCCCAGGGTGTGTTCGCCATCACGCGGCGGCGCCACATAGCCCTCGGCACAGAGCACGGTGCCAAGCCCCGCGCTTTCAGCGGTGGCTGTCAGGCGACTGATCTGGCCGCGGATACGCTTGAGCTGCAGCCCGGCAGCTTGTGGAAAACGCAGCACTTCAGCGGCACTGGCCAGCACCACCACTGGCGCGGAGGCCAGGGTGCGCTCGCTATCGCGGGCGTGCCAGAGACCGCCTTCCCGACGCAGTTCCAGGGCTTCGGCATGAGTGACCAGATGGATATTCGGATGCCCGGCCAGCAGTTGGCAGAGAGCCGGCGGGTGGACCCAGCCGGCCTCGGGATAGAACAGGCCCCCGGCGGGCAGGCTGACTCCGGACACAGCTTCCGCCGCAGCTTGGTCGAGACTGTGCAGCAGGTCGGCGGGGAAGGCTTCGGCCAGCTTGGCCTGGCGCTGTGCTTCCTTGTCGTCGAAGGCCAGTTGCAGTACGCCGCAGGCCTGCCAGTCGTAGCCCTGTTCCAGCCGCTGCAGCAGTCGGCGGGTATGGCCGAAGCCACTGAGGATCAGCCGTGAAAGTGCCGTGCCATGGGCGGATAGCTTGAGGTAGAGCACCCCCTGGGGGTTTCCCGAGGCCTCGCGGGCCGGGGCGTCGTGGCGCTCCAGAAGGGTTACCCGCCAGCCACGGGCCGCCAGACTGGCGGCGCTGGCGCAGCCGGCGAGCCCTGCGCCTATCACCAGTGCCTCACGGCACTCTGGTACGAAACGCGGGCGGGCGAACCAGGGTTTGCTGGCATCGATGCTGGCAGGCCCCTCGAAGCGGCCCTGGCTCATTTCCCATTTCTTGCCGAAACCGGGTGTGCGCTTGATGGCGAAGCCAGCCTCCTTCAGTGCGCGGCGTACGAAGCCGGCGGACGTGAAGGTGGCGAGCGTGGCGCCGGGGGCGGACAGGCGCGCCAGTTGGGCGAAGAGGCTGGGGCTCCACATCTCCGGATTCTTCGCCGGGGCGAAACCGTCGAGGAACCAGGCGTCGATGCGTGCGTCCAGTTCGGGCAGGCAGTCCATCGCATCCCCCACCAGCAGGGTCAGCACGACACGGCCTTGGGCCAGGTTGAACCGCTGGAAGCCGGGATGCACGGCCACGTACTGATCGATCAGTTCAGTGGCCAAGGGGGCCAGTTCCGGCCAGAGGGCCAGGGCGCGTTGGAGGTCATCGCGGGAGAGAGGGAATTTTTCCACGCTGACGAAGTGCAGCCGAGCGTCTGCGGGGGCGTGATGCTCGAACAGCTGCCAGGCGCAAAGGAAGTTCAGTCCTGTGCCGAAGCCCGTTTCGCCAATGCAGAAACGCCCACCGGCCGGCAATTCAGTGAAGCGCCGGGCGAGGTCGTTGCCATTGAGGAAAACATGGTGGGTTTCGTCGATACCCGAGGTCGGGGAGAAGTAGACGTCGTCGAATTCCCGCGACAGCGGTTGGCCCTGTTCGTCCCAGTCGAGTTGGGCGTGGTGGAAGTCGGACATGGAGGTTTCCGAGACTGCGAAGCGCGAATAGTAGCTGATCGGAAGGCTGCTTCGGTTTGATCCGAAACAGCGGAGCGCGTCGATGCAAGGGTAGGAGCGAGCTTTGCTTGCGAATCGGGTCATCGAGATTTTCGCGAACAGAGCTCGCTCCTTCGTGAGTCTGTCCGCTACCTTTTCCCAATCAAGCCAAGGAGGTCTGCATGTTCGAATCCGCCGAGATCGGCCATTCCATTGACAAGGATACCTATGAAAAAGCCGTGCTCGAGTTGCGCGAGGCCTTGCTGGAGGCGCAGTTCGAGCTGAAGGAGAAGGCGCGATTCCCGGTGCTCATCCTGATCAATGGCATCGAAGGCGCCGGCAAGGGCGAGACGGTCAAGCTGCTCAATGAGTGGATGGACCCGCGCCTGATCAACGTCGAGAGCTTCCTGCGGCCGACTGACGAAGAGCTTTCCCGCCCGCCGCAATGGCGCTTCTGGCGCAAGCTGCCGCCCAAGGGACGGATCGGCATCTTCTTTGGCAATTGGTACAGCCAGATGCTGCATGCCCGGGTCGAGGGCGATATCAAGGACGCCCGCCTGGACCAGGCTATCAATGACGCGGAAGACTTCGAGCGCATGCTTTGCGACGAGGGGGCGCTGATCCTCAAGTTCTGGTTTCACCTCTCGAAGAAACAACTCAAGGAGCGCCTCAAGGCTCTGGAAAAGGACCCCCAACGCAGCTGGCAGATCAATCCCCTGGACTGGAAACAGAGCGAGGTCTACGACCGCTTCGTACGCTTCGGCGAGCGTGTACTGCGCCGCACCAGCCGCGACTATGCCCCGTGGTACGTGATCGAAGGGGTCGACCCGAATTACCGCAGCCTCAGTGTCGGCCGCATCATTCTCGAAGGGCTGCAGGCTGCGCTCAAACAGGATTCCGGGCGCAAGCCGAACACCCGCGCGGCGCCGCTCATGTCCAGCCTGGACAGACGCAGCCTGTTAGACAGCCTCGACCTCTCGCTCAAGCTGGACAAGGACGACTACAAGGAGCAGTTGGCCACCGAACAGGCCCGCTTGAACGGTCTGCTGCGGGACAAGCGGATGCGCGGCCACGCGCTGATGGCGGTATTCGAGGGTAACGACGCGGCCGGTAAGGGCGGCGCTATCCGCCGCGTGACCGGCGCGCTGGATCCACGGCAGTACCGTACGGTACCGATTGCGGCACCCACCGAAGAAGAACGAGCTCAGCCCTACCTCTGGCGCTTCTGGCGGCACGTGCCGGGTCGCGGCCAGTTCACCATCTTCGACCGCTCCTGGTATGGCCGCGTACTGGTGGAACGGGTCGAGGGATTCTGCTCCCAGGCGGACTGGATGCGTGCCTACAGCGAGATCAACGACTTCGAGGAACAACTGCACAACTACGGCATCGTGCTGGTGAAGTTCTGGCTGTCCATCGACAAGGACACCCAGATGCAGCGCTTCAAGGAGCGTGAGGAGGTGGCCTTCAAGCGTTACAAGATCACCGAGGAGGATTGGCGCAATAGGGACAAATGGGACCACTACGTCGACGCCGTCGACGACATGGTCGACCGTACCAGTACCGAGATCGCGCCCTGGACCCTGGTGGAGGCGAACGACAAGCGCTACGCCCGGGTAAAGGTTCTGCGCACCATCAACGATGCGCTGGAGGCCGCCTTCAAGAAGGACTGAGCAGAGGATGGGCGCGCATACGCGGGGTGAATGATCGTGGTGCCAGAATATGGGCCGGAACTATTCTCGCCCCCACTATCCCTCCCAACTGGAACGAGGTGCGTCATGCGTGAAGTGGTGATCGTCGACAGCGTGCGGACTGGCCTGGCCAAGTCCTTCCGCGGCAAGTTCAACATGACCCGGCCGGACGACATGGCCGCCCATTGCGTGAACGCACTGCTGTCGCGCAACGATATCGACCCGGCGCTGGTGGACGATTGCGTGGTCGGTGCTGGCTCCAACGAAGGCGCCCAGGGCCACAATATCGGCCGCAACGTGGCAGTCCTTTCGGGACTGGGCGTCGGCGTCGCCGGTATGACCCTCAACCGCTACTGTTCCTCGGGTCTGCAGGCCATCGCCATTGCTGCCAACCAGATCGCTTCGGGTTGCAGCGACGTGATGGTGGCCGGCGGAGTCGAGTCCATCACCCTGACGCTCAAGAGCATCAACCAGGACAACTTCGTCAACCCGCGCCTGAAGCTCGAACACCCCGGCATCTACTACCCCATGGGGCAGACCGCCGAAATCGTCGCGCGCCGTTACAACGTCACCCGCGAAGCGCAGGACCTCTATGCCCTGCAAAGCCAGCAGCGCACTGCTCGCGCCCAGGCCGCGGGGCTGTTCAACGATGAAATCGTGCCAATGAGCGTGAAGTACTTTGTCGAGGACAAGGCCACCGGCCAGAAGAACATCCTGGACGGCGTGGTGGATCGCGACGACTGCAACCGCGCCGATACCACCCTGGAAGGCCTGTCGTCCCTGAAACCGGTATTTGCCGAGGACGGTTCGGTGACCGCCGGCAACTCCTCGCAGCTGTCCGACGGTGCCTCCATGACCCTGCTTATGAGCCTGGACAAAGCGCTGGAGCTGGGCCTGAAACCGATTGCATACTTCCGCGGATTCACCGTTGCCGGTTGCGAACCTGACGAAATGGGCATCGGGCCGGTGTTCTCGGTGCCGAAGCTGCTCAAGGCCAAGGGCCTGACTGTAGACGATATCGATCTGTGGGAACTGAACGAAGCCTTCGCTTCCCAGTGCCTCTATGCCCGTGATCGCTTGGGGATCGACAACGAGAAGTACAACGTCAATGGCGGCTCCATCTCCATCGGCCACCCATTCGGCATGACCGGTTCACGCCAGGTCGGCCACCTGGTGCGCGAACTGCAGCGTCGCGACAAGCGCTTCGGCATCGTCACCATGTGCGTCGGCGGCGGCATGGGCGCCACCGGGCTGTTCGAGGCTTACCGCTAAGGCCTGGGCTCGCTGTCGGGGCGACCTGTGGGAGCGAATTCATTCGCGATTGAAATCGCTCCCACAGCGGCAGGAAGCCAGACGGAGTCGACCAAACAAGAAAAACCCGCGCCTGGCGCGGGTTCTTTCATTGCGGGGCACTTATCGGCCCCGAAGCGCGAGGAGGGTGTTGGATTGCTGGATGCGGCGGATGTACAGCGCGATTTCCCGCTCCGCATCCACTCGTGTGAAGTAGGGCCCCTCCAGCGTTCCCTCTCGGGTGGAAAAGAAGTACTGACCGTTCACGGCGCTGACCCGCTCACTCCGATAGTGGGTGTTTGAGGCCACGTCGCACGCACGTCGACCGAACATCGGACCACCTCCGTCATGCATTGGCTATTTGAGTCTAATCAGCGCTGGCGCGCTTGCTCCGGGGTTCGACAGGCGGCTGCCGGAACTGGGGCCGGTGCGACAGGTACAGTTGTGTCACTGACAGGACCGAAACTGTTCCTGTGCCCTGGAACCCGACCCTTCTAGAATGGCCTCTTCCATTTCGCCTGCTGCCGGCGCCGGCGGGCTCCTCCTGAGGTCCCCATGCATATCTCCTCCGGCCGTTGGGTCTACGGCCTGTTCCTTGCCCTGGTCACGGCTGTGCTCTGGGGCGTCCTGCCCATCTGGCTGAAGGAAGTCCTGCAGAGCATGGACCCGGTGACTGTCACCTGGTACCGCCTGGTCGTCGCGGGCTCGTTGTTGTTCCTCTACCTGGGCGCCAACCGCAGGCTGCCGGCCATTCGCCCGCTGGGTGCGCGGGGACGCTGGTTGGTGGTGCTGGCGGTGGGAGGACTCACCGGCAACTACGTGTGCTACCTGATCGGCCTGCGCATGCTGAGCCCAGGCACCACGCAACTGGTGATCCAGGTAGCGCCCATCCTGTTCCTGCTGAGCAGCCTGTTTGTCTTCAAGGAGAGCTTCAGCCTTGGGCAGGCATTCGGCCTGGTGGTGACGGTGCTCGGCTTCGGCCTGTTCTTCAATCAGCGACTGGAAGAACTGCTGACCTCCATGAGCGAGTACACCCTGGGCGTACTGGTGATCCTGCTGTCGGCCTTCGTCTGGACCTTCTATGGCCTGGCTCAGAAGCAATTGCTGAGTCACTGGAGCTCGGCGCAGGTGATGATGGTGATCTACCTCGGCTGCGCCGCCTTGCTGACGCCCTGGGCGCACCCCATGGAACTGTTCAACCTCAGCCCGCTGCAGGGCTGGCTGCTGCTGGCCTGCTGCTTGAACACACTGGTGGCATACGGTGCTTTCGCCGAAGCCCTGGCCCACTGGGAAGCCTCGCGGGTCAGTGCCACCCTGGCCATCACCCCGCTGGTGACCTTCGCCAGCGTCGCCGCCTGCGCGGCACTCTGGCCGGATCATGTGCAGCCGGAAGAAATCAACCTGATCGCCTATGCCGGCGCGTTGTTCGTCGTGCTGGGTTCGGCCCTCACCGCATTGGCCCCTTCGCTGGTGCGCAGCTGGCGCGCGCGTCGTCAGGCGGCATTGGTGGGCGGGGAATAATGGACGCTGGGAACGGATTCATTCGTGAATGAATTCGCTCCCACTTCCAAAGGCAGCAGGAGCCTAGCAGCGGGTGCCGAGCGTTTCCGCCTTGCGCAACCAGGTCTGGCGCTGCTCCTCCGAGGAGGGGCGCACCGGGGAGAACTCGGTCAGGCGGCGCGTCCTGATGCCGCAGAAGCCGAGGATCGTGCGCACCATCTGCCTGTGCGCCGGCGCGCCGTAGATCCAGCGGAAGTACCAGGGCGGTGTATCCAGGGTCACCAGCAGGTCGGCGGTTCGCCCGGTCAGCAGCTTGTCCCAGGCCTGTGACTGACCGCGATAGCGGAAGGCGAAACCGGGCAGGAATACGCGGTCGAAGAAGCCCTTGAGCAGCGCCGGAAGGCCGCCCCACCAGACCGGGTAGACGAACACCAGGTGTTCCGCCCAGTGGATTTGCCGCTGCGCTTCGAGCAGGTCGGGCTCCAGGTTCTGGCTCTGGTCATAACCCTCGCGCAGCACCGGGTCGAAATGCATCTCGCCGAGCTTCAGCAGGCGTACCACGTGACCCTCGCTGCGTGCACCCTGTGCGTAGGCTTCGCTCAAGGCATGGCACAGGCTGCCGCCCTTGGGCGTGCCGAGGATCATCAGGATGCGCTTGCCATCACCTTCCAGCGGCGTGGCGCCGTGCTTGACCGTCTCAACCATGTTGACCGGCCTCCAGCATGCCTTCCGGCCTCACCCAGGCGTCGAACTGCTCTTCGGTCAGGTAGCCCAGCGCCAGAGCCGCTGCACGCAAGGTGGTCCCTTCCGTGTAGGCCTTCTTGGCGATCTGCGCAGCCTTGTCGTAGCCAATGTGTGGGTTGAGCGCGGTGACCAGCATCAGGCCGCGTTCCAGGTGGTCGGCCATGCGTGCTGCATCCGGCTCCATGCCGGCCACACAGTGCTGCTGGAAGTTTCGGCAACCGTCACCGAGCAGGCGAATGGACTGCAGCAGGTTATGCACGATCACCGGCTTGAACACGTTCAGTTGCAGGTGCCCCTGGCTGGCGGCGAAACCGACGGTGACGTCATTGCCCATCACCTGGCAGGCCAGCATCGACAGCGCCTCGCACTGGGTGGGGTTGACCTTGCCGGGCATGATCGAGCTGCCCGGTTCGTTCGCCGGCAGGCGCACTTCGGCCAGGCCTCCACGTGGACCGGAGCCCAGCAGGCGCAGGTCGTTGGCGATTTTCATCAGGGCCACGGCCAGGGTCTTGAGGGCGCCGGAGAGGTTCACCAGCGGCTCATGGCCGGCGAGGGCGGCGAACTTGTTCGGTGCCGAGACGAAATGCAGCCCCGACAGCGCCGCCAGCTCGGCGGCCATGGAATCGGCGAAACCGTGGGGGGCATTCAGGCCGGTGCCTACGGCGGTACCACCCTGGGCCAGTTGCAGGATCGCGGGCAGGGCGGCGCGAATGGCCTTCTCCGCGTAGTCGAGCTGTGCGACGAAGGCGGAGAGTTCCTGGCCGAAGGTGATCGGCGTGGCATCCATCATGTGTGTACGGCCGGTCTTCACCAGGTGCGCGTGGCGCGCCGATTGCTCGGCCAGGCCACCGGAGAGTTCGGCGATGGCCGGCAGCAGCTCCTGCTGCACCGCCTTGGCGATGGCGATATGCATCGCGGTGGGGAAGCAATCGTTGGAGCTCTGGGCGAAGTTCACGTGGTCATTGGGGTGGACCGGGCTCTTGCCGCCGCGCTGTCCGGTGGCCAGTTCGTTGGCGCGGCCGGCGATCACCTCGTTGACGTTCATGTTGCTCTGGGTTCCGCTGCCGGTCTGCCAGACCACCAGGGGGAACTGGTCGTCATGCTTGCCGGCCAGCACTTCGTCGGCAGCCTGTTCGATCAGCCGTGCGACGTCCGGCGGCAGGTCGCCGTCGCGGCCGTTGACCCGCGCGGCGGCTTTCTTGATCAGGGCCAGGGCGTGCACCAGCGCCAGGGGCATGCGTTCGCCGCCAATGGCGAAATTCTCCAGCGAACGTTGGGTCTGGGCGCCCCAATAGGCGTCGTCGGCGACTTCGACTGGCCCCAGGCTGTCGGTTTCTGTGCGGCTCATTTGGGTTGGCTCCGGCTATTGATTCCGCAGTTTAGGCTCTCTCTCCCGCACTCGGTTCAACCGTTCGGGCAATTACCAGCGCGCGTGGGTGGCCCCCAACCAGCCGAGGGCGTTGGTCACTGGCACGCATTCACCATCCGGGCTGCGCAGCACGCCGTCGAAGCGGCCGAACCATTGCCGCGTGTTGGCATAGAACAGCCCCAGGCGCGGACGGGCCTGGTGCAGCTGTCGCGGCGTGAATGTCAGCTCTACCCGGCGACAGGCGGTGGACAGGCGCCAGGGCGCCAGGGGGTTGTTCGGTGCCTGTTCGATCTGCACGGGACGGTCGAGCTTGGACAGGCTGCCGCCGAACCAAAGGGCGTTCTCGGTCAGGCCGCTCGAGTCGGTCCAGCCGGCACCGAAATTACCGGCGATACCACCTGGGGCGGCGAAAGCGGCGCGGGTCCATTGGCTATGGAAGGGCCAGACGCCACGGCCGAAATCGAGCGCGGCGAAGCTATGGCCGGTAATGCAGTCGTAATGCCGTGTTCCCAGTTGCACGCTGCCGCTGGCGGGCAGGCCGAGTTGGCGGCTGCTGGCATGGAAGCAGCCGCCGGGGAGGGGGGCGACCAGATTCACAGAATCCAGATGAGCCGGACGCAGGACATCCAGGGCGACGTGCAGCGGCTGGCCTCCAAGGTCTGGCGCTTCCACTCGCAGGCTCAGGCGGCCGGGGTGCTCGTCGACGCGGATCTGCAGATGGGGATGATCGAAGCTGTGGCTTTCCAGCGGCGTATTCGGAAGGCGGCAGCCGAGGGCGAATGGCCGCAACTGGGTATGGGCGACCGCCTGGCCAGTATCGAGATCGAGGAAGTACGCGGCGCCGTAGCCCAGGAGATCCAGGTCCGCGAGGGTCAGCGAGAGCATCCAGCGCGGGGTGGTGATGCACCAGTGGTTCCAGCGCTTGCGACGACCGAAGTTACCGGGGATCGCGCAGTTCAAGCGTGGTCGACTTGACCAGCCGACAGCAGCGGGCGCGAGTTTGCCGCGGGCATCGCAGAGCGCGGGAATTCCCGGCGGCAGGGTGGATATATGGCTGTTCATCGGGCACGTCCATGTGTGTGCGAAGCCTGGGCACTTCAGTTTCTCGACGAAATCGGTCTGCGCTTGGTGACTTTTCGTACGGAACTTGTTGAAACTGATTGCACCTCATCGGAAATTCCGTCGATGGGGCCGGCAGATTTCCTAGTCGCCAAAGCATGCCCAGTGGGCGGAAGCATGAGCAAGTGATGGCATTTTGACAACATCTTCGTGGAGTGCGGTATTGCACATTTTTGCCACACGGTTGTCGAAAAAAGCCGCTGCTTGAGCCCGATCTCCGCTTGAGCGCAGAATGACCAGCCCCGGGGCAGCACCCCGTCATCCGAGCCCAGACAAGGAAACCCAATGACCAAGCTTCGCGTTCTCTGCACCGCCGTACTGCTGGCTTGCGCCAGTGGCCAGGTCCTGGCCGATGCCGCCAGCCATGCCGCCGATGCCGAGCGCTTCCTCAAGCTCGCCCGTGCCGACAAGCTGACCGTTCCGGTCTATGCCCAGGTGCAGCAGATGTTCGAACAGCGTTTCCAGCAGACCCAGGCGCCCGCGAGCAAGAAGGCCACCCTTGAGAGCTATCAGGCCAAGGCCAATGCTGCCCTGGACAAGGCCGTCGGTTGGGACAAGCTGAAGCCTGAACTGGTGAAGATCTACACCAGCAACTTCAGTGAGAGCGAACTGAAGGAACTGATCACCTTCTATGAATCCCCCCTGGGCAAGAAAGTGCTGGAAAAGATGCCGTCTCTGACCCAGCAATCCGCCCAGCTCACCCAGGGCCGCCTGGAAGCCGCCGTACCCGAGGTCAACAAGTTGCTGAGCGACATGACCAGCGAACTGGCGCCCCAGGACAAGAAGAAGCAGTAAGCGGAGTCGATCGATGTCCATGCGTGACCGCATCCTGAACGCCTTGCAGGCCCTCGAACCGCAGCACCTTGACGTGCTGGACGAGAGCCACATGCACAGTCGTGGCCTGGAAACCCATTACAAGGCGGTGATCGTCAGCCCGGTGTTCGCCGGGCTGAATGCCGTCAAGCGCCACCAGAAGGTCTACGCCAGCCTCGGCGACCTGATGGGGCAAGTCCATGCCCTGGCCCTGCATACCTACACCCCCGAGGAGTGGGCCGCGCAGGGCGCCGCGCCGGATTCGCCGACCTGCCGTGGCGGCAGCAAGCACGATCACTGAGTAAAACTGTCTGATTTGCCAATACCGTGTTGCGTCTGGTCGCGGCGGCCTCGCCGAGGTTTTCGAACTTCCATTCGGCGCCTGAGACCATTTCACGCAGCCTCCGGCCCGCGGCTTTTTGATAGACTTCGCACAGCGCCGGCCCAGCCGGCGCTGTCGTTTCTGTCACCCGGTCCGCCCTTTACGCGGGCGACCACTGGAGGAAGTACCGCATGACCCAGATCGTTGTTGCGGCGCTGTACAAGTTCGTCACCCTGAAGGACTACGTCGCGCTGCGTGAACCCCTGCTCAAGACCATGCTCGATAATGGCGTCAAGGGCACCCTGTTGCTGGCTGAGGAAGGCATCAACGGCACTGTGTCCGGCACGCGTGAAGCCATCGACGCGCTTATTGCATGGCTCAGGATCGATCCGCGCCTGGTGGACCTGGACCACAAGGAGTCCTACTGCGATGAGCAGCCCTTCTATCGCACCAAGGTCAAGCTGAAGAAGGAAATCGTCACCCTTGGCGTGCCCGGCGTAGACCCTAACCAGAATGTCGGCACTTACGTCGACCCCAAGGACTGGAACGCCCTGATCAGCAACCCCGAAGTGCTGCTGATCGATACACGCAACGACTACGAGGTGGCCATTGGCACCTTCGAGGGCGCCATCGACCCCGAGACCAAGTCGTTCCGCGAGTTTCCCGACTACATCAAGGCCAACTTCGACCCTGCGGTGCACAAGAAGGTCGCAATGTTCTGCACCGGCGGCATCCGCTGCGAGAAGGCTTCCAGCTACATGCTCGGCCAGGGCTTCGAAGAGGTCTTCCACCTCAAGGGCGGCATTCTCAAGTACCTCGAAGAAGTGCCCCAGGAAGAAACCCTGTGGCGTGGCGACTGCTTCGTCTTCGATAACCGTGTCACCGTGCGTCACGATCTCTCGGAAGGGGATTTCGACCAGTGCCATGCCTGTCGCAACCCGATTTCCGTGGAAGATCGCCGGTCGGAGCATTACGCCGCCGGCATCAGCTGCCCGCACTGCTGGGATAGCCTGAGTGAGAAGACCCGTGCCAGTGCCATCGAGCGGCAGAAGCAGATCGAACTGGCCAAGGCCCGCAATCTGCCTCACCCGATCGGCCGAGACCCGCGTCAAGCCCTGGAGGACTGAGCTTGCCTAACGCCCGCCTGCTCTATGTGATGGACCCGATGTGTTCCTGGTGCTGGGGCTTCGCCCCGGTGGTCACGGCGCTCGCCGAGCAGGCTGCTGCAGCCGGAATTCAGCTGCACCTGGTGGCCGGTGGCCTGCGTACCGGCCAGGGCGCTGCACTGGATGCCCAGACCAAGCGCTACATCCTCGAACATTGGCAGGCGGTCAACCAGGCCACCGGGCAGCCCTTCCGTTTCGAAGGCGCTATGCCCGACGGCTTCATTTACGACACCGAGCCGGCCTGCCGCGCCCTGGTGGTTGCCCGCTCCCTGGCGCCGGAGCTGGCCTGGCCGCTGGTGAAGCGAATCCAGCACGCCTTCTACGCGGAGGGTCGCAACGTGACCCAGGCCGCCGTCCTGGTGGAGTTGGCCGAACAGATCGGCATTCCGCGCATCGAGTTCGCCGCCGCTTTCGATGCCGCCACCAGCCATGAGGCGACGGTCGCCGATTTCACCTGGGTGCAGGACCTCGGTATCGCCGGCTTTCCTACCCTGCTGGCCGAGCGTGACGGCCAGCTTGCGCTACTGACCAACGGCTACCAGCCACTTGATGAACTCGCGCCTTTGCTGGGCCGCTGGCTGGAGCGGGGTGCCCATGCCTGATCGCCTGAGCTGGGCGGAAATCCGTCGTCTGGCCCTGCACCACAAGAGGGCCCTCTGGCTGGCCAATCTGGTCGCCGTGCTGGCCACACTCTGCAGCGTGCCCATTCCATTGCTGCTGCCGTTGCTGGTCGATGAAGTGCTGCTGCAGCGCGGCGATGCTGCCCTGCGCTTCATGGACAACTTCCTGCCCCAGCCCTGGGAAAGCGCCGTCGGCTACATCGGCCTGATGTTGGTCGTGACCCTGCTGCTGCGTGGCATGGCCCTGGTGTTCAACGTGCTGCAGGCACGCCTGTTCGCGCGACTGGCCAAGGACATCGTCTATCGCATCCGTACCCGCCTGATCGAACGCTTGAAACGTATATCCCTCGGCGAATACGAGAGCCTCGGTGGTGGGACCGTCACCGCTCACCTGGTGACCGACCTGGATACCCTGGACAAATTCGTCGGCGAGACGCTAAGCCGTTTCCTCGTGGCAGTGCTGACCCTCACCGGCACGGCAGCCATCCTGGTCTGGATGCATTGGCAGCTGGCGCTGCTGATCCTGTTGTTCAACCCGCTGGTGATTTACGCCACGGTGCAACTGGGCAAGAAGGTCAAGCACCTCAAGAAGCTGGAAAACGACAGCACCGCGCGCTTCACCCAGGCGCTCACCGAAACCCTGGAAGCCATCCAGGAAGTGCGTACCAGCAACCGCCAGGGCTTCTTCTTCGGCCGCCTCGGCCAGCGCGCCCAGGAAGTCCGTGACTATGCCGTCGCGTCCCAGTGGAAGAGCGACGCAGCGGGGCGCACCAGTGGCCTGCTGTTCCAGTTCGGTATCGATTTCTTCCGCGCCGCGGCCATGCTCACGGTGCTCTTCTCCGACCTTTCCATTGGCCAGATGCTGGCGGTGTTCAGCTACCTCTGGTTCATGATCGGTCCGGTGGAGCAGTTGCTCGGCCTGCAGTATTCCTACTATGCAGCCGGCGCCGCGCTCGGCCGGATCAACGAGCTGCTGGCCCGTGCCGACGAGCCCCAGTACAACCCGAGCGTCGATCCGTTCCGGGGCCGCGAGACCGTGGGGATCGAAGTGAAGGGGCTGCGCTTCGCCTATGGCGATGAACCGGTGCTGGATGGCCTCAACCTGTCCATTGCCCCTGGCGAGAAGGTCGCCATCGTGGGCGCCAGCGGTGGCGGCAAGAGCACCCTGGTGCAATTGCTGCTGGGGCTCTACCAGCCCCAGGCCGGGCAGATCCGCTTTGGCGGCAGCCGGCTGGACGAGATCGGCCTGGCCGAAGTGCGCGACAACGTCGCGGTGGTCCTGCAACACCCGGCGCTGTTCAACGACAGCGTGCGCGCCAACCTGACCATGGGCCGCGAGCGCAGCGACGAGGCCTGCTGGCGCGCCCTGGAAATCGCCCAGTTGGCCGAAACCATCCGTAACCTGCCCATGGGGCTGGACAGCGTGGTGGGTCGATCCGGCGTGCGCCTTTCCGGCGGCCAGCGGCAGCGGCTGGCCATTGCCCGCATGGTGCTGGCCCAGCCGAAGGTGGTGATCCTCGACGAAGCCACCTCAGCCCTGGACGCCGCCACCGAGTACGCCCTGCACCAGGCCCTCGGCACCTTCCTCAACGGACGCACCACCCTGATCATCGCCCACCGCTTGTCTGCGGTTAAGCAGGCCGACCGGGTGCTCGTGTTCGACGGCGGCCACATCGCCGAGGACGGCGACCACCAGCAGCTCATCGCTGAAGGTGGTCTCTACGCCAAGCTTTACGGGCACCTGCAACAGGGCTGAATGGTGGGAGCGATTTCAATCGCGACTGAATCCGCTCCCACGCCCAGGCTGAAGAAGGCGACGCCAATCGGTAGCAGTAGGGTGCGCCATGCGCACCGGTTCGGCGTCACAAGCGGAACAGTCGTGGGGCCTGACATTGCTGGCGCTCGGTGCACCCGACCCGCAACGCCCATCCTCTTAGCCGTACTTCACTGCTTCCAGAAACACCACGCGCTGACCGATATCGTGGAATACGCGCGCCGAGGCGATCTGGTTGTAGTCGACGCCGTCCAGCAGGCTGAGCATCTGCACGTCGTGGCGGTATTGCGGGCGCCAGTCCAGCAGCCCCTCAAGGAAGCCAATGCCGTTGACCCCGGGACGGAAGTTGGCCAGCAACAGGCGTCCGCCCGGCCGCAAGGCCTGGAACAGCCGATTCACCAGGCGCTCGCTACGGCGGTCATCCAGCAACTCGGTGACTCCGGCGGAGTACACCAGGTCGTAGCCCTCGAATCCGCATTCGCCTGCCAGCAACTGGTCCAGAGTGCCGTGACGCGTGAGTACGCCCAGCGCGCCATAGCTCCTGCGCACGGTTTCCAGGCGCGCCGCATCGTCATCGAACACCATCATTTCGCCGAAGCGTCCATGGCGCAGTTCACGGGCTAGTTCCGCCTCGCGGAAATGACCGCCGGAGATGCACAGCATGCGAGCCGCCTTGCCGGCGCGCAGGCAGGTGTCATCCAGGGCGCGGGCCAACATGCGCCGTCGGCAGCGCAGGGCACGGGCCGCAGGTGCGCCGGTGGCGAAGTCGAACAACTGGCGGGTGCGCTCTTCCGGCAGGGTGCGCAAAGCGTCGGATTCCACGCCATAGAGATAGTCCTGCAGCAAGGCGTTGCCGCAGCGCAGACTTGGGCTCGGCAATTTACGGTAGGGAAACGGCAGGATATTGCTCGGTGGCGGCTCCGCCTCGCGGGGAGGCGTCGGCTTCTCGAGGCGCAACTGCTCACGTTCGGCCCTGATTTGTTCCAGCTCGTCGTGAAGTCGCTGTTGTTGTTCTATGCCTTTGTTCAACTCTTCCGGATCACTGATCTCTTCCACTTGCCATCTCCTCTGGCCAGACGTGGATTCCTAGACCCGTCACGCGGGATGAAGGCAGATATTCACTTCGAGTTGAACCTTAGTTGATGGCTATCTGCCTGCAATCATCCATATAGATGAAATCGTGCTTTCGGCACGACTGGACAGCACTATTCAGAGCCCTTGCAAGCGAGTGAGGAGGGTGACCAGTTCCGCCTGGCGTTCTGTTTCGGTCTTGCGGAAAAGTGCGCGCAGTTGCGTGCGCACGGTGTTGATCGAGACGTTGAGTTTCTCGGCGCACGCCTCCGGTGTCAGTCCCTGGAGGAGCAGTTCGGCCAGACGCTGCTCAGCTGGGCTGAGCTGGAACAGATCGGCGAGCCACTGGCTTCCTGGCCGGTTTTCCAGCAGTGCCAGCATTGCCAGGGGACTGCTGCGTCGGGGCGCCAGCCCGGACGCTTCGGGGACCGGCGTCACCAACAGGCGAGCGGGTGGATCGCCGGCCAGGTTCAGCCAACCAGCGCGGCGCTTGCCGTCGGACCCGGTAGCTTGGCGGATGAGCGCTTGCAGGCGCCCGTCCAGGGTCTTGCCATGCAAGCGTCCGTGGCGGTCCTGCAGAGCGAAGGCCGCCTGGCCTATGCGTCGTTCCGCCTCGCGATTGCAGAACAGTACCCGCCCCTCGCCATTCAGCAGCCAGACGGGCGCTGGATGGCGCTCCAGCAGCAGGTCGCGGCGTGCCACGTCCAGCTTCAGCTCCTGGAGTCGATTGCTCATCCGTGCCGCACGCAGCAGGTGAGGGCTCAGGCGTTGCAGTAGGTCGCGCTGCAGCATCTCCGGCAAAGCCGCTCCCACCGCAGTCAGGAGAGACAGGTAGATGCCCGAGCCATCCTGCTCGTGCAGCTTGATGCAGGAGATGTTGTTCATGCCGAAGGGGATGTGAAACTCCTGATAGTACGGGTCGCGGCGAATGCGCTGCGGGCCGAGGTCTTCCAGGTCGTGATACCAACTGCCCACCGGGCGCGGTACCAGCACCGCCTTGGCCGGGTCGTATTGGTGGTAGTAAGCGTTGTACGCCTCGACGCTGGCCGGGTCGCACAGATTGATGGCGGTGACCTGCGGTCGCTGGTCGCGCTGGTCGACGAACAACAGGGCACCCATCTGGTGGCCGGTCGCGCTCGCCAGCCCCTCCAGCAGCGAGCGCCACGCGCCCTCGTCGAGGACGCACTCGTAGCAAAGGTTAACCAGGTTGTCGTACAGGTCGTTCAGGTGCGGCATCAGGCAGCTTCCCTGCGAGGATTGGTGGCGCATTGCTTTCATATGGCACAGGCCAGAACTTCTTGCCTATCGCCGCTGGTCGGCCAGGAGGGATCGCACCTGGAAGCCTGGATGAACGCCCCGTCAAGAAATCCTTACGCGAGTGGTGCGCCTGGCAGGCGGTATCGACACACCCGGGGTGGCGTAAGGAAAACTTTCCGGATCGACCGTTCGGCGCCGCGCCAAGCGCAATCTCGCGCCTTGTTCGCCAGGCGCTGCCAGAGTGAGATGGCGCAAACAAAAAATCGGCCCGACGCCATGAATACTGAACTCACCCTCTACGGGTACTGGCGCTCCAGCGCTGCGTACCGCGTGCGTATCGCCCTCAACCTCAAGGGCCTGGCCTATCGCCAGGAACCCGTGCACCTGGTCAAGGATGGTGGCCAGCAGCACCAGGCGGCCTATCGCGATCTCAACCCCCAAGGCCTCCTGCCACTGCTGGTGGATTCGGGTAATGCTGGTGGCGAAATCCGCATTGCACAGTCCCTGGCAATCCTCGAATACCTCGATGAAGTCTTCCCCGTACCGGCGTTACTGCCGGCTGATCCGGCCCAACGTGCGCTGGTGCGTTCCCTCGCCATGCATATCGCCTGCGACGTGCATCCGCTGAACAACCTGCGCGTGCTGCAGTACCTCAAGGCCGAACTGGGCGTGGCAGACGAGGCCAAGGACGCTTGGTACCGCCACTGGGTCGCCCTCGGCCTAGCGGCTGTGGAAAAGGGCCTGGAGCCCCTCGGCGGCAAGCTCTCCCTGGGTAGCCGGCCGGGTTACCTGGAGGCCTGCCTGGTGCCTCAGGTCTACAACGCCCGACGCTTCGACTGTGACCTGTCGGCCTATCCGCGCATCCTCGATATCGCAGCGCGCTGCGACGCCCTCGAAGCATTCAGGAATGCTGCTCCGGAGGTACAGCCAGACGCGCAGTAAAGGTTTACCCACCTGCCTTGCAAACCTCCGCCGGACCACAAGTCCGGCGGGTGAAATCCCGTCACGACAACAACAAAAGGTGACGCAATGAGTGACATGCAACACTCAGGCGAGCTGAAACGCGGCCTGAAGAATCGCCACATCCAGTTGATTGCCCTCGGTGGCGCCATCGGCACCGGTCTTTTCCTCGGCTCCGCCGGGGTGCTCAAGTCCGCCGGTCCTTCGATGATCCTTGGCTATGCCATCTGCGGATTCATCGCCTTCCTGATCATGCGCCAGCTCGGCGAGATGATCGTCGAAGAGCCGGTTGCCGGCTCATTCAGCCATTTCGCGCACAAATACTGGGGCGGATTCGCCGGCTTCCTTTCCGGCTGGAACTGCTGGGTGCTCTACATCCTGGTAGGCATGAGCGAGCTCACCGCTGTGGGCAAGTACATTCATTACTGGTGGCCGGAAGTGCCCACCTGGGCCACCGCCGCGGTGTTCTTCCTGGTGGTGAACGCCATCAACCTGGCCAACGTGAAGCTGTTCGGCGAAGCCGAATTCTGGTTCGCCATGATCAAGGTGGTCGCCATCGTCGGCATGATCGTCCTGGGGTGCTGGATGTTGTTCAGCGGAAGCGGCGGCGAGCAGGCGGCCGTGAGCAACCTCTGGGCCCATGGCGGCTTCTTCCCCAATGGCGTCAGCGGCCTGGTGATGGCCATGGCCTTCATCATGTTCTCCTTCGGTGGCCTGGAAATGCTTGGCTTCACCGCAGCTGAGGCGGACAAGCCCAAGCAGGTGATCCCGAAGGCGATCAACCAGGTGATCTACCGCATCCTGATCTTCTATGTCGGTGCCCTGGTAGTGCTGCTCTCGCTGAGCCCCTGGGATGCGCTGCTGGCATCCATCAACAGCGCCGGTGACGCCTACAGCGGCAGCCCCTTCGTGAAGATATTCGCTCTTATCGGCAGCGATACCGCTGCTCACTTGCTGAACTTCGTGGTGCTCACCGCCGCGTTGTCGGTCTACAACAGCGGTACCTACTGCAACGGCCGCATGCTGCTGGGCCTGGCCGAGCAGGGCGACGCCCCGCGTTCCCTCGCCAAGGTCGACAAGCGTGGTGTACCGGTACGCTCGCTGCTGGTGTCGGCCGGGGTGACGTTCCTGGCCGTCATCGTCAACTACGTGGTACCGCACAATGCCCTGGAGCTGCTGATGTCTCTGGTGGTGGCTGCCTTGGTGATCAACTGGGCGATGATCAGCTACTCGCACTTGAAGTTCCGCCAGCGCATGGACCGGGACGGTGTCCGCACCGGCTTCCGCGCGCTCTGGTTCCCCATGGGCAACTACCTGTGCCTGGCCTTCGTGCTGTTCATCCTCGGCATCATGCTGATGATCCCGGGCATCCAGGTGTCCGTGTACGCCATCCCGGTCTGGCTGCTGGTGATGTGGGGCTGCTACCGCCTGAAGCTGGGCGGCAAGGCCCAGGCCAGCAAGGTCGCTGGATACGAGGCGGGTTGATAATCCGTTGCTGCCAAGAAAACCCCGGCCAAGTGCCGGGGTTTTCTTTTGGTTGTTCACGGTGTGAGTCGGCTTGGAGATTGGTTTCCAGTTCATTGCCGAGCGGGCTTCGGCTTTCTGTTTCGCCTTTACGGGCGAGTCACTTTTGCCAATCGCGGCAAAAGTAACCCCAAACGCTTGCCCCACCATCCGGCCCGACTTCGTCGGGTGCCCTCCCTTCCATCGTTGCGCCGGGGGCACGGAGAGTTAGGCCATCCATGGCCCCGCACGCCTCTCGCGGCATTCATGCCGCTCGTCCCCCTGCACAACGATTCCGCTCGGCCACCTGAAGGGGCGGAGTCGCTGCCTCACCTCGAGTGCTCAGTTTCAGGCCGCTGTCTGCTTCAGAAATGTGGCGCGAGTCACCCCTCGCCCTCCGGGAGAGGGGTGGGGGTGAGGGTGGTTCCAGTTCAGCGCGGAGGGGCAGAAGATGGGGCGTCAACCTCAGATCTGAAACCGCGCCACCGACGATTGCATCGAACTGGCCACGGCATCCAGGCGGTCGGCGGCCTGGGCGAGGTCCAGCATTGCCTGACTGTTGTTGCGCGACATCTGGGCGATCAGTTCGACGCGCTGGGCTACTTCGTTACTGGCCTTGGACTGCTCGCCGATGGTGTGGGAAATCTCCTCCACCACTTCTGCGGCACGGTGAGCGCCGCTGCGAATCTCGCTGATCGACTCGCCCGCCTGGCGCGCCAGGCCGACGCCATCCTGCACCCGCTCCACGCCTGTCTGCATGCTGTCCACCGCGTTCTGGGTGGACTCGCGGATGCGCTGGATCATCCCGGTGATTTCCTGGGTCGACTGCGCGGTGCGCGCCGCCAGGTTGCGTACCTCGTCCGCCACCACGGCGAAACCCCGCCCGGCTTCCCCGGCGCGGGCGGCCTCGATGGCGGCGTTCAGCGCCAGCAGGTTGGTCTGTTCGGCGATGCCTTTGATCACCTGGATGATGGAGTGGATCTCCTCCGACGACTGGCCCAGCGCGGTGATGGTGCTGGAGGACTGGTTGACCGCGTCGGCAATGCGGTTCATGCCTTCAACCACCCCGAGGATCACCTTGCCGCCACTGCCGGCGAGGTCTTCCGACTGGGCGGAAATATTCTGCGCATTGCGCGCGTGTTCGGCGATCTGGCCGATGTTGGTGATCATCTGTTCCATGGCCGCGGCCATGCTGGTGGCACTGTCGGATTGCTCGCTGGCGCCATCCACGATGCTTTGCGAGGTTTTGCTGAGACGGTGCGCGGTGCCGCGCAGCTCCTCGCTTTCGCTACGGATGGTGGTGATCATCTGGCGCAGGTTGACTTGCATCTCGGCCAGCGCCCGCTGCAACTGGCCGGCCTCGTCGTCGCTGTCGATGCTGACCTGGGTGAGCAGGTTGCCCTGGGCGATGGCTCGCGCCACGCCGACGGTCTTCTCCAGCGGCCGTAGCACGGCGCGCATCAATTGACTGGTGACCACGCAGAGCAGGCCGATCACCAGCAGGATGCCGCCGACGAGCCAGGCGGCAGCACTGCTGACGGCAGCTTCGCCGTCGGCGCGGGTCTGGGCCGCGTGGGATTCGATCTTGCTGCTGAGGGCTTCGTTCTTCTCTTCCAGCTCGCCGAAACTGCGCTCGAAGGAGGGCAGTTCGGCACGGGCCGCCTGCGGATCGCGCAGGGCGAGATTGACGATCCGCTCGGCTTCGCCGATGTAGCTTTCCAGGGCAGGCTGGGATTCGGCGATTGCGGTGCGGATGTCCGCCGTGAGCGGCAGCTTGGCATTGTCGCCGAGCGTGCGGCGGAACCATTCACTGTGCTCGCGCAGGTCATTGCGCACCTGATCGGCGCCGGCCTGGTCACCCGGCTGCACCACCAGGGCGGCCAGAACGTCCGCGCGCAGGGCGTCATGCATCATGTCGCCCTCCAGATGATTGCGCAGTGCGCTGACGCTGAGCTGGTTCTCGGCCAGAGCGTCGGCCAGCTCGGTTTGTCCCCAGTAGCCGATGCCACCCAGGAGGGCGGCGGCCACGACGCTGATTGCCCCGGAGGCGACCATTTTCTGTCTTATTTTCATGTCCTGTACCCGCTGGATTGGCCCGATGCTGGCAAGGGTAGTCCAGCAACCAGTGGCGCTGGAGAGTTTATCGGCCGCTGTGCGAGCGTCATGAGAGAGGCGCGACTCAGTAAATTCCCTAGCGCTGCAGCATTCCCGCCCAACTGGATAAGGGAATCACCTGATCCTCATGCCAGATCCGCTGCCATAGCAGCTTCAGGCGCGCCAGGTCGCCCCGGCTCGTCGGCCAGCGCCGCGCTTGCGCCACCGGTTGCCAGCGGCCGTCGCGTTGCTCCGCGAGGATGAAGCGGAAAGGATGGAAACCGGTCATGCCCAGGCGGAGGTCGGTGACCACCAGCATCTGGTCGATCTGGTCGTAGCGCAGGATGCCGTGGGTAAACCAGGCCAGGCGTACGTGTTGTGGCGAATCCCGAAGGCGCCGGGCCAGGTCGGTGCCGCGGGGGATGCGCTCGAGCCTGGGCGGCTCATGGTCGAACCAGCTGACCAGCGCTTCGTGATAGTCCTCGCCGTCCAGCACGGTGACGCGCCAGAGCAGTGTGTTGAAGGGCGTCGGGGCGCTGAAGATGGCCTGCGGACGGATGCCTTCCCGTTCCAGCACCTCATGAACCCGCTGTTCGGCCATGAACTTGCCGCCCAGGCTTGAAAGCAGGTAGAGGCTCGACAGTGCCAGCGCCGCCACGGGCAGGCGTGGGGTGCGCTCGCGTAGTCCGAATAGCAGTCCACCGATCACCGCTGCGAAAAGGGGCAGGGTGTACAGCGGATCGATGATGAAGATGCTCGACCAGGCGATGGGTGGGGTCTGCATCGGCCAGAGCAGTTGGGTGCCATAGCTGGTGAAGGCGTCCAGCAAGGGATGGGTCACCAGCACCAGCCAGAGGGTGAGGAACAGGCGTTGGGTGGAATATCCCGGATTGGGGCGCCATCGTCGTACCAGCAAGGTCAGTAGTGCCGCCAGGGCACTGAGCACGAAGATGGAGTGGCTGAAGCCACGGTGGTAGGTCATCGCCGCCACCGCGTCCGTGTAGCGGATCACCACGTCCAGGTCCGGCAAGGTGCCGAGCATGGCGCCATAGAGCAGCGCCTTGCGCCCCTGCCAGCGTCCGAGCAGCGCGCCCTGGATGGTAGCGCCGAGCACCGCCTGGGTGAGTGAGTCCATCGCCGTCCCTCGAGAATGATCCGCCGGCTAAATTACTGCGCCGACAGCCATCCCGGCAGCGGGAAATTCCCACCAGATTTTTCGAGCGATGGAGAAGAGTTGAGTATTGGCTTCGGAAGAGAATTCAAGCGCCCTGTTCCCTTCCTGGCGCGGGGCGGAACGCACCAGGAAGGGTGGGTGTTGCAGGCCGATTACTCGTACACCACGCGTTGATGGTGGATGCGAGATTGATAGCGATTTGAGGATTTCATGGCCGGTTCAGCCGCTTCTGTGGCTGTCCCTGATCCGGCCGCAGTTGGTTTTTCCTCGACCAACTGGGCGAAACGCTCGCTTTCGTCTTCGGTCGTCTGCTGGCGCACTTGATATTCCCGGTACTGGATGAGGCGATCACTGCCTCCTTCAGCTGTGGCCTGGAAAGAAGTCAGCGCGACAAGAGAGAACAACAGGCTGGAGAAGGCAGTGGTGCTAATTGCGGATTTCATGTTTCTTCCTCGTTTAAACACTTGAACAACCCCCGATGCCGGATGTTAAGGAAGAACTAAAACGTCGCCAGTACTATTTTGTGGTGCCTGACAAATGGCAAATTTAAAGATGATTGGTAGTTTTATAAGGTGCTGATTGGCATGGAGTATTCCGTGGTTAATGCTATTTTTAAGTGCATGTAACGGACTGTTTGTATGTATGTAATCGGCTGTAATTGAATTGTTTCTGTCGGGTTTCATTGAAACACTTCAGAAACAAAACAAGTTCAATGAAAGAGGATGTTGGTCCGACTTTTGATCGGCATCGCCGGCTGCAATTCAATGCCGCCATGAAATACGCGCTCGCGTTCCAATCGATGAGCCTTGACGCAAACGCCAGAGCCCCGTCCCACGCGCCTTTCGCGCTAGTCCCATTGGACGATGTCCACCTCCTGACCTGCGGATTTAATCCCTCCCCATAGTGCCCCGTGCCCCGAGTACGCGGCGATAACGACAATGAGGAGGACCGCATGGATATCCGTGGCCTGGGTTACGTCACCGTAGCCTCGACAGACCTGAAGCGCTGGGGCGATTACGCCACCGGGGTGCTCGGCATGATGGTGGATGCCGTAGCGGGCGAGCGGCTCTACCTGAAAATGGACGAACGTCCCTACCGCATCCTGGTTGAGCGCGCCGACCATGACGGATATGGCGCCTGCGGTTGGGAGGTCGCCGGCAAGGCTGCCTTCGAGCAGGCCATTGCCGAGCTGCAACAGGCCGATGTGGAAGTCCAGCGCGGTAGCGCGGCCGATGCCGTCAGCCGCAAGGTGCAGGAACTGGCGCGATTCGCTGATCCGGACGGCAACCGTCACGAGCTGTTCTGGGGTCCGCTGCAGGACTTCGCTCCCTTCATGT